>NZ_JBEXHQ010000038.1:0-73435 GCF_040607915.1 Micromonospora sp. NPDC005215 | reverse complement strand
GGTGTGGTTACTGCATTTCGGCGTGTCCGTACGGGGTGATCGATCAGCGTAAGGATGACGGTCGGGCGTGGAAGTGCACGCTGTGCTACGACCGGTTGGGTGCGGGGATGACGCCGGCGTGTGCGCAGGCGTGTCCGACCGAGTCGATCCAGTACGGGCCGCTCGACGAGTTGCGGGAGCGGGCCGCGGAACGGGTCGAGACGCTGCACGAGCGGGGCGTGTCCGAGGCCCGCCTGTACGGGCACGACCCGCACGACGGCGTGGGCGGTGACGGGGCGTTCTTCCTGCTCCTCGATGAACCCGAGGTGTACGGGCTGCCACCGGATCCGATCGTGACCACCCGCGACCTGCCCGCCATGTGGAAACGCGCCGGCCTCGCCGCCCTCGCCATGACCGCCGCCACCGTGTTCGCGTTCGTCGGAGGTTCCTCGTGAGTCCCCAGCGCCCAGAGGTGGGTGACCTGTTCCGTCGCTTCCGCGACCGGCTCGCCACCAACGGCCCCGGCCAATCGGCCGCCGACGGCCCCGGCCAACGGGGTGGTCCGCGGGTGCGGGGCGGGGCGGCGGGCGCCGGCTCCCGCGCGGACCTGACCTCGCCGCAGCCACGGACCGCCGAACCCTCCGGTCTGCGGGCTGGTCGCCGGGGCGGGCGTCGCGGCGGCGGCGAGGAGCTGCGCGTGCCGGAGGCCGAGTTCACGTCGTACTACGGTCGGCCCATCCTCAAGGCGCCGGTCTGGAAGTGGGACATCGCGGCGTACCTGTTCACCGGTGGGCTGGCCGCCGGCTCGTCGCTGCTCGCCGCGGGTGGGCAGCTCACCGGGCGGCCGGCGCTGCGTCGCGCCGGTCGGGTGACCGCGCTGGCCGCCGTCAGCGCCAGCGCGGTGTTCCTGGTCAAGGACCTCGGCCGGCCGGCACGGTTCCATCACATGTTGCGCGTGGCCAAGCCGACCTCACCGATGTCGATGGGCACCTGGATCCTCACCGCGTACGGGCCGGCCGCTGGCGTCGCCGCCATCGCCGAGGTCGCCGGTCGGCTGCCCCGCCACGGTCCGCTCGGGCTGGCCGGTCGGGCGTTGCCGTCGCTCGGGCACGTCGCCGGGCTGTTCGCCGCCGGGACCGCGCCCGCGCTGGCCACGTACACCGGGGTGTTGCTCGCCGACACGGCGGTGCCATCGTGGCATGAGGCGTACCCCGAGTTGCCTGTCATCTTCGCGGGCAGCGCCCTGGCCAGCGGCGCTGGCGTGGGTCTGCTCGCCGTGCCGCCGGAGCAGGCGGGGCCGGCCCGCCGGATGGCGGTGGCCGGCGCGGCCCTGGAGTTGGTCGGCACGCACCGGGTGGAGACCCGCCTCGGTCTGCTCAGTGAGCCCTACCGGTTGGGTCGGCCCGGTCGGTTGCTACGCGCCAGTCGGCTGCTCACCGCCGGCGGGGTCGCCGCTGCGTTGCTCGGCCGGCGCAGCCGGTCGGTCAGCACGCTGTCCGGTGCCGCGCTGCTGGCTGCCTCGGTGCTGACCCGGTTCGGCATCTTCTACGGCGGCGTCGCCTCCGCCCGCGACCCTCGGTACACGGTGGTGCCGCAGCGCGAGCGGGCCGACGCCCGGCGAACCGGCATGGATCTTCCATCTGATCGGGCGGCCCCGCCCGCAGTGTGATCGAATGTCCGGTGGAGGCGTTCAGGCGGCTGGTGCCCCTCCCGGTCTTCAAAACCGGAGTGGTCCGGGACCCGGGCCAGGCGGGTTCGATTCCCGTCCGTCTCCGCCAAACCGCTGCAGGAGATGACGCGATGGGCGACGGGCCGGTGGACCCGCGACGCCGCGTGCCCCGCACCGACACGCTCCTCGCCGACCCGCTCCTGGCCGCGGCCAGCGCGACACTGGGCCGGGACCAGGTCAAGGCGGTCGTCGTCCGCGCGCAGGAGCAGGCCCGCCGTGGCGAGATCACACCCGACGAGGTACGCGACGCCGCGGTCGCCGCGTTGCCCGCGCCCGGCCCCCGGGTGGTGCTCAACGCCACCGGTGTCGTGCTGCACACCAACCTGGGCCGGGCGCCACTGTCGCCCGCCGCGGTCGCCGCGGTGGTGGCCGCCGCCGGGCACACCGACGTCGAGTTGGACCTCAACACCGGCCGACGGGCCCGTCGTGGCCGCGACGCGCTCGACGCCCTGGCCGCCGCCGTGCCCGACGCGGGCGCCGTGCACGTGGTCAACAACGGCGCCGCCGCGCTGGTGCTGGCCGCCACCGCCCTGGCCGCCGGCCGGGAGATCGTGGTCAGCCGCGGCGAACTCGTCGAGATCGGCGACGGCTTCCGCCTGCCCGACCTGCTGGAGAGCACCGGCGCTCGACTGCGGGAGGTGGGCACCACCAACCGCACCACCCTCGCGGACTACGCCTCCGCGCTCGGCCCGCAGACCGGCTTCGTACTCAAGGTGCACCCGTCGAACTTCCAGGTCACCGGCTTCACCTCGGCAACCCCGGTCCGCCAACTGGCCACCCTCGGTGTGCCAGTGGTCGCCGACATCGGCTCCGGCCTGCTCGCCGCGGATCCGCTGCTGCCCGACGAACCGGACGCGACAAGCACCCTGCGCGCCGGGGCCGCGCTGGTCACCGCCAGTGGCGACAAACTGCTCGGCGGCCCGCAGGCGGGGCTGCTGCTCGGCGACGTCGAGCTGATCGACCGGCTGCGCCGTCACCCGCTGGCTCGGGCGTTGCGGGTGGACAAGCTCACCCTGGCCGCGCTGGCCGCCACCCTGCACCAACCGGACACCCCAACCCGCACCGCCCTGCACGCCGATCCGGCCGCGCTGCGCGAGCGGGTGGAACGGCTGCGCGACCGGCTCGGCGTGGACGGCCGTAAGGCGGAGGTGGTGCCGGCCGTCGCGGTGGTCGGCGGCGGCGGCGCCCCCGGCGTCGAGTTGGACTCGTGGGCGCTGAGCCTGCCCGAGCGCTACGCCGCGCCGCTGCGCACCGGAAACCAGCCGGTGCTCGGCCGGGTGGTGCGGGGCCGACTCCTGCTCGACCTGCGCTGTGTGTCCGCCGACGCCGACGAGGCCGTCCGCGCGGCGGTGCTGCGCGTACCCGGGGACGACTGAGCGTGTTCGTCGTCGCCACCGCCGGGCACGTCGACCACGGCAAGTCGACACTGGTCCGGGCGCTGACCGGGATGGAACCCGACCGGTGGGCCGAGGAACGCCGCCGGGGGATGACCATCGACCTGGGCTTCGCCTGGACGACGTTGCCCTCCGGCGGCACCATCGCCTTCGTCGACGTGCCCGGCCACGAGCGGTTCGTGCCGAACATGCTCGCCGGGGTCGGCCCGGTGCCGGCGGCGCTGATCGTGGTCGCCGCCGACGAGGGGTGGATGCCGCAGTCCGCCGAGCACCTGGCCGCGCTGGACGCGCTCGGCGTCGCGTACGGCCTGCTGGTGGTGACCCGCGCGGATCTGGCCGATCCGGGACCGGCGACGGCCCGCGCCCGTGCCGAGATCGGCGCGACCAGCCTCGGCGCGGTGGAGGCGGTGGCGGTCAGCGGTCGCACCGGCGTTGGTCTGCCGGAGCTGCGGGCCGCCCTGGACCGGCTCAGCGTCCGACTGCCGGCGCCCACGGTGGACGATCCGGTCCGACTCTGGGTCGACCGCAACTTCACAGTGCGGGGCAGCGGCACCGTCGTCACCGGCACCCTCGGCGCCGGTCGGCTGCGGGTGGGCGACGTGCTGGAGTTGGCCGGCGCCGACGAACCGGTCCGGGTCCGTGGCCTGCACTCGCTCGGCGAGGCCCGACCGGAGGCCGCCGCGGTGGCCCGGGTGGCGGTCAACCTGCGCGGTACGCCCCGCGACCGGCTCGGCCGCGGTGACGCGCTGCTCACCCCGGGCCGGTTCCAGCCCACCGACCTCGTCGACGTCCGGCTCACCGGCGACCCGGCCGCCGACCTGCCGGCCACTCTCACCCTGCACGTCGGGTCGGCGGCGGTGCCGGTCCGGGTCCGACCGCTCGGCCCGGACACCGTCCGGCTGCGCCTGTCCCGCCCGCTGCCGCTGCTGGTGGGCGATCGGGCGCTGCTGCGGGACCCGGGCCGGCACCACGTGGCCGGCGGGGTACGGGTGCTGGACGTGGCACCGCCGCCGCTGGGCCGGCGGGGTGCGGCCGCCGCCCGCGCCCAGGTCCTCGCCGAGTTGGACGGTCGACCCGACCTGGCGGGGGAGCTGCGGCGTCGCCAGCTGATCCGGGCCGGCGAGTTGATCCGGATGGGCGTGCCGGTGCACGCCGAGCCGGTGCAAGGCGTGCCGGTGTACGCCGGGCCGGTGCCAGGCGGGCCGGTGCCAGGCGGGCCGGTGCGAGGCGGGCCGGCGCAAGGCGGGCCGGTGTACGCCGAGCCGGTGGCCGGTGACTGGCTGGCCGACCCCGCACACTGGCGGCGGCTCGGTGAGCAGTTGACCGAGGAGGTCGCCCGGCACGCGCGGGAGCACCCGTTGGAGCCCGGGATGCCGGTGGACGCACTGCGACAGCGCCTCGCCCTGCCCGACCGGGTGCTGGTCGAGGCGCTGGTCCGGCCGCCGCTGCGGATCCACGCCGGTCGGGTCGGGGCGGCGGGCGCCGACGCGCTGCCCGAACCGGTGGCCCGGGCCGTGCAGCGCGTCCGCGCCGAGTACGGCGACCGGCCGTTCCGCGCCCCCGAAGCCGACCGTCTCGTCGACCTCGGTCTGGGTCCCCGGGAGATCGGCGCGGCCGTGCGGGCCGGCGCTCTGCTGCGGTTGGCCGACAACGTGGTGCTGCTGCCCGACGCGCTCGACGACGCAGTTCGGGTGTTGGCCGGGCTGCCGCAGCCGTTCACGCTCTCCGCGGCCCGGCAGGCGTTGGACACCACCCGCCGGGTGGCGGTGCCCCTGCTGGAGCTGCTGGACCGTCGCGGTGCGACCCGACGACTGCCCGACGACGCTCGGATCGTCGTCACCTGAGCCCCGGAACACCCCGTCCGGCCAGCCGCTGCCCGTGGGGCTGAGCTTCTGGCGACCGGGTGTCGCGCCGATCCGGGGCTGACAGGATCGCGTCGGGATGCGACGGTGGGCCGATGGTTGAGGTGACCTCGTCTCCGTGGCGGACCGCTGGCGGCCGGTGGCGCCAGGTCCTCCCGTTGGCGCTGCGCTGGGGGCTGCCGGTGCTCTGGGTGCTGTGGGCATCCCTGGCCTGGTGGGTGGAGCCCCGCGAGTCGACGGAGGCCCAGCTCGACCGGGATCTCGCGGCCGGCCGGGTGGTGACCTTCCAACGGGCGTACGGCTGGGCCGACGACGACGCGTACTGGGGCAGCCGGCCGCGCTTGCAGTATGCGACGAACGGCGGGTTGCTCGCCTGGACCGTGCCCAGCGGCCAGACCCGGTACGCGTTCGTCGACCCGCCGGCCTCGGACTTGTCCTCCGCCGAGCCGGACCTGTCCGCGAACGGGGGGCGGGACGCGCGGCTCGCCGCCGTCGCCGATCCGTGGCAATCCGGGAGCGCCGCCGCGCACCGGATCGCGGAGGCCGCCGCCGTGCTCGCCGGCGTGTTGACAGTGCTGTGGCTGGGCCGGCTGATCGGCGGCGCGCCTCCGCTGGCCGGCACCCGATGGTTCTGGTTCTGGATCGGGCTCCTGCCGTTCGGGACGGGTGTGCTGGCCTGGACCTACCGGGAGGTGTGGCGGCCACCATCGACTGCGGTCGGCGATCGTGGCTCGGGCTGGCGTGGCCTCGGCTGGCTGATCCTCGCCGGGGTCGCGATCACCCTGCTGGTGGCCGCCGCCCGTTGGCCGCTCGGGACGGCGGTGGTGCCGGGCTAACCGGCCCCCGGGTCGGCGGCAGTCACCTACGGTGACGCCATGGACCCTTCGGCGGTCTGGCGGGACCGGCAGCACCAGTGGCGGATCGAGGCGTACCGCGCGCCCGATCTGCGGTTCGCCATCTACGCCACCAACGGCCCCACCGAATCGGTGCCGCTCTGGCTGTTCGGCATGTCGGCGCTGGCCCGCTGGCTGATGACCCACGCCATCTCGCTGGACGACCTGGAGGTCGACTGAGCGGTGGCGCGGGAGCAAACCGGACCTGGGAGCGGCTGCGCTGCGGTTGAGTGACCTGAGGCGGCGGACGGGGGTGCGCGATGGGTGGTCAGCTCGTGCAGGTGGCGCTGGTGGCCGTGCTGGTGCTTGTCAACGCCGCACTCTCGGGCAGTGAGATGGCGTTGGTGACGCTACGCGAGGGGCAGTTGCGGCGGTTGGGGCGACGGTCGCGCGCCGGGGACCGGCTGGTGCAGCTGTCCCGTGACCCCAACCGCTACCTGGCCACCATCCAGCTCGGCATCACCCTGGCCGGTTTCCTCGCCTCGGCGGCTGCCGCGGTGTCGCTGGCCGAGCCGCTGATCGGTCCGTTGGGTTTCCTCGGTGGCGTGGCCCGTCCCGCCGCGGTGTTGCTGGTGACAGTGCTGCTGACGTTCGTCACGCTGGTGCTCGGCGAGTTGGCGCCGAAACGGTTGGCGATGCAGCGGGCGGAGCGCTGGGCGTTGCTGAGCGCCGGCCCGCTGGACCTGCTCGCCCGGGTGTCCCGGCCGGCGGTGTGGCTGCTCAGTCGGGCCACCGACGCGGTGGTACGGCTGGCCGGCGGTGACCCGCGGGCCAACCGCGCGGAGATGACCGAGGAGGAGTTGCGGGAGATGCTGGCCAGCCAGCGCGGCCTGTCGGCCCAGCAGCGGGAGATCCTGACCGGCGCGTTCGACATCGCCGGCCGGACGTTGCGGGAGATCCTGGTGGCCCGGCGGGAGGTGATGACACTGCCGGCCAGCCTGACCGCCGACGAGGGGGTCCGCCGGCTCGCCGCCGCCGGGCGGTCCCGCGCCCCGGTCACCGGTCCCGGTGGCCTGGACGAGCTGCTCGGGGTGGTGCACATCCGCGACCTGGTGCAGGCCGGGACGGGGTCGGTGGGGGAGCGGGTGCGCTCGCCGGTGCTGCTGCCGGTGACCCTGCCGGTCGCCGACGCGCTGCGTCAGCTCCGTCAGGAGCATCAGCAACTGGCCCTGGCGGTCGACGAGCACGGCGGCATCGACGGCCTGGTCACCATGGAGGATCTGCTGGCCGAGGTGGTCGGCGAGTTGTACGACGAAACCGACCGGGACGTGCACGGGGTGATCCGGGAGGAGGACGGCGCCCTGCTGGTGCCCGGTGACTTCCCGCTGCACGACCTGCCCGACCTGGGGGTGCGGCTGAGCTTCCCGTTGTCCCGGGACTACACCACGGTGGCCGGTCTGGTGCTGGCCCGGCTGCGGCACCTGCCCGGCCAGCCGGGAGAGACGGTACGGCTACCCGGGCTGACCCTGGAGGTGGTGGAGGTCGCCGACCGGGCGGTGCGTCGGGTGCGGCTGCGCGGGTTCAACGCCGACCGCTGACCGGGTCGCCCGGACGGGGGACAACAGCGCCGATCAGCCCCGCGGCGGACGCGACCCGCCTACGGTGCGATTCGTGAAGGACCGAGGTTTGCGTACGTTCGTCACGGTGCTGGCCGGCCTCGCGGTGATCTACTTCGGCAGCGCCGGCCGCAGCCCCGAGGAGGGCCGTGGGATCTCCGGTGGGGTGGTGGTCCTGGCGTTGCTCGCCGCGTTGCTGGTGTGGCACCTGACCAGGCCGGGGGACAAGACGGTGAAGTGAGCGCGTCTCAGCGGGCGGCGACCCGGGTGACCTCGCCGGCGGACTCCTCGCCGAGCGCCACCCGCACCAGCGCCGAGGCGAGCCGGCCGAAGTCCGGTTCGTCGACCAGGCCGGCCAGCCCGTCCGGGGAGCCCGGCAGACCCAGCCGCTTCGCCCCGGCCAGCGCCCGACGGTCGGCGTACGGGCGCAGGTCGGACCAGACCGTCTGAGCCTCGCGGAGGTAGATGTCCGCGCCGGTGGGGCCGATGCCGGGAAACTCGGTGAGCCGTCGGCGCAGCCCGGCCGGGTCACCCTGGGCCTCGCGGTGTAGTCGGCGCAGGTCACCGTGCCAACGGTCCAGGCAGAGTCGGGCGCCGGTGCCGAGCATGGTGGCCGTGCGCTCGTCGTAGCGGCGGTAGTGACCCCGGCCCAGCGCGTCGACGCGTTCCTGCCAACTGGCCGCCTCCATCGCCTGTGGTGTGCGGTAGCCCGCGGCGAACAGCTCCCGGGCGGCGTCCACCGCCACGCACGCCCGGATCCGGGTGCTCAGCAGGGTGGTCAGCACCAGCAGCTGGTACAGCGGCCCGGGGCGGTCGGAGAGCCGGATGCCGGCTTCCTCCGCGTAGGTGCGGCCCCGCCGGTCCAGCAGGACCCGCACCACCGTTCGATCGTTGCCCACATCGACCGGGTACCCGATCCGCGTCCCGCTAGCCGCCGACCGGGGTCGGAATGCCACCGGAGCGGGCGGGTATGCCGACGGTGGAGGCGGTCGATGCCGCCCGCCGTACCCGGAGGGAGACACCCATGGTCAACCCGCAGCAGGAGGAGCTCCGGCGTAACGCCAAGGGAGCCACCAGTCAGGACAGCAAGGGGCCCAAGCCGACCGGGCATCCGCTCAATCGCGGCTCGTCCCGGGGCGACGTGGGTCGCCCGGTGCCCAAGGGGCAGGTGTCGCCGTACGGCCCGGCCGGTGAACCGGTGGCCGAGGACGACAGCGACACCCGGTAACGGCCCCTAGCGACCGCGACCTGACGGCCGCCGCAACCTGTTCCAGGTGGCGGCGGCCGTCAGCCCGTACGCGAGGTGCGGGATGATGTCGGAGATCCAGTCGGAGCGCCGCCAGGTGCGCGGATCACTGATCCCGAGCGCGGTGACCGACCCGTCGGTCATGGTCATCACGCCCGCGCCGAGCAGGCCGGTGGCCATCGGCAGTGGTTGGCGCCGACCGCCGGCGTAGAGCGCGAACGCGACGCCAGCGGCGATGCCCAGCCCGTAGCCGATCAGGGGTCCCAGGCCCGAGCGGCGGTTCGCCGCCCGGCCCCCGGAGCCCAGGTCCACGTGCGCGATCCCGGCCAGCCGGTCGACGGTCTCCTGTGGGACGTTGCTCTCCGGCCGTCCCCGCAGGGCCATGTCGAGGTAGCTGACCACGTTCAGGGCTGTGCTGCCGACGGCGCCCGCGATGGCGCCGTCGGCCACGTCGACCCTCCTCACTTCGGGTCGCCCGGTTCGCGCTCGCCCTTGGGGCCGTACGTGCGGTCGCCGCGTACCACGCCCCGCTGGCCACGATCCTCCTGGAGGATCCGGTTGGCGACCTGGTTGGCCTTGCCGTCGGGTACCCGACGTCCGGAGTCGTCGATCGCGTTGCGCAACCGCGCCCGCTGCTTGTCGTAGGCGTTACTGCCCGGCCGTGGTCCTGGCATCTGGTGCCTCCTTCGTCGGTGGGCATCTGCTGTCGCCCTCGTCGCCGGTGGCGTACCGCGGACGTCTACCCGTCTGGCGGCCGGTGAACCTCGGTCCTAGCGGGGGGCGTGGACCACGGCGACCGGGCACCGCGCGTGGTGCAGCATCGACTGGCTCACCGACCCCAGCAGCAACCCGGTCACCTCCCCGCGCCCCTGACCGCCCACCACCGCCAGTTGCGCGGAGCCGGACGCCTCGGCCAGCACGGCGCCGGTCCGGCCGCGTACCGCCCGGCAGGTCAGCCGCAGCTCCCGGTGGTGCTCGGTCAGGCCGGTCAACCACTCGGCGATCATCCGCTCCTGCTCGCCGTGCAGCTTCGCCTCGTCGTACACAAGGGGTTGCATGTCGCCGGGGCCGCTGCTGCCGGGGTGCCGGTAGGCGTGCACCGCCAGCAGCGGCACGCCGCGCGACACGGCGGTCTCCGCCGCGAAGTCGGCCGCCAACCGGGCGGCCGGCGAGCCGTCGACCGCGACCAACACCGGCTCGTCGGGTCGTTGCGCGCCGCGGGCCACCAGCACCGGGCAGTCGGCGTACGCGCAGACCTGCACCGCCACCGAGCCGACCACCAGCGCCGAGAAACCACCCAGCCCGCGGTCGCCGAGCACGATGAGCGCGGCGGTGGGCGACTCGCCCACCAGCACCGCGGCGGCCTCACCGTCGATGATCTCACCGGAGATCGACAGTCCCGGTACGGTCGCCTCGGCCTCGGCCACCGCGGCCTGGACCAGTTCCTCGGCCTGGTGGCGCAGCCCACCGCCGGGCGGCGCGTCCGGGGCGGGGGAGACCGGCACGTGCAGCAGCGGCCAGATGAACCCGTGCACGACTCGCAGGGGCCGGTGCCGGCGCGCTGCCTCGGTGGCGGCGAGGCGTACGGCGCGCAGGGCCGGCTGCGAGCCGTCCACGCCGACCACCACCGCCGCGCTGTTCGCCGAGTTCACCGCCCACCTCCCGCTCGGGCCAGTATCGCGGGCGGGAACGTCTCCGCGCCGCGATACCGCTGAGCGCGTCGGGGTCGGTACGCTGGCGACGACCGGTCCGGAGGGAGGATTGTCGATGGGTGAACCGGACCAGCCGAGCACCGGCCGCATGATCGACTTTTGGCTCGGTGGGGAGCACCATTTCCCGGTCGACGTGGCCGCCGCGAGCGCGTTCGAGCAGGCGTACGGGCCGTGCGCGCCGGTGTTCCGGGAGTTGCGCGCGTTCCTGGGTCGGACGGTGCGGGCCATGGTCGCCCACGGCGTGGACGGGTTCCTGGTGTTCGGCGCCGGGGTGCCCACGATGGGTAACGTGCACGAGGTCGCCACCGACGCGACGGTGCTCTACACCGACGTCGACCCGGTGACCATCCGGCTGGGGCAGAGCATCCTCGCCGGCAGCGACCGGGCCGGCTACGGCTTCGGTGACGCGACCGACATCGGCACGATCGACCCGGCGCAGCTGCACCGTTTCGTGCCGGGCTGGGGCCGCCGGCCGGTCGGGGTGGTCTTTCTCGGGCTCGCGGCGTTCCTCGACGACGCTACGCTGACCCACACGCTCGACGAGTTGTACGCCGGCGCGGCGCCGGGCAGCCTGCTCGTTGTGGACTTCGACACCGAGGAGCTGGCAGGTCACCCGCAGGCGCTGGCGATGATGGGGCCGCAGTTCCGGATGCGTGCACCGGCGGCGTTCGCGCCGCTGCTGGGCCGCTGGGCGCCGACGGAGGACGGGATCGTGCCGGTCGCGCACTGGCGGCCGGTGGGTTCGCCCGCGCAGGTGCCCGACGCGTTCCACGGCGTGCTCGCGACCCGTGGTGACGACTGACCGCGGAGAGTCGCCGTCCCGGGGTGTCCGTATGATGCTTGCCCTACAGCAAGCTTCTGGAGAGGACGACCATGGTGGACCCGCCGGACGTGGTGTCGCGCGCGCTGCGCGAGGCCCCGCCCGACCAGTTGGCGGAGGCGGCGGACCAGGCGATCCGGTCGACGCTGGGCGCGGTGCGCACCGACGTCTTCGTCGCCGACTATCGGATCAGCGGGCTCTGGCCGGTGCTGGATCCGGACCTGCCGGCAGCCGGGTTCCTGTCCTGCCACACCATGGCGCAGCGGTGCTTCAGCAGCCAGCAACCGGTACGCGACGCCGCCGGCGAGGGTCCCTGCCGGCTCTACCTGCCGTTGACACTGTGGGGGGAGCGGCTGGGTGTGCTGTTGATCGAGCTGCCGGCCGTACCGAATCCGACAGTCACCGGCCACGCGACCGACATCGCCGGTGCTCTCGCGGTGGCGATGCGGGCGGCGGACCGGGGGACCGACCGGTACCGGCGGGCCCGCCGCCGTGAGCGACTCACGATGGCCGCCGAGATGCAGTGGGATCTGCTGCCCGGTCGCAGCGTGGCGCATCACGCGTTCCAGTTGGCCGGGCAGCTGGAGCCGGCGTACACAGTGGGTGGGGACCACTTCGACTGGTCTCTGGACGGCGACCGTCTCACCGTGACGGTGCTCAACGGCGAGGGCAGTGGGCTGGCCGCGTCGATGCTGACCGCCGTCACGGTGAACGCGATGCGCAACGCCCGCCGCTCCGATGGTGGCCTCGTGGAGCAGGCCGAGCTTGCCTCGGACACGGTTTTCTATCAGCACCGGGGCCGCCGGTACGTGGCCACTCTGCTGCTCGATGTCGACACTCGCACCGGCCAGGTCCGGGCGGTCGACGCGGGTTCCCCACACCTGCTGCGGATGCGGGGGGCCACGGTGGAGCCGATCAAGCTGGATCAGCAGTTGCCGCTGGGGATGTTCGCGGAGACCCGCTACGAGGTGCAGGAGTTGCAGCTTGAGCCGGGTGACCGCCTCTTCGTGGTCAGCGACGGGGTGTGGGCCGCCGAGCCGCCGGGCCGGGAGCCGTACGGGGACCGGATGATGGCGCGTTCGCTGCGCGCCACGCGGTTGCAGCCGGCGCCCGAGGCGGTTGGTACGGTGATGCGCGAACTGCACGCCTACCACGTGGACTCCGACCTACGCGACGACGCCGTCGTGGTGTGTCTGGACTGGCACGGTCCGCGTGAGCGGGACGGCGGGTGAGGGTCGCCGCCGCTCCCTCTGGCGGGCACCAGCGCGACGACGGCAGGGGACATCGGGTGGAGCGATCTGCGGATCTCGCCGCGGCGATCGCCGCGGCTGCCGGGACGCTGATCGCCGTGCTCGACTCGTCCACGTCGCGGCATCAGGTGCCACCCACCCAGTTGCGGGTGTTGACGCTGATCGCCAGCCGGGCGGAAACCAACGTCAACGGGTTGGCGGAGTTGCTGGACGTGGTGCCGTCGTCGGCGAGCCGCCTCTGCGACCGACTGGAGGCGACCGGGCTGTTGCGCCGGGTGGCCGATCCCCGCGACCGGCGCGAGGTGCGGTTGGTGCCCACCCCCGCGGCGCTGACGCTGCTGGCGGACCTGGCCGAGCGGCGGCGACGAGCGGTGCAGTCGGTGCTGGATCGGATGCCGGCCAGGACGCAGCACGATCTGCTGCTGGCGCTTGTCGCGTTCGGCCGGGCGGCGACCCAGGCGGTGCCCGAGCAGCAGACCGATCCGGCGGTACAGACGGCCTGAGTGCCGCCACCCCGCCGAGGCTTCCACTAGTATCCTAGGACGCTTTAGGCGTGGTGATCCACGCCACAATGCGGCACCGCCGCACCGAACGGGCGGCGGCGGCGGCCGGCAGGCGGAGGCAGGGCCGATATAGTGACAGCGCACTTACCCGGCCCGTGATCTTCGAGATCGCGGGCCGGCTCAGGGAAAAGGCCCCACCCGGGGCCGCAGGGGAGCCGGCGCTGGCCGGCCCGACAGCGCGTACGACCCTCCGCCGCGCCCGACGTCGGCCGAGGGTCCGAGTCGTGGAGGAGGATCGGTGTCGCGTCCGGCTCGGGCAGAGCAACCGCGGGACACCGGTGACCAGGCTCCCGGCAACCAGGTGCTCACCCTGCCCAACCTGATCAGCTTCGTGCGGCTGCTGGGCGTACCCCTCTTCCTCTACCTGTTCCTGGTCGAGCGAGCCGACGTGGCGGCCATCGTCGTGCTGGCCATCGGCGGCACCACCGACTGGGTCGACGGCTGGATCGCCCGCCGCCTGCACCAGGTGAGTCGACTCGGGGAGTTGCTCGACCCGTTCGCCGACCGGCTCTACATCCTCGCCACCCTTGTCGCCTTCACCGCGCGGGAGGTGGTGCCGTGGCAGTTCACCGCGGCGCTGCTGGCCCGCGAGCTGCTGCTGCTCGGCTCGCTGGCGGTGCTGCGCCGCTACGGGTATGGGCCGCCGCCGGTGCACTACGTGGGTAAGACGGCCACGTTCCTGCTGCTGGCGGCGTTCCCGGTGCTGCTGTTGGCCAGTGAGTGGAGCGCGGCGGCCACGGCGACGGCCGCGATCGGCTGGGCGTTGGCGTGGTGGGGCCTGGTGCTCTACTGGGTGGCCGGCGGGATGTACGTGGTGCAGGCCGCGCGGCTGGTGCGCGCGGCGCGGGGGCGGGGAGCGGCGACATGAGCGCGCCGCAGCCGGGCAAACCCCGCCAGGACCGGGTGTACGCGCCGGACTTCCTCACCGAGCTGTTTCGCAACCCCCTCGATCCGGGGTATGCGGATGCGGCGGCTGCCCGTCGGCGCTCGGCGTCCACCGAGTCGGTGCGGGGGTGGCGGGCCTGGCCGGCTCGGGCGGTCAGTCTGGTCGTGGTGGTGTTGCTCGGTTTCCTGTTCGCTGTCGCGTACCGGCAGACGATGGCGGACGAGCCGGGGCGTGCCCAGGCCCGTTCCGGTCTGGTGGCGCAGATCAAGGAGCGGGAGGGCACCACCGACCGGTTGTCCACGCGCGCGGACCAGCTGCGCGAGGAGGTCAGTCGGCAGCGCGACGCGGCGTTGAGCGGGTCGGCCGCGGCACGGCTGCGGGACCTGGAGGCGAGCACCGGGCTGGGTCGGGTGCGCGGCGACGGTGTGGTGGTGCGGTTGGCGGACGGGCCGGCCAAGGCGGACGCGGTGACGGGTGCTGGCGCGGGGCCGTCGCGGGTGTTGTACAGCGATCTGCAGGGTGTCGCGAACGCGTTGTGGAGTGCCGGTGCGGAGGCGATCGCCATCAACGGCCAGCGGTTGACGTCGACGTCGACGATCCGTACGGCGGGTGACGCGATCCTTGTGGATTTCCGGCCGGTGATGGGGCCGTACGAGGTGTCGGCGGTCGGGCCGGGTTCGATGCGGCGCAGGTTCGAGGACAGCCGCAACGCGGACGTGATGCGGGAGGTCGCGCAGAAGACCGGGTTGTCGTTCGGTGTGCGGGAGGCCGATGACCTCACCCTGCCGGCGGCTCCGGAGCCGCAGCTACGCTACGCGAAGCCGTCGGTCAGTCCGAGCCCTTCCGCGTCGGGTGTCCGGTCCGGCAGTCCTGGGTCGTCCGGTCCGACGACGACCGTTAGCCCCTCCGGAGGTGGCCGATGATCGCGGTGCTGGCGTTGCTTGCCGGTGTGGTGCTGGGTGTGTGGCTTGATCCCACGGTGCCGGCGGCGTTGCAGCCGTACCTGCCGATCGCGGTGGTGGCCGCGTTGGACGCGGTGTTCGGTGGGGTGCGGGCCCGGTTGGACCGCATCTTCGACGACAAGCAGTTCGTGGTGTCGTTCATCTCGAACGTGCTGGTTGCTGGTCTGATCGTGTATCTGGGTGACCAGCTCGGGGTGGGTGGGCAGCTGTCCACGGGTGTGGTTGTCGTGTTGGGTGTTCGCATCTTCGGCAACGTGGCGGCGATCCGTCGGCACCTGTTCCGGGCGTAGGTTTGGCAGCGATGAGTGACGAGCAGAGCGACACGGGGACCGGGTGGCCGCAGCCGGGTGGGCCGACGCGCCCGGGTGGGCCGGCGGGTGAGCCGGATCCGCGTCCGGACGCACCGGATCCGGACGAGCTGAGTCCGTTGGCCCCGCCGGAGCCGGCGCAGCCGCAGCAGCGGCCGGACGACGAGCCGGCGGTGGAGCGGGTCGACGACGGTGCGACGGTGGACCTGAGCGCGGTGTCGCGGCCCGGGGAGCCGGTGGCGGTTTCTGACGGGTTGGCCGAGCCGGTCGGGGAGTCGGTGGTGGCGCGACCGGTGGCGGCGGGTCGGTTCCGGTGGAGTACGGCCGGTGTGATGATCGTGGCGTTGTTGGTGCTGCTGGGTTTCACGTTGGTCGTGCAGTTGAAGACGACGTCGACGGATCCGACGTTGGGGGCGACGCGTCAGGAGGACCTGGTGCGGATCCTGTCGGATCTCGATGCGCGGGAGAGTCGTCTTCAGCAGGATATTCGTGCCCTGGAGGACAGTCAGCGGCAGTTGCGCTCGGGTGAGCAGGGTCGTCAGGCGGCGTTGGACGAGGCGACGCGGCGGGCGAACGAGTTGGGCATTCTGGCGGGTACGTTGCCGGCGGTCGGGCCGGGGTTGACGGTGCAGTTCGAGGCTGGTGTCAAGCCGATCACCGCGACCCGGGTGTTGGACGCGGTGCAGGAGTTGCGGGGCGCGGGCGCGGAGGCGATGCAGATCGCCGGTGGTGACCGGGCGACGGTGCGGATCATCGCATCGACGTACTTCCTCGATGGGGACAACGGGTCGTTGATGGTGGAGGGGCGTCGGTTGACGGGGCCGTACACGATCACGGTGATCGGTGATCCGGCGACGATGCGTACGGCGTTGAACATTCCTGGTGGGGTGGTGGCGTCGGTCCGAGGTGTCGGCGGTAACGTGACGTTTGGGGAGCGTGAGGTTGCCGAGGTTTCGGCGCTGCACGCGCCGATCAAGTTGGAACACGCCCGTCCGGTCTCCTGACCGGCGCGGCCGCGCCGGGCCCGGGTGGTCCGGGGCACCGATGGATGAAGGACGCGTCTGGTGATTCCTGAGGATCTGCGATACACCGCCGAGCATGAGTGGGTGGCGGGTGACGGCACGGGTTCGATCCGGGTCGGTATCACGCACTTCGCGCAGGACGCGCTGGGTGACATCGTGTACGTGCAGTTGCCCGAGGCGGGTGCGGTGGTCGCGGCCGGTGATTCGTTGGGTGAGATCGAGTCGACGAAGAGTGTGTCGGAGATCTACGCGCCGGTGGCCGGTACGGTGGTGGCGCCCAACGAGGCGTTGGGTGACACACCGGAGCTGATCAACACTGATCCGTACGGTGCGGGTTGGTTGGTGGAGATCACGCCGAACGATCCGACGGCGACGGATGGGTTGCTGACGGCGGCCGCTTATCAGAAGATCACCGAAGGCTGAGTGTGCGTGATCCGGTGCGTGGGCTGTGTCCGCGCGTCCGGTTGCCCTGCATTTCGGCGCTGGCTAGGCTCGCCCAGTCGACCGAGAACCCAAATAGTTGAGCGTTGCGGAATTGCCTTCCCGGGCACGGGGAGCCAGCCGCCGGGTGTTCAAGTGCCCGGCGGCCAGACCCGCCATTACCCTGACGCCGACCGAACAGATCCGTGAGGTGGTCCCATGACGCGGCCAGACGACGAGTTCCCCCCGCTCGACGTCACTTCGACGCTCAATCTCGGTTCGCTCGACGAAGTGCTGGAAGGGCCGGACACCGATGTGGTGCCGAGCCGGATGTCCGGCTCGTTGCCGCCGGGTATGGCGCTGCTGGTGGTTCGTCGAGGCCCGAATGCGGGTGCCCGGTTCCTGTTGGACCACGATGTGACGACCAGTGGCCGGCATCCGGACAGTGACATCTTCCTCGATGACGTGACGGTGTCGCGTCGGCATGCGGAGTTCCACCGTGACGGTGGGACGTTCACGGTGCGGGACGTGGGTAGCCTGAATGGCACGTACGTGAATCGTGAGCGGGTCGAGGCGGCCACGTTGAGCAATGGTGACGAGGTTCAGATCGGTAAGTTCCGGGTGGTGTTCATCGCCGGTCCGCGCCCGGAGGAGGAGGCCGGCCGGGGGTGAACGAGCCTGCGGCCTCCACGTCACCCGGGGCGGCTCGGTCTGAGCCGCTGATGAGCATCGGTGAGGTGCTTGGGCAGTTGCGGGTGGATTTCCCGGATACCACGATTTCGAAGCTGCGGTTTCTTGAGGCCGAGGGTTTGGTCGAGCCGCAGCGGACGGCGGCGGGTTACCGGAAGTACAGCTGGGACGATGTGGCGCGGTTGCGGTTCGTGTTGACCGCGCAGCGGGACAAGTACCTGCCGTTGCGGGTGATCCGTGAGCAGTTGGCCCAGTGGGATTCGTCTGGTGAGCAGCCGGGGCGGTCGCGGCCGGCGTTGGTGGCGGTTGGTCCTGATGGTGCGGTGCCGGGTCGTGAGTCGGTGGAGCCGGCCGAGTCGTCGCAGGTGCGGCTCGGCCGGGCGGATCTGGTGGCGCGCAGTGGGATCGACGAGTCGACGCTTGTGGAGTTGGAGCGGCTCGGTGTGCTGGTGTCGGATCCGCCGGGGTGGTATGACGCGGATGCGTTGATCATCGCTTCGGCGGTGGCGGGGTTGGCGTCGTACGGGTTGGAGCCGCGACATCTGCGGGGTTATCGGACGGCGGCGGATCGCGAGGTTGGTTTGTTCGCCCAACTGGTGGCGCCGTTGGCGCGGCAGAGTGATCCGGCGGCGCGGGCTCGGGCGGCGGAGACGGCGCGTGACTTGGTGGCGTTGTCGGAGCAGTTGCACGCGGCGTTGGTGCGGGTGGGTTTGCGCTCGACGTTGGGTCGGTGAGGGTGCCCGGCGGGTGGTGGCTGAGCGTAAAGATCTCTTCCGGGAAGCGTGCCGTAGGCTTGCCGGGGTAACCCCTTTCTGGCGCGGGCGTGGTGCGGTAGCGCACGGGACGACCGTGTCGCGGTCCGTGTACCGTGCAGGGAAGGGCGCGGTGCGGCGTAGGTGACAACGACACGGAGGCGGCGGTGCGCGAGCTGAGCGTGGTCGGAGTTCGGGTGGAGTTGCCTAGCAACCAGCCGATCGTCCTGCTCAGGGAGGTCGAGGGCGACCGCTATCTGCCGATCTGGATCGGCGCGGTCGAGGCCACGGCTATCGCTTATGAGCAGCAGGGGGTCAAGCCGGCCCGACCGTTGACGCATGATCTTCTGCGGGATGTGTTGGCGGCGTTGAAGGCGCCCTTGCAGGCGGTGGAGATCACCGAGCTCAAGGAGAACGTGTTCTACGCGGATCTGTTGATCGGTGATGGGGTGCGGGTGTCGGCGCGGCCGAGCGATTCGATCGCGTTGGCGTTGCGTGTCGGTGCGCCGATTCGTTGTGCTGAGCAGGTCCTCAGCGAGGCGGGGATCGTCATTCCTGATGAGCAGGAGGACGAGGTGGAGAAGTTCCGGGAGTTCCTGGAGCAGGTGCGTCCGGAGGATTTCGCGGGCTGAGGTGGGCCTTGGGCTCTGCTCCCGGGGGTGGCTGTGGGTGTTGCCCCGGTTCGGTTGGTGATCTTTCTCGGTGGCTGCGCGGCGTGTCGTGTCGGTTCCTCCGTGGTAACCCCTGAAGGTGGCTATAGGGTTGCCGTGTCGAGGGGTGCGCGTCCCGGAAACGACGCGTCGCCACACTGACGGGGGAGGTTGTCCGGATGCACGAGCCGCGGGATCCCGATCCGGGTGGAGAGTTCGACGAGCCGGGTGCCTCGTCGCCAGGTGTGGCGATTGAGGGTGACGGTTCGGTCGGCTACCGGGGTGTGACGGCCTGCCACGCGGTGGGCATCAGTTACCGGCAGTTGGATTACTGGGCGCGCACGGCGCTGGTGGTGCCGAGTGTGCGGGATGCCTCTGGTTCGGGGACGCAGCGGTTGTATTCGTTCCGGGATCTGGTGGTGTTGAAGGTCGTGAAGCGGTTGTTGGATGCGGGGGTGTCCCTGCAGAACATCCGTAAGGCGATCGAGGCGCTGCGGTCGCGTGGTGTGGAGGATCTGGCCGGGATCACGCTGATCTCCGATGGGACGACGGTGTATGAGTGTCGGTCCCCGGAGGAGGTGGTCGACCTGTTGCAGGGTGGCCAGGGGGTCTTCGGGATTGCCATCGGTGGGGCGTTCAAGGAGATCCAGGGGTCGTTGTCGCATCTGCCGGCGGAGCCGGCGACGAGCGCTCCGGTGGAGCCTGCGGTGGCGTCGGGGTCGGATCCGGTGGGTGACGAGTTGGCTGCGCGGCGGGCACGGCGGCGCGCCGGCTGAGCACGGCGTCCGGTTTTTTCGGTTGGTTTTTTCGCGACCGTCGGTGACGGCGGGTGATGGTCGGTGGGTGAGTTCTCTCCACTGTGGGCACCCTGGGTGTCGTTCTCGTTGCCGATTGTGGAGATACCCATCGGTAGTGGTGACGCTGCGTTCCGCGCAACTGTCGGGAACGCGATAGGGGGGCAATGACCCGAGCCGAGTGACACGCTATGGTCCGTCACGGTTATCGACCCTTCCCCCCGGAGGAAACGACCGTGACGGTTATCGAAGAGGCTGCCCCGAAGTCGCACTACGACCGTATTGGCGGTGCGACCTCGGTCAAGGCGGCTGTTGAGCTGTTCTACGACAAGGTGTTGGCCGACCCGGCTTTGGCGGACTATTTCGCTGAGGTGGAGATGGTGGGTCAGCGGCGGCACCTGACGTTGATGTTGACCACGGTGCTGGGTGGTCCGAACGAGTACGCCGGCCGTGGGTTGGCCGAGGCGCACCAGCCGTTGAACATCCCGGTGGAGCACTACGCGAAGGTGGGCGAGCACCTCCTGGCGACGCTGACCGAGTTGGGTGTGCCGGCGGACATCCTGGCCGACGTGCAGACGGTGCTGGGGCAGGTGCAGGACCAGGTGGTGGCCTCCGGAGACCGGTCGGGCGCCTGAGCGTGGACGCAGCCCAACTCAAGCAGAGCTGGTCGGTGGTCGCCGAGCACGGCGATCAGGTGCCGCTCTATTTCTACTCGACGTTGTTCCTCGCTCATCCTGAGACGCGGCAGATGTTCCCGACGAACATGGCCGGGCAGCGGGACCGTCTCGTGACCGCGTTGGGGCACATCGTGTCCAACGTGGACCAGGTGGACCGGCTGGTGGGTTTCCTGCAGGATCTCGGTGCGGACCACCGCAAGTTCGCGGTACGCGCGGAGCACTACCCGGCCGTCGGTGAGGCGCTGTTGGCGACGTTGCAGCATTTCCTCGCCGAACAGTGGACCGACGAGTTGGCTGCGGACTGGGCGGCCGCGTACGGGTTGGTGGCCCAGGTGATGGTGGAGGCCGCACAGGCCGCCGAGGCGGTGAACCCGCCGTGGTGGGTGGCGGAGATCGTGGCGCACGAGCGGCGGGCGTTCGACGTGGCGGTGCTGACGGTGCGCCCGCAGTATCTGCTGCCGTTCACCCCGGGTCAGTCGATCGGGGTGTCGCATCCGTCGGTGCGTTCGTGGCGGTACTACTCGCCGGCGAACGCGCCGCGCGCGGACGGCACCCTGGAGTTGCATGTGCGGGCCGCGCCGGGTGGCGCGGTGTCGTCGCGGCTGGTCTACGGGTCGGCGGTGGGGGATCGGATCCACCTGGCGGCGCCGGTCGGGGATCGACTGGGGTTGTGGTCGGCGGGCTCCAGTGACCTGTTGCTGCTGGTCGCGGGCACCGGCTGGGCGCCGGTGAAGGCGCTGGTGGAGCAGGTGGCGGCGGAGGGTTCCCGCCGGCGGGTGGACCTGTACGTGGGGGCCCGTTCCCGCAGTGAGCTCTACGACAGCGACGCGATCGACAAGTTGGCGTCGTCGTATCCGTGGTTGACGGTGACCTACGTGGTGGGTGCCGATGTGAAACGGCCCGGGGAGTTCCTGCACGCGGTGGATCGGGCGTTGGCCGACGGTGACTGGCGTTCCCGGCACGTGTTCGTGTGCGGGTCGGACGAGATGGTGTCGTACGCGGTGCGGGCGTTGGTCCAGGCGGGTTTCCACGCGGGTCAGGTGCACCACGAGGGCCTGGGTGAGCAGTGGTACGGCCCGGCGTGGCGTACGGCGGTGCAGCAGTCGCCTGTCGGTGACGTTTCGGGAGGTGGGCACAGGTGAGCGCGACCCCGATCAGCCGGTACGACGGGATGCAGGTTTCCGGCACGGTGCAGGTGCGGATGACCGCCGATCGGGTTCGGCGGTGGCAGTTCGGGGCGGCGTCGTTCACGCGGCGTGGCTACGACAACGCCGACGTGGACCGGTTCCGGATGCAGATCGCCGACGAGTTGGACGCGCTGGCGACGCAGCTCGCGACGTTGCGGGCGGAGAACGAGCGGCTGACCGACCGGGTGGAGCTGCACCGGCACGGGGTGATCCCGAGCACGGGGGCGGCGGGGAAGGCCCCGGCGGCGCGGGAGGTGAATCTGCTGTCCGCGGCGCAGCGGGAGGCGGAGCAGATCATCGCGCAGGCGCACGACTACGCGCGGCGGGTCGCCGAGTACGCCCGGGTGCAGTACGAGAGTTACCTGCACGCGGCGGAGGTGGAGGCGAAGCAGGAGGCGGAGCGGGCCGTGGCGGAGTATCGCAGCGCGGCGGGGTCGAGCTTCGACGACACGGTGGCCACCCGGGAGGCGTTGCGGATCTTCGGGGAGATGATGGTGTCGCACATGCAGGCGGCGGCGCGGCATCTCGATGATGGCAGTGAGCAGTTGGCCCGGACGATGGATCGGATCGCGGCGGAGACGCCGGGGGCGCCGTTCGACGGCGGTGTGGTGGGTCAGCCGGCGTTGCCGCGCCACCATCAGCGGTGATTCGCGCGGGTGGGGTTTCCGTTGACGGTGGACCCCACCCGGCCGTGCGTTCAGCTGAGGAGTTGCTGGAGCCTGCCCCGGATTGGCCCCCGCCTGATGTCAGCTGGTTCTCTCGTCGGGCGGGGGTCGGGCCGTTCGCGACCGCGTTGAGCCACTCGTCGGGCTGATCCGTGACGGCGCCGATGCGGACGGGGTGGCCATCGCTCTTCTCGGGTGGGTGGCGCGACGGGTCGGTCAGATGGCGGCGTGGACGGCGGCGGCTATCGGGGTGGGTCCGCTGATGAGTTCCAGGGTCGCGCCGGTGGTGCGTGGTTCGTCGAGCAGCGCGGTGAGGACGTGGGCGACGTCGGTGCGGCTGATCGCGCCGCGACGGGCGTGTCGGGTGAGGGTGACGTGTCCGGTGGGCTGGTCGTCGGTGAGCCGGCCGGGTCGTAGCACCGTCCAGGCCAGGTCGCGGCTGCGCAGGTCGTCCTCGGCGGCGCGTTTGGCGCGCAGGTACGCCGCCCACACGTCGTCGGTGCCGGGGGCGGGTGGGTCGTCCACGCCCATCGAGGAGACGAGCAGGTAGCGGTGGACACCGGCGTGGGTGGCGGCGTCGGCGAGCAGCGCGGCGGCGGACCGGTCGACGGTGTCCTTGCGGGCGGCGCCGCTGCCGGGGCCGGCGCCCGCGGCGAAGATCACGGCGTCGACGCCGTCGAGGTGCGTGGTCAGGTCGGTGACCGGGGTGTGTTCGAGGTCGCAGACGACGGGGGTGGCACCGGCGGCGCGCAGGGTCGCGGCCTGCGTGGGGTTGCGGATCAGGCCGACGGCGGTGTCGCCGCGTCCGGTGAGGTGGCGTTGCAGCAGTAGGGCGATCTTGCCGTGGCCTCCGGCGATGACGACGCGCATGTGTTCAACCTACCGGCGGTGCCGGGAGCAGCGGTGACACCGGGACGGCCGGCGTCGGGTTGGCCGTGGCGGGTGCTTTCCCCGGCGGTGGCCGGTGAGGGTTTGACCTTGACCTTCGGGCAACCCCCAGCCTGGTGTGTGCCGGTCGCCGTGACCGGCACGAGGAGGATGTCGACGTGGGGCTCATGACCATCGGGGCGTTCGCCCGGGCGGCGAGGCTGACGCCGAAGGCGCTGCGCCTGTACGACCAGGGTGGGCTGCTACTGCCGGCCGCTGTCGATCCGGAGTCCGGATACCGGTTCTACGATCCGACCCAGTTGCCGTTGGCCCGGCTGGTCGCCGAGCTGCGTCGTATCGGCATGCCGCTGGCGACGATCCGTGTCGTGTGTGGTTTGCAGCCCGCGGCGGCGGCCGAGGCGATCACCGCGTACTGGCGGCAGGTCACCGCCGACACGGCGGCTCGGGCGCGGCTCGCCACGCTCCTCGTGGACCACCTGTCCGAAGGGGGCGCCACCATGTCTCAACCGAATTCTGCCGTCGCTGTCCGTTACGCCGCCCGGTGTGACACCGGGATGGGGCGCGACAGCAACGAGGACGCCGCGTACGCCAGCGAGCGGTTGCTCGCCGTCGCCGACGGCATGCGGGGACCGGGCGGTGCTGCCGCCAGCGGCGCCGCCATCGACGCCCTGAAGCCGTTGGAACTGGTGAGTGTGCCGGCCGTCGAGCTGTTGACGATGCTCGCCGGTGCGGTTGCCGACGCCGACCGCACCGTGCGCGGGTTGGCGACCGATGATCACCAGCCGGGCACCACGGTGACCGCGCTGCTGCGCAGCGGTTCCCAGTTGGCGCTTGTGCACGTCGGTGACACCCGGGCCTATCTGCTGCGCGACGGTGAGCTGTCGTTGCTGACGCAGGATCACACCTGGGTGCAGGCCCAGGTGGATCAGGGCAGGCTCGACCGCGCGCAGGCCGCCGCGCATCCGCAGCGCGCGATGCTGGTTCGCGCCCTCGGCGCCGGTGCGCAGGTCGAGGCGGACCTCGCGCTTCGTACCGCCCTGCCCGGGGACCGGTACCTGTTGTGCTCTGACGGGTTGTCCGCGGTCGTCGGCCGCGCTGATCTGTGCGCGACGCTGCGTGCGGCGACCGATCCCGAGGACGCGGTGCGGGGGTTGATCGATCAGGCTCGGGCCGAGGGGGCGCCGGACAACATCGCCTGCGTCGTCGCCGACGTCGTGGCGGTAGAGACGTGACCGCCGCCCGACGGGGTGGCGGCGACGGGAAGCACCGGGCCGGGGTTCGGCGTCGGCGGGTGGGTTGAGGCAGCATGGAGGGGTGACGGAGAGCTTCGAGGCGTTGCGCGCGCTGGTGGCCGATGGTGGGGTGGTGGTGCTCAGCGGCGCGGGCCTGTCCACCGAGTCGGGCATCCCGGATTACCGGGGGCCCAGCGGGGTGGCGCGGCGGCACACCCCGATGACCTTCCAGGCGTTCACCCGGGATCCGCTCGCCCGGCGGCGTTACTGGGCGCGCAGCCACCTGGGGTGGCGGTTGATCGCGGGTGCGGCGCCCAACGCCGGGCACCGGGCGGTGGCGGGGCTGCAACGCGCCGGTCTGGTCGACACGGTGATCACCCAGAACGTCGACGGTCTGCACGGTGCGGCCGGCAGCACGTCGGTGGTCGAGTTGCATGGTCGCCTGGACGAGGTGGTCTGCCTGGACTGCGGCAACCTGACCTCCCGGGAGGAGGTGGACCGGCGGCTGCGCGAGGCGAACCCGGGCTTCGTGGCCCGGGTCGCCGCGGTGAACCCGGACGGTGATGTGGATCTCCCCGACGAGCAGGTGGCGGCGTTCCGGACGGTGGATTGTGCGATCTGCGGCACGGGGATGCTGAAACCGGACGTGGTGTTCTTCGGGGAGACGGTGCCGCCGCAGCGGGTGGCGCGGTGTTTCGCGGCTGTGGGGGAGGCCCGGTCGTTGCTGGTGCTCGGGTCGTCGTTGACGGTGATGTCGGGGCGCCGTTTCGTGATCAGCGCTGCGAAACGGGGCATTCCGGTGGCGATCGTCAACCAGGGGCCGACCCGCGGTGACGGCCACGCCACCGTCTGCGTCGACGCCCCGCTGGGCGCCGTGTTGCCCCGGTTGGCCGCCGGGGTCAGCGGGACCGCGGCGCCGGTCGGGGTCTGACCCGCTGGGGACGCGACGCCCGGGGGTAGGACATCTGCCGGAAACACCGGCGCTGGTAGCGTTGACCATGCCGGTAACACCCACGTGGGAGAGACCGCCCGCCAGCACGGCAGGGCGGCGCCGAAGGGGCAAATCCTCCCCGGAACCTCTCAGGCAAAAGGACCTCGTGGGCAGGCACTGTGGAGCACCCCCCTGCGGGGTGCGACAGAGGGGGAGGCCGACACGTCGACCTCGCCCCGGGAGTGCCCCCATGACCGTAGAGCAGTTCGCCACCCGTCACATCGGTCCCGGCCCCGACGATGAGCGTCGGATGTTGGAGGTCGTCGGGCACGGCTCGATCGACGAGCTGATGGACGCCGCGATCCCCGAGGTGATCCGCTGGCACGGCACCCTCGACCTGCCGCAGGCGGCCACCGAGGCCGAGGCGATCGCCGAGTTGCGGGCCCTCGCGGCACGCAACACCGTCGCCGTTTCCATGATCGGGCTGGGGTACCACGGCACGCACACCCCGGCGGTGATCCGCCGCAACGTCCTGGAGGACCCGGCCTGGTACACGGCGTACACGCCGTACCAGCCGGAGATCAGCCAGGGCCGCCTGGAGGCGCTGCTGAACTTCCAGACGATGGTCACCGACCTGACCGGCCTGGCCACCGCGAACGCCTCCATGCTCGACGAGGGCACCGCCGCCGCGGAGGCGATGACCCTGGCGCGGCGGGCCTCCAAGAGCAAGAGCCGGGTGTACGTCGTCGACGCCGACGCGTTGCCGCAGACCATCGCGGTGATCACCAGTCGGGCCGAGCCGCTCGGCATCGACGTGCGGGTCGTCGACGTCGAGCGCGACGAGCTGCCGGCGGAGTTCTTCGGCCTGCACCTGCAGTACCCGGGCGCGTCCGGGGCGGTCCGTGACCACACCCGCCTCGTCGAGGCCGCGCACGCCGTCGGGGCCCTGGTGACCGTCGCGGCGGACCTGCTGGCGTTGACACTGCTGCGGGCGCCGGGGGAGATCGGCGCGGACATCGCCGCCGGCACCACCCAACGCTTCGGCGTACCCATGGGCTTCGGTGGGCCGCACGCCGGGTACCTGGCGGTGCGCGCGGGCCTGGAGCGGATGCTGCCCGGGCGCCTGGTCGGGGTGTCACGCGACGCGGACGGCAACCCGGCCTACCGGTTGGCGTTGCAGACCCGCGAGCAGCACATCCGGCGGGAGAAGGCGACAAGCAACATCTGCACCGCGCAGGTGCTGCTGGCGGTGATGGCCGGCATGTACGCCGTCTACCACGGCCCGGACGGGTTGCGGGACATCGCGGCGCGTACCCATGCCATGGCGGCGCGGCTCGCGGCCGGGCTGCGCGCCGGCGGCGTGGACGTCGCGGACGTCGCGTTCTTCGACACCGTCACCGCGGCAGTGCCGGGCCGGGCTGGGCAGGTCGTCGCGGCGGCCGCCGCCGACGGGGTGAACCTGCGGCTGGTCGACGCCGACCGGGTGGGGGTGTCCTGCGACGAGACGACGACCGACGCGCACCTGGCGCGGGTGTGGGCGGCGTTCGGGGTGCCCGCGTTCGACGGGGCCGTCGACACGGCCCTGCCCGCCGACCTGGCGCGCGACAGTGACTTCCTCACCCACCCGGTGTTCCGCAGCCACCACTCGGAGACGGCGATGCTGCGCTACCTGCGGCGGCTGTCGGACTTCGACTACGCCCTGGACCGGGGCATGATCCCCCTCGGGTCGTGCACGATGAAGCTGAACGCGACAACGGAGATGGAGCCGGTCAGCTGGGCGGAGTTCGCGCACATCCACCCGTTCGCGCCGGACGCGCAGACCGCCGGGTACCGGGAGATGATCGGTCAGCTGGAGTCGTGGCTGGCCGAGGTGACCGGCTACGACGCGGTCAGCGTGCAACCCAACGCCGGGTCGCAGGGTGAGCTGGCCGGGTTGCTGGCGATCCGCTCCTACCACGCGTCGCGCGGTGAGTCGCACCGCGACGTGTGCCTGATCCCGTCGTCGGCGCACGGCACGAACGCGGCGTCGGCGGTGATGGCCGGCATGCGGGTCGTCGTGGTGGCCTGCGACGAGGACGGCAACGTCGACCTCGTCGACCTGGACGCGAAGATCGACAAGCATCGGGACGCGCTCGCCGGGATCATGGTGACGTACCCGTCGACGCACGGGGTGTACGAGACGGGCATCGCGTCGCTGTGCGCGAAGGTCCACGACGCCGGTGGTCAGGTGTACGTCGACGGGGCGAACCTCAACGCCCTGGTCGGGTTCGCGAAGCCGGGCAGGTTCGGCGCGGACGTGTCACACCTCAACCTGCACAAGACGTTCTGCATCCCGCACGGCGGGGGTGGCCCCGGTGTGGGTCCGGTGGCGGTGCGGGCGCACCTGGCGCCGTTCCTGCCGGGTGACCCGCTGGGCGCGCACGCGGACTCCACGCCGGCGATCTCGGCGGCGAAGTACGGGTCGGCGGGCATCCTGCCGATCCCGTGGGCGTACCTGCGGATGATGGGCGCCGAGGGGCTGACCCGGGCGACCGGTGTGGCGGTCCTCGCCGCGAACTACGTGGCGGCACGCCTGCGCGGGCACTTCCCGGTGCTGTACGCCGGCAACAAGGGCCTGGTGGCGCACGAGTGCATCCTCGACCTGCGACCGCTGACGAAGGCGACCGGGGTGAGCGTCGACGACGTGGCGAAGCGGCTGATCGACTACGGCTTCCACGCGCCGACGATGTCGTTCCCGGTCGCGGGGACGCTGATGGTCGAGCCGACCGAGAGCGAGGACCTGGCCGAGCTGGACCGGTTCTGCGACGCGATGATCGCCATCCGCGCGGAGATCGAGCAGGTGGGTTCGGGGCAGTGGCCGGCGGGGGACAACCCCCTCGCGAACGCGCCGCACACCGCGGCGATGGTCAGCGGTGACGACTGGGCCCACCCGTACCCGCGGTCGGTGGGCGCGTACCCGGCCGGGGTGGACCGGGCCGGGAAGTACTGGCCGCCGGTGCGTCGCGTCGACGGCGCGTACGGCGACCGGAACCTGGTCTGCTCGTGCCCGTCGCCGGAGGCGTTCGAGGACTGACGACGGGCGAGCCGGGGCGGGCGGTGTGGGCCGCCCCGGCAGCCGCTACGGCCTGGGCGAGGACGTCCCCGACCGGGGGACTAGCCTGGCCGACGGCGGCTATTCGGTGACGCTGGGTGGTCGATCAGGCCGCGAGGGCGTGGCGGGCGGGACCGCGGTGCGGGGCGATGCTGCTGCCGTCGGGAAGCAACTCGCCGGTGTCCTCGAAAACGATCACACCGTTGCAGAGCAGGCTCCAGCCCTGCTCACGGAAGCAGGCGAGGACTCGCGCGGCTTCCCGGTCGGTGGCTTCAGCGGAGGGGCAGGTCGGTTGGTGCTGGCACATCAGGGTCTCCGGACTGTGGGGGCACTGTGTCATGGTTCACATGACCAGTGACGCACAGTACCAAGCGAAAGTGTCCAGCATCGACCAGGTGCCGGTCTGGCGCACGGGAAATCCACTGAACGGATGAGGAAGGTCGGACCATACGGCGTGGAAACGCTCCCACAGGTGCTTGTCGATGTACCCGCGGCACCGGCCGCCTGCCGCAACGCGCTCACCGAACGCGCCCGCCTGCAATGGCACCGCCGCGACGGCGGCGACCCCGCCGCCCTCGCCGAGGAGTTCCTCGCCGCGCACGACCTGCCCCTGCACGACCTGACCCGCCCCACCCCCGCCCACCACCACACCGGCACGTGCGGCGCCGCGCTCTACCTCTCCGCCGCCGCCGGCGCGCACCTGGCCGGCGCGCCCACCACCGCCCCCGAGCCCGCGCCCACCCTGCCCGACCTCACCGTCGTCGTCTACGACCACGGCCCCACCCGAGCCACCCCACCCGTCCCACCCACCCCCTGGTGGCTCGGCCCGTGGACCGAAAGCTGGACCCCCCGCCAACACGCCGACGCCGTCGACGCGGTCCGCGCCGCCATCGGCCGCGGCGACGTCTACCAGACCAACCTCGTCGGACACGCCGCCGCCCGATACACCGGCGACCCCCTGCCCGCCCTGAGCCGCCTCAGCGCCCTCCCCGGCGCCCGCTACGGCGGCGTCCTCACCGGCGACGGCTGGGCCATCGGCTGCGCCTCCCCGGAAACCCTCATCGAGGTCACCGACGGGCACCTCATCACCCGACCCATCAAAGGCACCCGCCCGGCCACCCCCACCGGCCGCGCCGAACTGCTCGCCAGCGCCAAGGAACGCGCCGAACACATCATGATCGTCGACCTGGAACGCAACGACCTCGCCCGCATCGCCCGCACCGGCACCGTCACCGTCGACGACCTGTTCACCGTCCGCCGCTGGTGCGACCTGTGGCAGGCCGAGTCCACAGTCCGCGCCACCCCCGCCGACGGCCTCGGCCTCGCCGACCTCCTCCGCGCCACCTGCCCCGGCGGCTCCGTCACCGGCGCACCCAAACACGCCGCCCTCACCCAGATCAACACCCACGAACCCGTCGGCCGCGGCGCCAGCATGGGCGCACTCGGCTGGGTCACCCCCGGCCACGTCGACCTCGGCCTGACCATCCGCACCGCCGCCGCCGACGGCGAACTCCTGCACACCTGGGCCGGCGGCGGCATCACCTGGGACAGCGACGCACACGCCGAAGTCGCCGAAGCCGCCGCGAAAACCGCCCCGATCCGCGCCACCCTGGCCGGACACGGCACCCACCCGGACCGGCGATAAACTCACCCCATGACCATGCGGCCCATCCGGATCATCGGCGACCCCGTCCTGCGCACCGAATCCGAACCGGTCGCCACCTTCGACGCCGCACTACGGGCCCTCGTCACCGACCTGATGGACACCCTGCTCGGCGCCCCCGGCCGCGCCGGCGTCGCCGCACCCCAGATCGGCGTCAGCGCCCAGGTCTTCGTCTACGACGCCGACGGGCACCGCGGCCACCTCATCAACCCCACCCTGGAGCTCTCCGACGAACTCCAGGACGACGACGAGGGCTGCCTGTCCATCCCCGGGCTGTACTTCCCCACCCAACGGGCCCTGCACGCCACCGCCCACGGCGTCGACCACCACGGTGAGCCCCTCACCATCGCCGGCAGCGGATTCCTCGCCCGCGCCCTGCAACACGAAACCGACCACCTGCGCGGCACCCTCTACGTCGACACCCTGCGCGGCGACACCCGCCGCCGCGCCCTGCGCGAGATCCGCGCCGGCCGCTTCGACTCACCCAGCCGCCGCGGCTGACGCCGTCAACGTCCACTCGTCGTAGTCGGCGACCCGGGCGAAACCCACCCGCTCGCACAGGCGCACCAGATCACCCAACTGGTAGACGTGCAACACCGGGTCACGCCCCAACAACCGCGCCAGCGCCGCACGATCGTGCTCGGCCCGCACTCCCATCAGCGGGCCACCCACTGGTCATGGCCGAGCTTCGCGACCAACGCCACCACCACCACCAGCAACACCACCCGCACGAAACCCGACCCCCGGCGCAACGCCATCCGCGCCCCCAGCACCGCCCCGGCGATGTTGCACACCGCCATGCCCGCACCCAACAACCACCACACGTGCCCGGTCACCCCGAACACCACAAGCGCACCCAGGTTCGTCCCCGCGTTGACGACCTTCGCCATCGCCGAGCCGTGCACGAAGTCCGCGCCCACCAACGCCGTGAACGCCAACACCAGGAACGTGCCGGTGCCCGGACCGATCAACCCGTCGTACAGGGCGATGCCCACACCGGCCACCGCGACCACCACGCCCACCCGCACCGGCGTCCGCTTCGCCGGCACCGCCACCACCCCCATCCGGGGACGCAGCAGCACGAACACCGCCACCGCCACCAGCACAACCAACACCACCGGCCGGTACGCCGACGCCGGCACCGCCCCGGCCAACGCCGCACCCACGCCCGCACTCACCACCGCCAGCCCCGCCGACGGCACCACCACCCGCCAGTCGACCTCCGTCCGCCGGGCGTACGTCGCCGCCGCCGTGGTCGTACCGAAGATCGCGGCCAACTTGTTCGTGCCCAACGCGGTGGCCACCGGCAACCCCGGAGCGGCCACCAGCAACGCCGGCAGCAACAACAACCCACCACCACCAACCACGGCATCGACCCACCCAGCCATCGCGGCGGCGGCCAGCAGAGTACTCAGCGATACGGCGTCCACGGGCGGCAATTCTCCCGACTACCACCGCCCCCAGCGCCACCCGAGTGGCCAGCCTCACCCGGTCAGCGACCCCGAGAACGCCGCAACCACACCCCCAACGCGCCAACCGCCACGAACACCAGCACGGAACACAGCAACACCTTCACCATCGGGCAACCATGCCACGGGGACGTATGGTGCAGAAGTGCGCCTGGCCACCTTCAACCTGCTGCACGGACGATCCCTGACCGACGGGCTCGTCAACTCCGACCGACTCACCGCCGCCATCAGCGCCCTCGACGCCGACGTGCTCGCCCTGCAGGAGGTCGACCGCGACCAACACCGCAGCGGCAAACTCGACCTCACCACCATCGCCGCCCACGCCCTCGACGCACCGCAGCACCGCTTCGCCGCCGCCGTCGTCGGCACCCCCGGCGAACACTTCCGACCACTGCGCCACGACGACGACGGACACGGCGAACCCTGCTACGGCATCAGCCTGATCAGCCGACACCCCGTCCGCAGCTGGCACATCACCCGCCTCAAACCCGCCCCCGTACGCTCCCCGGTCTACGTGCCCGGCCCCCGCGGCGGGCTCATCCTGCTGCACGACGAACCCCGCGTCGTGCTCGCCGCCGTCCTGGACACCCCCCACGGCCCCCTCACCGTCGCCGCGACCCACCTGTCCTTCGTGCCCGGCTGGAACGCCCGCCAACTGCGCCAGACCGTCCGCGCCCTGCGCGCGCTACCCGGCCCCCGCGTCCTGCTCGGCGACCTCAACCTGCCCGCCGGCCCCGCCCGGCTCATCTCCGGCTGGCACCCCCTGGGCCGCCGCCCCACCTACCCCGCCGGGCAGCCCCGCGTCCAACTCGACCACATCCTCGCCGACCGGCACGCCCTGGACCAGCTCCCACCGGTACGGGCCGTCACCGCGCCCGCGTCCACCATCTCCGACCACCGCCCCCTGCTCGTCGACCTCGGCTGAACCCGTCGGCCACCCGGCCGAGAATGCGTAGGTTGGAAACCACCGCCGTCGCGGTGCTCACCCCCACCTACCCGGGCCTGGAGGGCGAGGTCGAGCTCTTCGAGGGGTACGCCCACCTGCTGCCCGCCCAGCACGGCTGGCAGCAGGTCGCCGACCACGCCCTCGACTGGGCGCTGCGGCACGCCCGGTGACAGCCGCGTGAAGCCGCGCGCTCAGCCCCGGTCCGTCGCCACCAGCGACGCCAACACCCGGTTGGTGCGGTTGGCCCGCACCGCGTCGCGCTGCTGCACGGCCGTCACCTCGATGTACGTCTGCGACGACGCCAACGACGCGTGCCCCAGCAACCGCATGATCTCCGCGGCACTCGCCCCGTCCTCGGCCAGCCGGGTCGCGAACGTGTGCCGCAGCGCGTGCAACCGCGCCCCCCGCGGCACCCGGTCCCCGATGCCCGCCCGCCGATAACACGACTCCACCAGATACTGCAGCCCACCCCGGCGCAGCGGCTCACCCTGGCGATCCACGAGCAACGCCGAGTCGGGGCGCACCGACCGCGCCCCGAAGCGCCGCCGCCGACTGTCCAGGTAGTTAGCCACCACCCGGTCCAGATCGGCCTCGATCGGCACCACCCGGGGCCGCCCGCCCTTGCCCGTCACCTCGATGCGCCGCTCGCCCGGCCGACCCGCGAGCGAGCTGACCCGCAGCGCCAGCAACTCCGACAGGCGCAGCCCGGCGCACAACGCCACCGCGAGCACCGCGACGTCGCGCTCCGGCCACGGGTCGCGCTGCCGACCGTCGTCGCGGGCAACCGACGCGAGCAGCACCTCGGGGGTGTCCGTACCGCGCAACGGTTTCGGCTGGGGGAGTAGCGCCCGGGGCCGGCCGACCGCCGGCATCGGGTTGCCCGCCAGCACCCCCTCGGCGACCAGGAACGTGAAGAAACTGTTCCAGGTGGACCAGGCGCGGTGCACCGACGCGGGCGCTCGGGGCGCGGCGAAGCGGGCGAACGCCGCGCGCATCACCCGGGGGGAGAGGTCGGTGATCGACAGTTCGTCGAGGGGGAGGGGAGTGGTGGCGTCCTCGATGATCAGGTCGCCCACCGTGCGCAGGTCCCGCCGGTACGCCGCCAGGGTGTGCGGGGAGGGCTTGCGGGTGGCTCGGGCGGTCAGGAACTCCTCGATCAGCACCCCGAGCGATTCGTCCTGTTTGTCATGCATAAGGGATATTATGCAGCATTTTCGGGTTTCCGGGAAGTGGGGCGGAAAGCGAGGGGAGAGGACCCACCCGGCGGCGGAACCGACTGTGCTGGTGAGTGCCTGTCGAGCTGCCCCACTCGTGGGGCAGGCGGTGACGGTCGGTAGGCGGTTCCGGAACCGAACATCTTCCTGCCCCGTACGTGGGGCAGCTCGACAGGCGCTCAGTGCCACCTGCGCCACAACTCGGGCGGCCCGTCACAGCGGCTCAGCACGGCCGTCCCGCCACGAGCGCGGCTGAAGCTGATCGGGAAGCACGTATCGTGCGCGGCATGACGTCGCCCGCCGCCTGTCCCACCTGTGGTCGGCCCGGAACACCCATTGCGTACCGGGACGCTCCGACTGATCTGGCCTGCGCTGCAGGGCATCGGTGGCGGGCCGCCGGCCGACCGGGGTTGGCTCCACACGCGTCGCCAACCGTCGCCGGCGGCGACGCGGGGATCCGGACGGAGCCCACGCACGTCAGCAAGGACGGGCGGCGCTGGCGGATCGGCACGGCCAGCGATGTCGATTGGCTCCCCGGGCACACCACCCAGGGCCTGTCGATCACCACCGCGATCCCGCCGGTGTTCCAGGTGTACGGCACCTTCTACCCGCCCGACCATGTCGAAGTCGACACCCACGAACACGCGGTGATTGACGAACTGGTCAGCTGCACAGTGGATCAGCCCTGGTGGCTTGGTTTTCTCGACACCGGTGCCCACGACGTCGTCTTCCCGCGCGCTCCGAGGGTGTCCCTCTACTGGGGCTGGCCCTACGTGTTGGTCGAGGCCGGGCCGGAGCAGGCCCTCACCTGGCGGTTTGGTCACATGCGCGGCGACGGAGCGCTGCCCGACCTGTTCTTTCCAGCGGATCGCTCCTGGTTCGTCTCCGCCCTGTGGGACGACGCGTGGACCGGCGTCGGTGCCAGCGGCGCCGTGCTCGCGGCCCTGCGGCGCAACCCGCTGGTCAACGCGCGCCTCGTCGGTCCGGATGAGGACGCGTGTCCGCCCGGCCTGACGCGCGACTGACCCCTGCCGGGGTGACCGTGAGGGGACCGCCAAAACACCTTACTTTACATAATGTGCATTATCGAAGGTGTTGCTGGCGCAGCCACTCCTGGGCCAGCGCTCGCAGCACAGTGGGCTGTTCGAACGGTAGGTAGTGTCCGGCCGCGTCGATCACTGTGAAGGTGCCGCGGGGATAACGGCGCATGGCGCGGAACTGGTCGGCGTAGCCGACGACGCGGTCCTGGCGGCCGGTGAGCACGGTGACCGGGCCGTCGAAGACGACCTCGGCGTTCTCGTCGGGCAGTGCGTAGTCCGGGCCGGACTGCAGCCTCTGCAGGAACGTCGCGTCGCCGGGGCCGCCGGAGTCCAGTGCCGCGAGCACCGTCGCGACGACGGCTGGGGTGCGCTGGCCCAGGGCCGCGTCGAAATGCTCGTGCAGGGCGGCGGGCGCGTCGTCGAGCCAGCCCGTGGACGCGTCGAGCGGTGGCTCGTCGGGCAGGTCCCGCGTCTCGCGGGCGATGGTGACGCCGGGACAGACGAGGAGCAGGCCGCGGACGAGTTCGGGTCGTTGGCGTGCGATGCCAGCGGCCAGGTACGCGCCGTAGGAGGCACCCGCCAGCAGGACCGGTGCGTCGACGCGGTCGTCGAGCCACCCGCACACGGTGTCCAGCACCGCCTGGGACGTGGGTGCGCAGTTGGCCGGGGTGTCACCGTGGCCGGGCAGGTCCAGGTAGGTCTCCCGCAGGTCGGCGCCCGCGAAGGCGGAGCTGAAGCAGGCGGCCATGGCGACGCGGCTCATGCCGAACATGGGCAGGCACACCACCTCTGGGCCGGTTCCCGCTGATCGGTCGAACGCCAGGTTCATGGCAGAGGTCCTCGCTTGGAGTCGCGGGCAGGAAACGCGGCACCAGCCTACAAACGGAGATGCGTGGACGGTGTGCGATGTCTACAGTGGTGCGCTCCGGGCCGACGCGCTGCCTGCTCCCCCGGTGACGATGCCGCCAACGGCGGCACGCGCGGTGCAGCCGTGGACCAGTGCGAGCTACGACGTGTCGATCGACGCGTGCGGCATCCCGTTCCGCAACTCATCCGTACCGTGGAAGGCTTCTCTAGGGTCGGTGGTGGGTGCGGCGCCGGCGCAGGGGTGGAGCGGAGGGGTTTCCCGCCTTATGATGATCGAAGCTATTCGATCAGGTCGGGCTGGGCGTTACCCGCGTCACACCTGGGCTGCAAACCGTCGTCTGGGCTGTAACCCTTCTTCAAGGTAAGCGCCGTCGCTGTCGCCGACCTCACGTGCGCCGCTCGCGGGGGAATTCCGGGAGCGGGTCGCGCGGTTCTCCGTTCGGAAGATCAGGATTACATGATCGAATGGAAGTGCCATGCACATGCGCTCAGATGCGGTAGTGCTGTTCGGCGTCACCGGTGACCTCGTCTCGAAGAAGCTGTTCCCGGCGCTGTACGAGTTGACCCGGCGCGACCGCCTCGACGTCCCGGTGATCGGAGTGGCCCGCTCCCCCTGGGATGATCAGCAGCTTGTCACGATGGCCCGCAAGTCGGTCGCCGAGGCCAACGACGAGGTCGACGACGAGACCTTCGACCGGCTGGCGAACAACCTTTCGATGATCTCCGGTGACTACGCGGACCCGGTCACGTATCAGCGGCTGGCCGAGCGTCTGCGGGGCGCCGAGCGGCCGGTCTTCTACCTGGCGATTCCGCCGGCGGTGTTCGGTGCCGTCGTCGAGGGTCTCGCGGCGTCCGGTCTGGCCGATCGGGGTCGGGTCATCGTGGAGAAGCCGTTCGGGCGTGACCTGGAGTCGTCCCGTGAGCTGGATCGCACGCTGCGTGGGGCCTTCGACCAGGAGCGGGTGTTCCGCATCGACCACTACCTGGGCAAGGAGGCCGTCGAGGGCCTGTACGCCTTCCGGTTCGCCAACCGGTTGTTCGAGCCGCTGTGGAACAACCAGCACATCGACAACATCCAGGTCACCCTGGCTGAGGGTTTCGGCACGCAGGGCCGCGCTGGTTTCTATGACACGGTGGGCGCCACCCGGGACGTGTTGCAGAACCACATCCTGCAGGTCGTCGCGCTGATCGCGATGGAGGCGCCCGACGGCGACGACACCGCCGCGTTCCGCGAGGCCGAGGTGACGGTGCTGCGGCAGATCGCGCCGCTGTCGCCGGAGTCCACGGTGCGGGGGCAGTACGCCGGCTACCGGGACGAGCGGGGTGTCGCGGCGGAGTCGAACACGGAGACGTTCGTGGCCACCCGGTTGACTGTCGACTCCCCCCGTTGGGCGGGTGTGCCGTTCTATCTGCGGACCGGTAAGTCCCTGCCGGGGACGGCGACGGAGGTCGTTGTCGAGTTCAAGCAGCCGCAGCGGTCGCTGATCCCGGCCGAGCGGGGCACGGCGACAGTGGCGAACCTGCTGCGGTTCCGGTTGGGCCGTGGTGACGGCATCACGATGTCGATCCAGGCGAAGAGCCCGGGTGCCGAGGTGGCGAGTCGCCCGGTGGATCTGTCCGTCGACTTCGGTGCGGCGCTCGGTCGTCGCCAGGAGGCGTACGAGCGGTTGCTCGACGACGCGATGGACGGGCAGCACCTGCGTTTCGCGCGGGCGGAGACGATTGAGCAGGAGTGGCGCATCGTCGAGCCGATTCTGGATCTGCCGGCGGCGGTGCAGTCGTACGACAAGGGCAGTTGGGGTCCGGCGGACGCCGACGCGCTGGCCGGTGGTTGGCACATTCCGGACCTGGGGTAGTGGTGTCGCGGCGGTCCGGTTCCGGTTACCCGGTGGTGCGGGCCTCGGGGCGGATGCCGCGGATGCCGGCGACGGCGAAGTCGATGCCCAGTTCGTAGTAGGTGTCCCGGTCGGCGCAGAGGGTGAGCGCGTCGGCGGCGGCGATGACGTGCGGGTATCGCTGTGGGGAGAGTGCGTGCAGCGCGGCCCGCTTGGCGCGGATGGCGTCGTCGCGGGTGCCGGGGTCGGTGCTTTCCGTGGCGCCGGGTTCGGTGGCGACGAGGGTCACCAGCGAGCAGAGTGCCTGGCTGCCGATCTCGGTGGCCTGATCGGGTGGGAAGCCCGCCTTGTCGAGCAGGGCCAGGGAATCGTGGGCAGGCCCTCATCGGCGGTGTGACCCTGCCTGTCGTCTTCGTCGGTGTCGAGGCGCGCTCCGCCGCGCCGCTGGTGCCGCTGCGACTGTTCAGCTCCCGGGCGCTGAGTGTCTCCAGTGGGGCGTTGGCGCTCAACGGCGCGGCGTTCCTGTCGATGTTCTTCCTCACCGCGCTCTACCTGCAACAGGTACGCGGTGCCTCGCCGCTGACCGCCGGCCTGCAGTTCCTGCCGATGGGCGCGACGGCCATCGCCGGCGCCGCGATCGCCACCCAACTGGTGCACCGGCTCGGCACCCGCACCCTGCAGGTCATCGGCGCGCTGCTCAGCGTGGTCGGTCTGCTGTTGCTGGGTGGAGCCGGCGCCACCGGCTCCTACGCCAGTGAGCTGCTGCCCGGTCTGCTGCTGTTCGGTCTGGGCATCACCACGTTGGGCGTGCCCGCCCAGATCTCCGCGATCTCCGACGTGGAACACCATGAGGCCGGCGCGGCGTCCGGTGTGGTGACCGCCGTGTACCAGGTCGGCGGGGCCCTGGGGCTGGCCATCGTCACCACGTTGTCGATCACGCACGTCACCGACGCGCTGGGGCGTGGGGCCGGTCAGCAACAGGCCCTGGTCGACGGGTTCCACCGAGGGCTGTTGATTGCCGCCGTGTTCGCGATCGCCAATGTGGTCATCTCTCTCGCCACCCCGCAACTGCGTCCCGACGCCGAGCAGGTCGCCGAGGCGGCGGTCGCCGTCTGAGCCCCGGTGCGCCGGGGGCCGGCACGCGGCGTGAACAGCGTGCCGGCACGTGACGTGCCGCCGGCGGCGGCGTGTGTGGAGGGCCGCGTGCCGCGGCGGGTCACTGATTGACCGCTCAGCTCAGCGTAGCGACCGTCCAGCGACGACGAGGTTTGCCGCTGCTCACTGGTGGGGGCACGTTGTGCGGGAGGTTTCTCGTCCGCTCCGGAGAGGAAGCAGCCCATGCTTTCCGCACTCGATCGTCGGCACACCGTCGCGCCGCCCGGCTACAGCCGGTGGCTCATCCCCCCGGCGGCGTTGGCCATTCATCTCTGCATCGGTCAGGTCTATGCCACAAGCGTCTACAAGAACTCGCTGATCGCCCACTTCGACACCAGTCAGACCGCGATCGGGGTGATCTTCAGCATCGCGATCGTGATGTTGGGGTTGTCCGCCGCGATCGCCGGGACCTGGGTGGAGGCGAACGGGCCGCGTAAGGCGATGTTCGTCTCGGCCTGTTTCTGGGCGGCGGGCTTCCTGGTGGGTTCCCTGGGTATCGCCACGGAGCAGCTGTGGTTGTTGTATCTGGGCTACGGGTTGCTCGGTGGCATCGGTCTGGGCATCGGTTACATCTCCCCCGTCTCCACGTTGATCAAGTGGTTCCCGGATCGGCCGGGCCTGGCCACCGGGTTGGCGATCATGGGGTTCGGTGGTGGGGCGATGGTCGCCTCTCCCCTGTCCCGGCAACTGTTGTCGTTCTTCGACCCCGGCTACGACCCGGCCAACGCGGGCTCGACGGCGTCGGGCAGCGCCCTGGTGTGGTTGTTCGTGACGCTCGGCCTGGGCTACTTCGTGATCATGATGTTCGGGGTGGCGAACGTGCGGGTGCCGGCGGAGGGCTGGCGCCCGGCCGGCTTCGACCCGGCGAGCGTGGCGGCGAAACCGCTTGTCACCACGGCGAACGTGTCGGCGGCGAACGCGGTGAAGACCCGCTCGTTCTGGCTGCTGTGGGTGGTGTTGTTCTGCAACGTGACAGCGGGTATCGGCATCCTGGAGCAGGCCAGTCCGATGATCCAGGACTTCTTCCGGGACAACGGCACGTCGGCGGTGTCGGTGGCGGCGGCCGGCGGGTTCGTGGGGCTGCTGTCGCTGTTCAACATGGCGGGCCGGTTCGTGTGGTCGTCCACCTCGGACGTCATCGGCCGCAAGCCGATCTACCTGGTGTACCTGGGGGTCGGCATGGTGCTGTACGCGCTGCTGGCCCTGGTCGGGCAGACCGCGACGGCGCTGTTCGTGTTGTTGGCCTGCGTGATCCTGTCGTTCTACGGCGGCGGGTTCGCCACGGTGCCGGCGTACCTGCGGGACCTGTTCGGCACGTTCCAGGTCGGTGCGATCCACGGCCGGCTGCTGACCGCCTGGTCGGCCGCGGGGATCGCGGGTCCGCTGATCGTCAACGGGTTCCTCGACGCGCAGGGCGAGCCGGGTTCGTTGACGGCGGCGGCGTACCGGCCGGCGCTGTTCACGATGGTGGGCGTGCTGGCCGTGGGCTTCGTGGCGAACCTGCTGGTGCGGCCGGTGCCGCAGCGCTACCACGAACCGTCATCGCAGGGCGGCGTGGATGAGGACACGATGACGGAGAGGAGTGCCACGCGATGAGCGACGACAGCCGATCCGGGCAGCAGGCCCGGTTGTGGATCTCCTGGTTGGTGGTGGCGGCGCTGCTCGGCTACGGGGTGGTGCAGACCGTCATCACGGCGGCGAAGCTGTTCACGCACTGAGAACCGGGTCCGGCGGTCTCTGCCTTCGCACGTGAGGTCAGAGACCGCCGGAGACCCGTAGGACCGTGCCGGTGGTGTACGAGGCGTCCGGGCTGAGCAGCCAGGCGATGGCGGCGGCGATCTCGTCGGGTTCGCCGGCGCGGCCCAGCGGGATGCGACCGGCGGCGGTGTCGGCGCGGTCGGGTACGCCGGAGTCGGCGTGGATGTCGGTGCGCACGATGCCGGGTGCGACGGCGTTGACCCGGATGCCCTTGGGGGCGAGTTCCTTGGCCAGGCCGACGGTGAGGGTGTCGGTGGCGGCCTTCACGGCGGCGTAGTGCACGTACTCCCCCGGGCTGCCGAGGGTCGCGGCGGCCGACGAGACGTTGACGATCGCGCCGCCGTCGGTCAGCCGGCGGGCGGCCTGCTGGGCGCAGAGGACGTAGCCGACGAGGTTGACGTCGACGACCCGGCGCAGGTCGTCGACGCGTAGCTCGGTGAAGGGCCCGATCGGGCTGGTGACGCCGGCGTTGTTGACCAGGCCGGTGAGCGGGCCGAGCTGGGCGGCGGCGTCGAACAGCGCGTTGACCTGGTCGGGGTCGGTGGTGTCGGCGCGTACCGCGATGGCCGGTGCGCCGGCGGCCCGCAGGTCGGCCAGGACGGCGGCGGCGGCGGCTTCGTCGCGGCGGTAGCACAGGGCGACGTGGTGGCCGGCGGCGGCGAGCCGGCGGGCGGTGGCCGCGCCGATGCCCCGGCCGCCGCCGGTGATGACGGTGACGGGTGCCACGGTGCCTCCCAGGGTCTGCGCAAGGGCTGCGCCGACGCTACCGTGACCGGCGCGGGTCGGTCGTCGAGAGGAGGGTCACATGCACCGGGCGTTGGTGCTCGGCGGTGGCGGGGTGACGGGGGTGGCCTGGGAGTTGGGGCTGCTGGCGGGGCTGGTCGAGCGGGGTGTGGCGGTCACCGAGGCGGAGCTGGTGGTGGGCACGTCGGCGGGTTCGGTGGTCGGCGCGCTTGTGTGTTCCGGGTTGCCCGTGCAGCGGTTCTACGAGGAGCAGTTGGCGCCGCCGTCGAGCGGGGTGGCGGCGCGGTTGGGCTTCGCGGCGGTGGCGCGGCTGGTCTGGGCCGGTGGGCGTACCCGGGACGCGGCGCGGGCACGGGCGCGGATCGGGGCGATGGCGGTCGCGGCGCGTACTCCGTCGGAGGCGTCGCAGCGCGCGGTGATCGAGGCCCGTCTGCCGGCCCCGGAGTGGCCGCAGCGGCGGTTGCTGGTCACGGCGGTGGACGCGTCGTCCGGTGAGTTCGTGGTGTTCGACAGGGACAGTGGGGTGTCCCTGGTGGACGCGGTGGGCGCGAGCTGCGCGGTGCCCGGGGTGTGGCCGCCGGTGACGGTCGGCGAGCGCCGCTACGTCGACGGTGGGATGCGCTCGTCGGTGAACGCGGACCTGGCGGCGGGTGCGCGGCGGGTGCTGGTGCTCGCGCCGACGTCGGCGGCGTTCGGTCCGATGCCCCGACTGTCGGCGCAGGTCGACGGGTTGCGGGCGGCCGGGGCGCGGGTGGTGGTGGTGACGCCGGACGCGGCGGCGCGCACGGCGATCGGCCGCAACGTGTTGGATCCGGCGCGGCGGGCCGGCGCGGCGCGGGCCGGGTGGGCCCAGGCCGCGGCGATGGTGGACGAGGTGGCGGCGCTCTGGGCGTGATCGCTTACGCTCACCGCGCGTTCGATCGGACAACGGAGGTGCGCGGTGGCGGGTGTGGGTGTCGGCGACGAGGTGCGGGATTTCGAGCTGCCGGATGAGACGGGCACGCCCCGGCGGCTGTCGGAGTTCCTGGCGACCGGGCCGGTGGTGCTGTTCTTCTACCCGGCGGCGATGACCCGGGGGTGCACGGCGGAGAGCTGCCATTTCCGGGACCTCGCGGCGGAGTTCACGGCGCTGGGCGCGTCGCGGGTGGGCATCAGCCGGGACCCGGTGGCCAAGCAGGCCGAGTTCTCGAAGCTGCACAACTTTGACTATCCGCTGCTGTCGGACGCCGACGGTGTGGTGGCGCAGCAGTTCGGGGTGAAGCGGCGGGTGCCGTTGGGGCCGTTGAGCATGAGGCGGATGACGTTCGTGATCGGCGTCGACCGGCGGGTCGTCGAGGTGATCCACAGCGAGGTCAGCATGAACGACCACGCGGACCGGGCGCTGCGGGCGTTGGGCGGCTGAGTGGGCGTGAGCCCCGTGCGGCGGGTGTCGCAGCCGGCTGGTATCAAGACAGCAATCAAACAGGTGTACGGAAGAGGGTTGTGATGGATGCCGGCCAGGGTTTGTCCACTAGCGAGGTCCAGAGCATCCGGGAGGCGTTGGCGGCCGGGCGTAAACCGCGGGTGGTGTTCACCGCGTCGGCGGGGCAGATCGCCGGTCAGGTCGGTCAGGTGATCGAGCTGACCGACCCCGAGGTGTCCGACGAGTTCGTGGTGGTGCGCTTCGGCCGCGACGAGTTGCCGTTCTCCCCCGCCGACCTGGCCGTGGCGCCCAAGGGCGTGACGCGTCGGGTGGTGGAGCCGAAACCGGAGCCGGAGCCGGAGCCTGCGCCGGCGGCGCCGGAGTTCGTGTTGGACACGCCGCGGGTGCCCGCGCAGCGACAGGAGGAGCCGAAGGTGGAGCAGACGGAGAAGCCGCCGGCGCGGCGGGCGGTCAAGGCCGTCAAGCCGAAGGGCCCGGCGGGGCTGACGGTGACCCTGGCGTACGCCGACGGTGAGTGGACCGTCGCCGCGCAGCAGGGCAGCAAGGCCCTCGCGAAGCCGTACGTGGTGAAGCCCGCGGAGGCGTTGAAGATGGTGGCCCTGGTCGACGTGCCGGGGGTGCAGGAGGCGGTGGAGCAGATCCTCGGCACCGAGCGGGCCGAGGCTGAGCAGCAGGCGGAGAAGCTGCGTGCGGAGCTGGCCGAGATCGAGGCCCGGCTGGCGGAGCTGCGCGAGGCACGCTGAGGCGGGTCAGGGCCGGCTGTGGTGTTCCAGCAGCCGGGTGAGCAGTCGGGTCAGCTGCTCTCGCTCGGTGGTTGACAGCGGGGCGAGCAGGTCGCGTTGGACGCGGTCGAGGGTGTGGCCCAGCCTGCGGGCCTCGGCGGCGCCGGCGTCGGTGACGCTGATGACGTTGCGGCGGCGATCGGCCGGGTCGGGGGCGCGTACGACGAGCCCTCGGCCGGCCAGGTCGTTGATGGCCGCGACGACGTCGCTGCGGTCGATGCCGCAGCGGCGGCCGAGGTCGGCCTGACTGGCCGGGCCGTCCTCGGCGAGCGCGGCGAGCAGCCGGTAGTGGTAGCCGCGCAGGTCGTGCGCGGCGAAGCCCTCGGTGAGCAGGCGGGTGGCGTGGCTGGCGGTCTGGTTGAGCAGCCAGGTCGGGGTGGTGCGCAGCCCGGCGGGTGACTGCGGGGCCGCGGAATCCATTGGCGCAGCCTACCAGTAATCGTTGGCGCGACCCACAATCAGGTGTTACGTTGGCGGCTCCAACGTTGGCACGGCCAACATTTTGAAGGAGGTTCCATGTCCACTGTCCCCACCCTCAACGGGCAGGTCATCGGCCTGGCCCACTACGCCACCCGGGCCCTGCTCGAACGGGCCACTCGACCCCTCGGCGTCACGTTCAACCAGCTGCTCGCCCTCAACGTCCTCGCCCAGGGTCCGGTCGAGGCCGCACACCTCACGCAGCGGGTCACCAGCACCCTCAAGGTCGACGAGCCGACCGTGCACCAGGTGATCGACCAACTCGTCGACGCCGGCCTCGCGCAGGTCGACGGCCCGGCCGGCGGGGACGAGCCGCGGGTGGCGCTCACCGACACCGGTCACGCCACGCAGCGCGGCGTCGTCGCCGCCGTCGCGGAGCTCAGCGCCCGGCTGTACGCGGACATCCCCACCGACGAGGCCAGCACGGCAGCACGGGTGCTCACCCTCGTCACCCACCGCGCCAACGCCGAGCTGGCGGTGATCCCGGCCTGACCGCGCCAAGGCCGAACTGGCGGCGATCCCGGACTGACCGTGACGCGTCACCAGGCGGTCGGCGCCCAGCGGGCTGGGGCCGGCCGCCTGGGCGCCTCCCGTTGCGGGCGTTGCCCGAGCTGCGCGAATCCACCGGCACCCGGGAGGACGCCGGTCAGAAGTAGTCGAGCAGCTGCGCCGGACCGCCGGCGCCCAGCAGGTCGAGCGCGGTCGGGTCGGCACCCGGGCTGTGGTGCAGCAACCCGGTCTGCGCCACCGACCGGGCGCCGGCCGCCCCGGCGTAGAGCAGGGCGAAGCCGCGGACGTCCAGCCGCAGATCGACCTCGCCGCTGACCCGGGTCAGCTCGGCAGCACCGTCGGCGACGGCCAACCGCCAGGTGCCGGTGTTCCACTCGGCGAGCGCGTCGGTGAGGCCGAAGTCGACGACGCCCCGGGCGTGGGCGGGCCACCCGCGCGCGCCCACCGCGCGGGCGACGTCGACCGGTCGGTGCATCCACAGGTCCCGCCCGTGGTCGCGGGCCGACTCCAGCGGCAGGTGCGGGCTGACGGCGTCGCCGTCGAGCGGGCACAGCCGCAGGGTCGGCGCGACGCTGGCCCAACTGCCGAGCACCCCGACGAGTTCCCGGGCGGCGTCGGCGGTGACGGCCAGGGCCTCGTCGACGGTGAGCACCGAGTCGGCGCCGTAGCCCCGGCCCCGCTGCCAGGTGGCGTAGCCCACCAGGTCGCCGTCGTCCTCGACGAGGGTGAGACCGTCTGCGGGCAGGCCGTCGGCGGCGAAGAAATCGAACAGCTCACCCCGGCGGGTCAGCATGCCATTGCGGTGCCGGGTGACCCGCTCGTAGAGGTCGGCGACGGCGGGCAGGTCGGCGGGCGTGCCGGCCCGCACGGTGAGTCGGGGGTTCGGCTGGTGCCGGGGCAGCGTGGCGGTGGCCAGGTCGAGGGTGCGCAGCACCCCGGCGACCTCCCACCCGCAGGCCCGGTACGGGGCGGCGACGGTCGGGTAGAGCGCGCTGACCGCCGCCCCGCGCTCGCGAGCGCCGCGCAGCAGTGCGGTGAGCATGGCACGGGCCACGCCCCGGCTGCGGGCCTCGGGTGCCACCGCCACCCCGGCCACGTCGGCGGCGGGCACCGCCCGACCTGCCCACCACTGCTCGTGGTGCCGGTCGACGGCCCGGCCGACGAGCCGACCGGCGTCGTCGAACGCGCCGTAGCGGGTCAGGCCGGGCACCGCGACGGTGGCGTGCGGGGGGCGTTGCGGGTCGGAGCCGAACGCGAACCGGCCCAACTCCCAGGCGGCGTCGAGGTCGTCGGCGGTGAGTTCACGAACGTGCACGGGGTCGGGCATCGGCACACCCTAGCGGCGCGGACATCCGCTGACCTCCGATTTCCTGGCGGGTACGAGGCCGGCCTGCCGACTGTCCCGTCCGGCCCGGGTCGATTGATGTCCGCCGGGACGGGATCAGGCAGTCGGAGCGCCCCGTCGGTCAGTGCTGCGGGATGTTGGCCACGCCGATCCGCTTGCGGAACACCCAGTACGTCCACCCCTGGTACGCGAGCACGACCGGGGTGAAGATCACCGCCACCCAGGTCATGATCTTCAGGGTGTACGGGGTGGAGGCGGCGTTGGTGGCCGTCAGCGTGCCGGTCGCGTCCAGCGTGGACGGCAGCACGTTCGGGAACAACGCCGCGAACAGGGTCGCCACGGCCAGGCCGATCGCCACGGCGGTGCCGGTGAACGCCCAGCCCTCCCGGCGTACCCGGGCGGCGGCCAGCGCACCGAGCAGGGCGAGGGCCGCGCCGACGGCGAGCACGACGGCCGCCGTGCTGGAGCGGATGCTCAGCGTCCAGGTCAGGAAGGCGACCGCGAGCACCGCGGCGCCGGCGCCCAGGCGCACGGCGAGGGCGCCCGCGCGTTCGCGGATGTCACCGGTGGTCTTCAGGGCGAGGAACACCGCGCCGTGGGTGAGAAACAGCGCGAGGGTGGTCGCGCCACCGAGCAGGGCGTACGGGTTGAGCAGGTTCAGCAGGCCACCGACGTACTCGTGGTCGGCGTCCAGCGGCACGCCGCGCAGGATGTTGGCGAAGACGATGCCCCACAGGATCGCCGGCAGCAGCGAACCGACCACGATCGCGGTGTCCCAGCGGCGCTTCCAGGATGCCTCCGGGCGCTTGTGCCGGTATTCGAAGGCCACCCCGCGCGCGATCAGGGCCAGCAGGATCAGCAGCAGCGGCAGGTAGAAACCGGAGAAGAGGGTGGCGTACCACTCCGGGAACGCGGCGAACATGGCGCCACCGGCGGTGATCAGCCAGACTTCGTTGCCGTCCCAGACCGGCCCGATGGTGTTGATCAGGACGCGGCGCTCGCGGTCGTCGCGGCCGAGGACGGGCAGCAGCATGCCGACGCCGAAGTCGAAGCCCTCCAGGATGAAGTACCCGGTGAACAGCACGGCGACGAGGAGAAACCAGATGGTGGTCAGTTCCACGATGGGCTCCGGGATCAGTAGGCGAAGGCGAGCGGGCGCTCGGCGTCGTCGGTGTCGTCGGTGGGGGGTTGTTCGCTGACGTCGGGCACGCCGGCCTTGGCGTAGCGCAGCAGCAGCTTCACCTCGATCACGGCGAGGGTGGCGTAGATCAGCGTGAAGGCGGTGAACGAGGTGAGCACCTCGGCCAGCGAGACGCTGCGCGACACCCCGTTGCGGGTGAGCATCTCGCCGAAGACGATCCACGGCTGGCGGCCCATCTCGGTGAAGATCCAGCCGAAGGAGTTGGCCAGCAGGGGCAGCACCGGCATGGCCAGCCCGGCGCGCAGCAGCCACCTGCTGCTGGGGGTGCGGCCCTTGCGCTGGCTCCACAGGACCAGCAGGGCGATGGCGCCGGCGGCCAACCCGAAGGTGATCATGAAGCGGAAGCTCCAGTAGGTGACCGGGATGATCGGGGTGTAGCTGCCCGCGCCGTACTGGGTGGCGTACTGGGCCTGTAGGTCGTCGATGCCGTGCACGGTGCCGTGCGGGTCGCCGGTGCCCAGGTACGACAGCAGGTACGGGATCTTGAGGGCGAACACCTCGCGGCTGCCGTCGAGGCTGCCGATGGTGAGCACGGAGAACGAGGCGGGGCTCTCGGTGGTGTAGAGGCCCTCGGCGGCGGCCATCTTCATCGGCTGCACGTCCGTCATGATCTTGCCTTGGATGTCGCCGGTGAACAGCACGGCGGCGGAGGCGACCAGGACCACCCAGGAGCCGAACTTCGTGGCGAAGCGGTACGCGCCGGTGTCGGCCGAGTCGTGGTTGCGGATCACGTGCCACAGGCCGACCGCGACGACCAGCGACCCGGCGACCAGGAACGAGCCAGCCAGGGTGTGCGGGAAGGTGATCAGGGCGACCTTGTTTGTCAGCACGGCCGGGAAGTCGGTCAGCTCGGCCCGCCCGGTGTCCGGGTTGATGCGGTAGCCGACCGGGTTCTGCATGAACGAGTTCGCCGCGAGGATGAAGTACGCGGACAGGTTCGTGCCGATCGCGGCGGCCCAGATGCTGGCCAGGTGCGCCCGTTTGGGCAGCCGGTCCCAGCCGAAGATCCACAGGCCGATGAAGGTGGATTCGAGGAAGAACGCGACAAGCGCCTCGATGGCCAGGGGGGCGCCGAAGATGTCGCCGACGAAGCGGGAGTAGTCGCTCCAGTTCATGCCGAACTGGAACTCCTGCACGATGCCGGTGACCACGCCCATCGCGAAGTTGATCAGGAACAGCTTGCCGTAGAACTTGGTGAGTTTCAGGTAGCGCTCGTTGCCGGTGCGGTGCCACATCGTCTGCAGGATGGCGACCAGCACGGACAGGCCGATGGTCAGCGGTACGAAGAGAAAGTGGTAGACGGTGGTGACACCGAACTGCCAGCGGGCAACGTCCAACGCGTCCACCTGAAAACCCCCAGCCATCCGTACTACGAGACGTAGTAAATACTACCGCTCGTCGTAGACGGGAAGGGTGGCCCGCAGCGCATGACCCTGATCACCCGACCCGCCCTCGCGACCACCCCGGCGCGTGCGACGATGGCGCGCTGATGGACACCGCACACTCCCCCTGGCAGCCGCCGCTGATCTGGCGGGGCGCCCTCCTGCTGGCCCGCGCCCTGGTCGGTCTGCTCGCCCGCCTCGAGGTCACCGGCGACGTCCCGGCGCACCTACGCCGCGGCCCGCTGGTGCTGACCGCCAACCACATCAGCCCGTTCGACCCGCTGGTGATGGCCGCCGCCTGCCAGACCCGCGGCATCGCCCCCCGGATCATGGCGACCGCCGGGCTGTTCCGCGTGCCGGTGCTCGGCGCCGCCATGCGCCACGCCGGCCACATCCGGGTCGACCGGGGCACCAGCGCCGTCCACCGGGCACTCGACGATGCCGCCAGCGCCGTCGCCAGCGGATCGGTGATCCTCATCTACCCGGAGGGGCGCATCGGTCTGGACCCCGGCATGTGGCCCGAACGCGGCAAGACCGGCGCCGCCCGACTCGCCCTGGCCTGCGGCGCTCCGGTCGTGCCGATCGCCCAGTGGGGCGCCCACGAGGTGCTGCCCTACCGGGCACCCCGCGGGATGCTGCGCGGCATCGCCCGCGCACTGTGGCGCCGCCCGGTGATCCGGGTGCACTTCGGCGCGCCCGTCGACCTGGGCGAGACGACCGCCGCCACCCCCGGCGCCGCCCGCCGCGCCACCGCCCGGATCATCGACGCGCTCACCGACACCCTCGCCCCGCTGCGCCCCGACGAACCGGACCTGCCCCGCCACGTCGATCCCGGCCGCCCGAGCGACCCCAGCCGCGCGCACCGCCGCCACTCAGGCTGACGCCGATTTCAAGATCGACTCAGGTTGCCGGGAAACCGGGGCATCGGTGCGCCTCGGACACCCCGCCTTCCCGGCAACCCGAGTCGATCACCGGCTTAGCGTGGCAGCGAGACGGCGCGGAGACCCTGGCGGACCTGCCCGGGTAGACGGGTTAGACGATTTTCGGAAATCTGTCTAAGCTGTCTAGCGTGAGTACCGTCGAGATGGCACCCCAGGACCCGAAGCGCGCCGCCGTGCTCACGGCGGCGGTCACGGTTTTCGGGCGCTACGGCTTCCAGAAGACGTCGATGGAGGCGGTCGCCAAGGCGGCCGGCATCTCCCGACCCGGCCTGTACCTGATGTTCCCCAACAAGGAGCAGCTGTACCGGGCCACCATGCAGGGCGTCATGGAGGGCGCCCAGCAGGCCATGGAGTCGTGCCTCGCCGACCGGTCGACGAGCTTCGCCGAGCGGGTGGTGGCGGGGCTGGACGCGTTGATGGGCCCCTACATCGACACGCAGATGGCCCGCGACCTCAACGAGCTGTTGGAGAACAGCGAGCCGCAGCTGGGCTCGATGTTCCACGACTACCAAAAGCGGGCCCAGGCGGCACTGCGCACCCACATCGACGCCACCGCTCCGAGCGATCTGCTCGACCAGGAGCGGACCGCTGACGACGTCATGGACCTGCTCTTCTCCGCCGCGCTCACCTGGAAGTCGACCTCGGCCAGCAGGGACGAGTTCCGCGAACGGATCCGCCGGGCACTGCGGCTGCTCCACCACTGAGGCACCCATCCCCGCGCAACAACGATTTTCCGCACCCAAGGAGTTCCGAAATGTCCCGAATCATCACCCCTTACTCTGCTCGGTCGACCGCCGCCGAGGTGATCGCCGGCGTCGACCTCAGCGGCCGGCGGGCCGTGGTCACCGGCGGCGCGTCCGGGATCGGCCTGGAAACCGCCAGGGCCCTCGCCGACGCCGGCGCCGAGGTGACGTTGGCCGTCCGCGACACCGCCGCCGGTGAGCGCGCCGCCGCCGACATCGCGGCGGGCGGAGCGCCCGGCAAGATCTGGGTCGGCCACCTCGACCTGGCCGACCGCACCTCCATCGACGCCTTCGTGACCGGTTGGACCGGCCCGCTGCACATCCTGGTCAACAACGCCGGCGTCATGGCCCTGCCGGAGTTGACCAGGACCGCCGAGGGCTGGGAGGCGCAGTTCGCGATCAACCACCTCGGTCACGCCGCGCTGACCCTGGGTCTGCACGACGCACTCGCCGCCGCCCACGGCGCCCGGGTCGTCGTCGTCAGCTCCTCGGCCCACCAGCAGTCCCCGGTCGTCTTCGAGGACATCCACTTCACCGCCCGGCCCTACGAGGCGTGGTCGGCCTACGGCCAGTCGAAGACCGCGACGATCCTGTTCACCGTCGCGCTGGCCAGCAGGTGGGCCGCCGAGGGCATCACCGCCAACGCCCTGCACCCCGGCGGCATCATGACCAACCTCCAACGACACCTCGACGACGCGCAGTTGCGCTGGGTGGGCGCGCTCGACGAGCAGGGCAACCGCCTGGACGTGCCGCCGGGCTGGAAGACCCCGCAGCAGGGTGCGGCCACCTCGGTCCTGCTGGCCGCCTCCCCCGAGGTCGACGGCATCACCGGACGTTACTTCGAGGACGCCAACGAGGCCCCGGTCATCGCCGAGCGGACCGACGGCATGAGCGGCGTGCTGTCGTACGCGCTGGACGAGAAGGACGCCGACCGCCTCTGGGACGAGACGCTCCGACTCCTGCGCTGACGGCCTGGGGGAAATCCCCCAGCCGAAGACGGCTGTCAGCCGGCTCCTGCCCGGACAACCGCGCGCCTAGCGTGATCTTTCCGTAGCCACCGACGACGGAAGGAGATCGGGTGATCGAGGCCCGGAACCTCACCAGGCGATACGGATCGATGGTCGCTGTCGACGCGCTCAGCTTCGACGTACGGCCGGGCAGTGTCACGGGCTTCCTGGGCCCGAACGGCTCGGGCAAGTCCACCACGATGCGGCTGATCCTCGGGCTGGACCGGTGCGACGCCGGCCAGGTGCGGATCGGCGGTCGCCGCTACCGCGAGTTGCGCTGGCCGCTGCGGGAGGTCGGCGCGCTTCTCGAGGCCGGGGCGTTCCACCCGGGCCGGAGCGCCCGCGCCCACCTGAGCGCGCTGGCCGCCAGCAACGCGATCCCACCCGCCCGGGTCGACGAGGTGCTCGACCTGGTCGGCCTGACCAGCGCGGCCGGACGGCGAGCCGGGACGTTCTCCCTCGGGATGGGTCAGCGCCTGGGGGTCGCCGCGGCACTGCTGGGTGATCCGGCGGTGCTGCTGCTGGACGAGCCGGTGAACGGGCTGGATCCCGAGGGGGTGCGCTGGATTCGTGACCTGCTGAGGTCGCTGGCCGCGCAGGGCCGCACCGTGTTCGTGTCCAGCCACCTGATCAGCGAGATGGCGTTGACCGCCGACCGGCTGGTGGTGATCGGGCGGGGGCGGCTGCTCGCGGACACGACAGTCGCCGAACTGTCGGCCGGTTCGGCATCGCTGGAGGACGCGTTCTTCCAGCTCACCAGCGCAGCGGTCGAGTACCCGGGGAACCGGGCGAAGGAGGCGACGTCATGACCACCACCGCGAAATCCCCGGTGCCGGGCGGTCGCCACGGGCTGACGCAGGCGGCCCACATGGAATGGATCAAGCTGCGCAGCCTGCGCTCGACCTGGTGGACCCTGGTCGTCACGGCCGTCGGGACCGTCGGGATCGGGATCGCCGTGGGCCTGAACACCCGCAGCGCCGCCGGGGACGTGACAAACAACGCGCTCGCCGGCGTGGTCCCCGGCCTGCTGCTGACCGGCGTGCTGGGCGTGCTGACCATGACCAGCGAATACAGCTCGGGAACGATCCGGGCCACCCTGGCCGCCGTCCCGCGGCGTCCCCTGGTGCTGGCGGCGAAGGCAGCGGTGTTCGGGGCGGTGACCCTGATCGTCGGGGAGGCCGCCGCGTTCGTCGCCTTCCTCGCCGTGGGGGCCACGCTGCGCCACGGCGTCGTGGCACCCACGCTCGACCAACCCGGCGTGCTCAGGGCGGTCGCGGTGACCGGGGCCGGCTTCTGCCTGATCGGGCTACTCGGCCTCGGCCTGGGCGCGATCATCCGGCACAGCGCGGCCGCCGTCGGGGTGCTGGTGGCCGGCGTGTACGTCGTCGCGCAGTTCGTCGGCTTCGTCGCGCACGGCGTGGCGTCGTACATGCCGATCCTGATCGTGGAGAACTCGCTGAGCACGACCAGGCCGGTGACCTGCGGCACGGACGCCGCGGCCTGCCCGGACTTCCTGTCCGCGTGGGCCGGGCTCGGCGTGCTGTGCCTGTACGCAGCTGTCGCACTGGCCGTCGGCGGTTGGCTGTTGGCCAAGCGGGACGCGTGAGCAGGAAGCGCGGTGGGCAGGGAGGAGGATGACGGGCATGGGCCTTCCGGTGCGCACGCCGACCGCGGACCCGCCGCCGGGCGACCAGCGGCGGGGCAGACGCTCGTGGCGGGGCGCCCACGCGGCGCTCGTGGCCCCGTTCAACAGGCGTGCGGCCCGCGAGTTGGTGTTCTGCCTCGCCGGGCTGCCGTCCATCGTGCTCAACCCGGTGGCCTTCTTCGTTGTCGCGGTGGACCTGAGCTGGTTGGTCAGCCACGACGCTCGGGGTAACCCCGCCCCGACCGACGTGGCCGTCGCCGTTGTCAGCGTGGGCCTGCTGCTCGTGCTGCTGGTGTCGACGACGGCGGCCCGCCGGCTCGGCGCACCGCACCGCGTGCTCGCGGCGCGGCTGCTCGGGGTCCGGGTCGCGGCGCCGCCGCCGGTGCGCGCGAACCGCGCCGGTCGGGCCTGGCCCGGCTTCCGCGACGGGGCCGGATGGCGAGTCGTCGGGTATCTGCTGGCCAAGCTGCCGGCCAGCCTGATCGAGTTGTACGCCGTGTTCTTCTGGATCGGCGGGCTGGTCAACCTCAGCTACCCGCTGCTGTGGGGAGCGTTCCGCAACCACCCGCCGGGGGTCCGGCTGGACCCGGTGCCGGTGTTCACGCCGTTCGGGTTGTTCGGCGACGGCACGTTCCGCGTCGCGACCCTCGGCGGCACGTTCGCCGCCGCCGCGGCGGGAGCGGCGATGCTGCTGGCCGCGCCGTGGGTGACCAGAGCCGTCACGTCCGCCGACGCCTGGCTGATCCGAGGTCTACTCGGGCCGGGGCGGCTGGCGCAGCGGGTCCACGACCTGGAGCTGAGCCGGGCGTCGGCAGTGGACGACTCCGCCGCCCTGCTGCGCCGGCTCGAACGCGACCTGCACGACGGCGCGCAGATCCGGCTGGCCACGCTGGCCATGAACCTCGGCATGGCCCGCCGCAAGCTCGGTGACGGCGACGAGGTCGCGGACGCCGCCGCCGTCCGCGAGTTGGTCGACTCCGCGCTGCGCGGCGCCAAGGACGCGCTCGGCGAACTGCGCAGTCTGACCCGTGGGATCCACCCGCCGGTGCTCGACAACGGGCTGGCCGACGCCCTCGCCTCACTGGCCGCCGACAGTGCTATCCCGGTCGAGCTGGAGATCGGCATCGGGGTGCGGCCCACCCCCGCGATCGAGACCATCGCGTACTTCTGCGCCGCGGAGCTGCTGGCCAACGCCGCCAAGCACAGCTTCGCGACCACCATCGCCATCCGGGTGGCCGGCGGGCGGAGCGTGCTGCGGCTCAGCATCGCCGACGACGGCACGGGCGGCGCCGACCCGAGCCGGGGCACCGGCCTGTCCGGGCTGGCGCAACGGGTCGCCGTTGTCGACGGCACGCTGAGCATCGCGAGCCCGCCCGGTGGCCCGACGACGGTCACCGTCGAGCTTCCGCTGCGCGCATGAGCGTGCGCGTGGTGATCGCCGAGGACGCCGCCCTGTTCCGGGCGGGACTGACCCGCCTGATCGAGGACCACGGCCACCAGGTGTGCGCCGCCGTGGGCGACGGCGACCTGCTGCTGGCCGCGGTGACCGAGCATCAACCCGACGTCGTGGTGGCCGACATCCGGATGCCGCCCACCCACACCGACGAAGGGCTGCGCGCCGCACTCGAGATCCGCCGCCAGCACCCCCGCACGGGGGTACTGGTGCTGTCGCAGTACATCGAGACCAGGTACACGGCCCGGCTCCTGGAAGGCAACGCGGCGGGCGTCGGGTACCTGCTGAAGGAACGGGTGGCCGACGTCGCGGAGTTCGCCGACGCGCTGAAGCGGGTCGCCACCGGCGGCACGGCGCTCGACCCGGAGGTCGTCGGTCAACTCCTGCGCGTCAGCCGCCGCGCCGGCGGCGTGGCGGCGCTGACCCCGCGCGAACGCCACGTGCTCACGCTGATGGCGGAGGGGCGCTCCAACGCCGGTGTCGCCGACGCGCTCGTGGTGACCGGCGGAACCGTGGAGAAGCACGTCGCGAGCATCTTCGACAAGCTGGGGTTGCCCCCGGACGAGGCCGACAACCGCCGCGTCCTGGCCGTCCTGCGCTACCTGAGTTCGTAGGTCCGACGCGGTACTGGGGGCTAACCCCCACGTCGAATCTGGGGTTTTCCGGTTGGTGCGCACATCGAGGCTCTTCGTACCGTTTGGACACAGTTGTTGTCCCGAAGGGAGCCTTGAGGTGAGCGTGGTTTTCGCAGTACGAAAGTCGGTGCGGTGGCGCGGCGTCGTGGCGGCCGCGACAGTGGCGGCAGTGCTGGCCACCACTGTCGGCCCGGCGGCCGGATCGGTCGCGCCATCCACCCCGGACCACCGGTCCACGGCCACTGTGCTCCAGCACGGCCTCGACGACCTGCACGGCCTGGGCGTGTCCGGGACGCAGGGCGTGGTCCGCGACGCAGGCCAGGTGACAGTGGCGCGCAGCGGCGTGGCCGACCTGGACACCGGCGCGCCGGTGCCGACCGACGGGTACTTCCGCATCGGCAGCACCACGAAGACCTTCGTGTCGGTGGTGCTGCTCCAACTCGTCGGCGAGGGCCGGATCCGGCTGGACGACCCGATCGAACGCTGGCTGCCCGGCGTCGTCACCGGCAACGGCAACGACGGCCGGTACGTCAGCGTTCGCCAGCTGCTCCAGCACACCAGCGGCCTCTACGACTCCACAGGCGACCTCGCCGCCCTGCGATCGGCCGACGAGTTCCTGGCGCACCGCTTCGACCACCACACCGAGGCGCAGCAGGTGGCGACCGCGATGAAGCATCCGCCGCTGTTCGTGGCCGGCACCGGCTGGAGCTACTCGAACACCAACTACCTGCTGGCCGGGATGCTCATCGAACGCGTCACCGGGCACCGGTGGCACACCGAGGTGCGCTCCCGGATCCTGCTGCCGCTGCGCCTGACCCACACCTACTACCCGGGTGACCAGCCGACCCTGCCCCAGCCGCACGCCAACGGGTACCGGCAATTCGTACCGGGCGGGCAGATGGTCGACACGACAGTGTTCAACCCGAGCGTGACGGCCTCGGCTGGCGGGCTGGTCAGCACCCCGAGCGACCTGGCCCGCTTCTGGCAGGCGGTCGGCCGTGGCGAGCTGCTGCGGCCCGCGCAACTGGGCGAGCTGCGCACCACAGTGCTTGCCGACGGGTTCCAGGGGATCCGGGCGGGCATCCGTTACGGGCTGGGCATCATGTGGATACCCAACCGGTGCGGCGGCTCCTGGGCGCACGTCGGCTCCATGCCGGGGATGAGCACCCTCGCCGCGGTCAGCCCGGACGGGCGTCGCTCGACGGTCCTGTACCTGGCCACCGAGCTGGCCGACCCGGAGCCGGCGATGGCGGTCATCCAGCGGCAGATGACGCTGCTGGACGACCTGATCTGCGGCTGACGGCCAGCGCGGCGGCACCGCCGGCTCCCGTCGGCCGGAGCCACCGACGTTCTGCGGTCACCCGATCGGTCCCCTGTCCCGACTAGACTGCCGGACCCAGTAGGCAAGGCGATGCCAGCGGGGGGCGACGATGCACACCGACGACCGGATCGAACGGGCCAGAGAGGTGTATCAGAGGGCAGTGTTCGGCGGCGACGCCAGCGCGCTCGCTGACGCCGAACGCGGCCTGGACGCTGTCGACGCCGACACGGCGCTGGCGCGTGGACTGATACTGCACGCACGGTTTCAGAGCGGGTCCAACGATCCAGGCTCGTCGCCCTCGGAAGATCCCGCCCAACTGCCGTTGTTCGAGCGCGCGCTCGGGTTGTACCAGGCGCTGGGCGACCCGCGCGGCGAGGCCGAGGCATTGTTCTGGATCGGCTGTCTCCACCAGTTCATCCGACGGGACAACGAGACGGCGGTTCCGTACCTGGAGCGGTCCTGTCGGCTCGCGGCGCAGGCCGGCGACAAACCGACCTGGTCCGAGGCCCTGCGGCACCTGGGCATCGTGGCGCACACGGCTGGTCGGCTGGACGAGGCGCGCGAACTGCTACAGGAGTCGTGCCAGCTGCGCCGGGACATCGGGGCAATGGCCGGCGTGGCCTCCAACATGATCGGGCTGGCCTATATCGCCGCAGCCCAGGACCGCCGCGCGGACGCGCTCGCCACACTCGACGAGGCGTACGCCATCGCCAGCACTCATGGTGCGAACGCCATCGTGGGCCACATCGAGCAGGCGAGAACACGGATCTGAACGCCCACCCCGGCCGTACCATGCGGTGACGGTCACCAGAGGTCACGCGCGTGCCGGGCGGGGTTGTCGATCGCGCCAGCCGCCCGGCACGAAGGCAGGAGCCCATGAGCGAGCAGACGGTGCTGATCACCGGCACGTCCACCGGCATCGGCCTGGAGACCGCGCTCGGCTGCGCCCGCGCCGGCTGGCGGACGGTCGCCACCATGCGCGACGTCGGCCGCGCCGAGCGGCTGCGCGCCGCCGCCGACACCGCCGGGGTCGCCGACCTGATCGACGTACGCCGCCTCGACGTCACCGACCCCGACTCGGTGGACGCCTGCGTCGACGAGGTGGTCGGCACGTACGGGCGGCTCGACGCGGTCGTCAACAACGCCGGCGCCGGGCACGTGGGCACCCTGGAACAGGACAGCGTCGACGACGTCCGGGCCGTCATGGAGGTCAACTTCTTCGGCGTGCTGCACGTCAGCCGCGCCGCCCTGCCGCACCTGAGGGCCAGCCGAGGCCGCCTGATCACGGTCTCCAGCGTGGGCGGGATCGTCGGGCAGCCGTTCAACGAGGCGTACTGCGCCGCGAAGTTCGCCGTCGAGGGGTACCTGGAGTCCCTCGCCCCGCTCGCCGCCACCACCGGCGTACGGGTCACTGTCGTCGAGCCGGGCGCGGTGGCCAGCGAGTTCGTCGCCACCATCGGCATCGATCCCGACGCCGCCGCCGAGGCCGCCGGGGTGTACGGGCCGGCGCTGCGCGCGTACCTGGCCCGCACCGGGCAGGCGTTCGCCGCCGCGCAGTCCTCCGCCGACGCCGCGTCGGTCGTCGTGGCGACGCTCGTGGACCCGACGCCGCCGGTGCGGGTGCAGACCTCCGACGCGGCCCGGCAGTTCGCCGGCGTCAAGCTCGCCGACCTCGACGGCTCCGCGGTGGCCCGGCTGACCGGCGGCTGGCTGTCCTGACCGGCGAATGTCGCCGGCAGTCCATCCGGGGTCCACCGGCAGCGGGCATACTGCGTCGCGTGTTGACCCGATTCGGCTACCTGGACGCCCCCGCGCCGCTGGCGTTCGCCCACCGTGGCGGTGCCGCCGAGGGAGACGAGAACACCACCGAGGCGTTCGCCCGCGCCGTCGGGCTCGGCTACCGGTACGTGGAGACCGACGTGCACGCCACCGCCGACGGCGTGGCGGTGATCTTCCACGATCCGACGTTGCTCCGGGTCACCGGTGAGGCGGGGCGCATCGCCGAGCTGAGCTGGGCCGATCTCGCCTCGGTACGCGTCGGCGGCGCTGCCGTCGTACCCCGGCTCGACGAGGTGCTGGGCGCCTGGCCGCAGGTCCGCTTCAACATCGACGTGAAGGCCGACGGCGGCGTCGAGCCCACGGTCGCCACCGTGACCCGGGCCGGCGCCGCCGACCGGGTGCTGCTGGCGTCGTTCAGCGACGCCCGCCTGACCCGGCTGCGCGCGCTCACCGACGGACGGGTCGCCACCAGCCTGGGCATGCGCGGCGTCGCCCGGCTGCGGCTCGCTTCCCTGCACGGGCGGCCACTGCGGTTGCCTCCGTCGGTGGTCGCCGCGCAGGTGCCACCGCGCTACGGGCGGGTGCCGGTGGTGGACCGCCGGTTCCTCGACTACTGCCACCGACTCGGCCTGCAGGTGCACGTCTGGACGATCGACCAACCCGCCCAGATGCACTACTTACTGGATCTCGGTGTGGATGGCATCATGACCGATCACGTCGGCGTGCTGCGCGACGTCTACCGCAGCCGCGGCCACTGGGCCGCCTGACCCATCGAAGGACCCCCGGATGGCCGAGACCGTGACCCCCACGGTGGACGACACCCCGCCCCCGGCGAGCACCCGCCGCGAGCGCCGGGGCTGGTACATCTACGACTGGGCCAACTCCGCGTTCCAGACCACTGTGATCACCGTGTTCCTCGGTCCGTTCCTGACCACCGTCGCCGAGCTGGCCGCCGGCTGCGAGCTGGGCGCGGACACCTGCGACGGGTACGTGCACCCGCTGGGTATCCGGGTCGCGGCCGGCTCCTACTACCCGTACCTGATCTCGCTGTCGGTGTTCCTCACCGTGTTCGTGCTGCCGGTCATCGGGGCGATCGCCGACCGGTCGGCGCACAAGAAGCGGCTGCTCGGCGGTGCGGCGTTCACCGGTGCCGGCGCGACCATCGCGATGGCCTTCGTCACCGGCGACCGCTACCTGCTCGGCGGGGCGTTGTTCCTGGTCGCCAACATCTCGTTCGGCGCCGCGATCGTGGTCTACAACTCGTTCCTGCCGCAGCTCGGCGGCCCCGACGAACGTGACGGCATCTCCAGCCGCGGCTGGGCGCTGGGCTACCTCGGCGGCGGTCTGCTGCTGGCGCTCAACCTCGTCGCGATCACCCTGCTCGACGAGGGCGACAACCCGCAACGCACCCTGGACCTGGCCCGCTGGTCGATCGTGTCCGCCGGGGTGTGGTGGGCGTTGTTCACGCTGGTGCCGCTGCGCTGGCTGCGCGAGCGCCCCGGCGCCGCGGCCCTGGCCGGTGGCGGCAACGTGGTCACCGACGGGTTCCGGCAGCTCGGCCGCACCATGCGGGAGATCAAGGCGTACCCGTTGACGTTGTTCTTCCTGCTCGCCTTCCTTGTCTACAACGACGGCATCCAGACCGTCATCACCCTGGCCAGCCAGTACGGCACCGAGGAGCTGCGCCTGGAGCAGAGCACCCTGATCATCACGATCCTGCTCGTGCAGTTCCTCGCCTTCGGCGGCGCGTTGAGCCTCGGCGCGCTGGCCAAGCGCGTCGGCGCGTGGAAGACAGTGCTGCTCAGCCTGGTGCTGTGGACCGTTGTGATCATCGCCGCGTTCCGGCTGCCCGCCGAGGCGCCGGTGCCGTTCATGATCCTCGGCGCGGGCATCGGCCTGGTCCTCGGCGGCAGCCAGGCGTTGAGCCGGTCGCTGTTCAGCCAGCTCATCCCAGCCGGGAAGGAAGGCGAGTACTACGGCTTCTACGAGATCAGCGACAAGGGCACCAGCTGGCTCGGCCCGCTCGCCTTCGGTCTGGTGTTCCAACTCACCGCCTCCTACCGGGTGGGCCTGGTCTCCCTGCTGATCTTTTTCGTGGTCGGCTTCGTGCTCCTGGCCGCCGTGCCGATCCGCCGCGCCATCGTCGCCGCCGGTAACACCCCGCCCCGGGTGCTCTGAGCACGCGTCCCGCGCGCGACAGATCGGGGTCGGCCGATCGGCTAGGCTGCCCGACCGTGACAGACGACGCCGCCACCGCTCCGACCTGCCTGGCTCACCCGTTCCCCGGCCAGCCGCACGCGCCCGCCGGGTGCGCGGCCGCGCGCGGGCTCGACGGGCGTCCGGTGCACGCCGCGGCGTTGAAGTTCTTCTGGGGGCCGATGGACTGCGGCAAGTCGACGATGGCGTTGCAGATGAACTACAACCACGCCCGGCAGGGCCGGCGCGGGCTGGTCACCACCCGCATCGACAGGTCGCTGGGCCCGCAGGTCACCACCCGCATCGGCCTGGCCCACGAGGCCATCGAGGTCACCGACGACCTCGACCTGCGGGCCCTGGTCCGCGGCCGGTGGGCCGACGGGGTACGCGTGGACTACCTGATCTGCGACGAGGCGTGTTTCTACACCGTCGAGCACGTCGAGCAGATGGCCGAGCTTGTCGACAGCTACGACGTCGACGTGTTCGCGTTCGGCCTGGCCACCGACTTCCGGTCCTGCCTGTTCCCCGCCGCGCAACGCCTCTTCGAGTTGGCCGACGAGGTGGCCCGTATCCAGGTCGAGGTGCTCTGCTGGTGCGGCCGGGAAGGGCTGCTCAACGCCCGCGTCGTCGACGGGCGGGTGGTCCGCGAAGGCGAGCAGGTCGTCATCGGCGACACCGTCGACACCGCCGAGGTGCGCTACCAGGTGCTCTGCCGCCGGCACTACCGCAGCGGCGACCTCGGCCCCCGCGACTGAGCCGCCCGGACGCACGATCGCCCGGACGCGGAGGCCGGCCGCCCCCTAATCGAGGACGGCCAGCCCGGTCCGGTTCGCTCAACCGACGCAGACCTGCTGCGCCTTGACCTTCCACGACGCGGCGAACGCGATGATCTCCCTGCCGGTGGCGTCCGCGCTGTCCAGTGCCGGCTTCGGCAGCAGGGTCGCCACCGAACCGGCCCCGATGAGCCCGGTCAACACCGCACCGACCCCCGCGGTCTGTGACCCCGCCGGGCAGGACGGCGTGGTCGGGGACTTCGACGCGTTCGCGTTGGACGCGCTCTCCGCCTCCGTCAACGCCATCGCCGGCAGCGGGTTGCCGCAGAACGCCTGGGTCTGCAGTGTGAAGTTACCCGGCGCACCGAAGACGTACGCCGTGCTCGACACCGACGCGAGCGTCGAGTTGAACGCCAGTTCGTCGATCGCCACCGCGGCGTTGGCGTTGTCCACCCGGTACCCGCCGCCGAAGGTGCTCTTGCCCGGCGGGCACACGGCGGTCACGGCCACCTTGTTCAGCGCGTTGTTCGCCGACGTGGTGGTGACCAGTTGCAGGCCGGACACCGCCCCGGCCGGGGCGCAGACCGCGAACGCGTCCACCGACCAGGGCACGGCGGTGGCGTTGGCCTCCACCCCGAGCACGGTCACCGTGTGCAGGGTGGCGTCGGCGTAGACCCTTGTCATCAGGACGTCACCCTGACCGTCGTTGATCCGCCCGCCGGCGCCGACCACCTGGTCGACACCGTTGCAGGAGATGGCCATCGTCTTGGCGTTCGTCGCGTCCAGAACGCTTGTGGCGGCGACCCGGTACAGGCCGACCGACGCCTGCGCCGGGGTCGTCGGTGCCAGCAGCGTCGTGGCCGCCGCCATGCCGGTCAGCACTGCCAGACCGGCCAGTTTCCGCTTCATCGGATGTTCCCTCCGCACTGCCTCGTCGACTGTCGACGACGGCGTTGCGACCAGACTCCGCACCCTCGTCAGGAGCGCGTCAGTAGCGCGGACGCGGACGCCGTACTGACGCCACGATGACGGGCGGCTGCGACAGTGCCGGCGACGTCACCGCGGCGTCACCGGGCTCCGGACGGGGTCCACGAACAGGAGGTCCCATCATGCGTATCCGAGCGGCGGCGCTGGCCGCCCTCCTGGTCAGCGGCGCTCTGATCGGCGTCGGCGGTGGCGCGGCGCACGCCGACCCGGACGCGAATCCGTGCGCCACCACCGACGGCGACCCGATCATGGGCACCGACGGCGACGACATCATCCACGGCGGCAGCGGACCCGACGAGATCTACGGGCTCGGCGGCGACGACATCATCTACGGCGGTGGTGGTGTCGACACGATCCGTGGCGGCGTCGGCGACGACATCCTGTTCGGTGACGGCTGCGGGGACATCCTCGTCGGCGGCGCGGACGACGACGTGCTGGCCGGTCTCGACGGTAACGATTACCTCTCCGGCGCCAACGGCGCGGACCTGCTGATCGGAGTGGCCGGCGTCACCGTGTGGGGTGTGGTCACCGACGGCGACAGCCTCGACGGCGGGCCCGGTGTGGACACCTGCGCGGAGGACGACGAGCCCGACAGCAGCATGATCTTCTACTCGTACGTGGACACCGGCGCGGGCAACGAGAACCTCTACAGTTGCTGACCGGCCCTGGTGCGCAGCACGTCCGGGTCCGGGGGCGGTGCGTCGATCGCGCGCATCGCCCCGACCCACCTGTCGAACGCCCGCCGGGCCTCCCCGTGCCGGCCGGCGCCGACCAGCGTCTTGACCAGCGCGCGGTGCGCCCACTCGTCGTAGGAGTCGGCGTCGAGCAGCCGGACCAGAGTGGTGACGGCCCGGTCGGCGTCACCGTCGCGCCGGTACCGGCGGGCCAGTTCACGCAGCGCCCGCAACCACACCGAGCGGGCCTGTTCCCGCAGCCCGTCGGCCCAGTCCTCGTAGGGCTCGTCGGCGAAGGCGTCCCCCCGGTAGGCGGCGTCCACCTCGGCGAGCAGCGCGCGGGCCCGCGCCGGGTCACCGTCGCGGGCGAGCCGCTCGGCCTGCGGGACGTCAGCGAGGAGGTTCTCCGCGTCGACGACCACCCGGGTCAGGTCGATGCGCACGCCGGTCAGGTCGGCACGCACGTACCGGTCGACGGGCCACCGGCGGGGCGGGTCGAGCACGGCACGCACGGCGGACAGCAACACCGACAGGCGGTGCGCGGTCCGCCGCGGCTCGTCGTCGGGCCACAGCAGCTCGCACAGCTCCACCCGCCCCACGGCCCGGCCACGCCGGGCGACGAGGATCTTCAGCAGCGTGCGGGCCTGCCGGGACCGCCACGCCGGCAGCGGGACCTCCCGCCCACCGACGATGACCTCGAAACGGCCGAGCACCCGCACCTCGACGGTGCCACCGTCACCAGACGGCTCGGACAACTGCCTTCCGTCGACCGTCTCCACCCCGAGCGCCAGCAACCGGTTGGCTGCCGCCTGCGCCGCCGACCGCTGCGCGCCGTCGGCGCCCGGGACCCGACCCAGCAGGACGACGGTCTGTTCGGCGGCCGGTCCCGCGCCCGCCGCCCGCCAGATCGCGCCGGCCTCCAGCAGCGCGTCCCGGGTCGCGGCCGGGTCGGCCGCGACCGCGGCGGTGAGTTCCAACGCCTCGGCCAACGCGTCGGCCTGCCGCCCGGTCCGGGCCGCCCGCACCGCTTCGGCCGCCCGCCGCCGGGCCACCTCCAGGTCACCCCCGGCGTACGCCACCCAGCCCGTCGCGACAAGCGCGCAGGAGAGCAGGAACGCCGGTGCCAGCCGGTGTGCCTCGTCGGCGGCGGCACGGGCGGCGGTGAGGTCGGCGGCGGCGCCCTCGCAGCGCAGCCGGGCCAGGCCGACCAGCGCGGGGATGCGTACCTGCAGGTCCCCCACGTCGCGGGCCAGCTCGGCGGCCTCGGTGAAGGCCGCCAACGCCTCCTCCCGCCGGCCGAGGCGGCGACTGACCTCGGCCAACCCGTACACCCCGGAGGCCGCCCGGTTCAGCCCCAACCGTTGCGAGACCAGTTTGGACCGGGTGAAGTGCAGGGTCGCCTCGTCGTAGCGGCCCAGCCGGACCAGCGCCTCACCCGCGTTGTGCAGGGCGGTCACCAGCACTCCCGGCGGGCCGGCGAGTTCCGCCGCGCGGACCGCCCGCACGGCGGTGGCCAGCGCCGACGGGTACCGGGCCTCCCGCAGCAGGCAGTGCGCCTGGTTGACCAGGATCCGCGCCTGCTGGACGAGGTCACCCGCGCGTTCCGCCGCCGCCAGCGCCTCGGCGAGGTGCCCGTCGCGGCGGGTGCCGGACGAGGTCAGCGCGGCCGCGATGTGCGCCGCCGCCAACGGGGCGTCCTCGTTGAGCTGTTGCGCGGCGGCGAGCGCCCGAGCCCCGGTGGTGACCGCGTCGTCGACCCGGCCGAGCTGGGCGAGGGTGCTGGCGCGGCAGGCCAGCAGCAGGACGTCGTCGGGGCCGGGTGGGGTGACCGTCGGCGGCGCGTCCGCCCGGTCGAGCACCGCGAGGGCGCCGGCGTAGTCGGTCCGCAGGTACGGCACCATCGCGGCCCGCCAGAGCAGCCGTGCCGGCCAGCGCCGGTCGTGGTCCGCCTGGGCCAGCAGCGGGGCGAAGACCCGCGACGCCCAGGTCACCGAGCCGGACATCCGCAACGCGTCGCCGAAGATCAGTTGGAGGTCGGGGTGCTGCTCGGCTGGCGGCAACGCGCTGATCAGATTGGTGACGTCCGGCGCCCCACCACCGGCGAGCATGTCCTCTCCGTGGCTGACCATCAGCGCGGCGTACCGGGCGGTGTCGTTCGCGTCGTGCAGGGCTCGGGCGGCCGCCAGCGGGTACGCGTTGGCGAGGTACCAGTCGGCGGCGGCGGACAACCGGCGGCGTCCCGAGGTGTCGGGCCGACCCGCCTGCTGGGCCACCACCGCCGAGAGAACAGGTACCAGCTGCACCGTCGACGAGGTGGGGCCGGACCGCCGGCGGGGATGGGCGACCAGCAGCCCGGTGCGGGTCGACCAGCGCAGCGCCTGCGCGGTGGCGTCGGCTGGCGCGTCGGCGTCGATGGCCACGCACAGCGGCGCGGTGATCGGGTCGAGGTGGTGGATGCGGCCGAGCAGACTCGCCACCTGCGCGGGCAGGTCGGCGAGGATCTCGTCGCGGGCGAAGTGCCCGCCGGCGGTGCCGGGCTCGGTCAGGGCGGCGAGCAGCTCCCGCCGGCCGACGCCCTGCCGGCCGAGGGCGTCACCGGCGAGGTGCACCCACGCTGGCCAGCCGGCGGTCAGCTCGTACACCAGGTAGGCCAGGTCGCTGTCGGGCACCGCGTGTTCGTCGCGCAGGATCCGGGCGACCGCGTCCCGACCGAGGGCGAGGGTTTCCGGCCCACGGTGCACGACGGGCCCGGCACAGGCGCTGCGCGCCGCGTCGGCAAGCGGGTGTCGAGCGGCCAGCGTCACCGCCGGCTGACCCGGCAGCGCGCGCAACAGCCGCACCAGGGCCAGTTGGTCGTCCCCGGTGAGCGCGGACACCTCGTCCACGGCGACCCGGGCCAGCGGGTGCGTGTCCGGCGCGCTGGTGGGGTGCGACAGCGCGTCGATCAGGTCGGTCGCCCGGTGACAGGTCGTCGGAGCGTCCCCGCCGATGGTCTCCAGGGCGGTGGTCTTGCCGTAACCGGCGGCGGCCACCAGCAGCAGCCACCGCTGTGGTCGGGTCCGCCGCTCGGTTGCCATCGCGTCGCCTCCGCTGGTCCGAGCACCGCGCAGGGTCACCCGGAGGGCCGGTGACCCACGCTAACCATGCGGCGGCCCGCCAGCGGCGGCGTTGTCCGAGAACCGACGCACTGCCACCGACGGTCAGGACGGCTGCGCGACGCCTCCCCGTACCCGGAACCGGTCGGTCATGATCACGGCGATGATGACCGCCAACGCCAGCGTGGCGCACACCGCGACGGGCACCCGCAGCCCCACACAGACCGGCGTCAGCGCCAGCAGCACCACCACCGCGGTGATCCGGCTGGTCGGCAGGGTCCGCCACAGCACCGCCTGGTAGGCGGCGTGCCCGGCGAGGAACAGCGCCGGGCCGCCCAGGATGAACAACGCTGCGGCCGTGGTGGCGGGGGCACCAGGTTCGCGCAGGAGCTGCTCGTCGCCCGCCGAGGTGACGATGATCCCGGCGACCATCACGGGGTGCAGGTAGTTGAACGCCAGCCGGCCCAACGCGCCGGTGCGCTCACCGGCACGCGCGATGACCTCCGCCGCCGCCGGAGCAGACCGGGCGAAGTACACCCACCACAGCGCCACCGAACCGGCGAAGGCCAGTACGAACGCGCCGGACATCGTCAGGTCCAGGTGCTGCGCGAGTGTGCTCCCGGTGACCAGGATCGACTCACCCAGGGCGATGAGGATGAACGCCTGGCACCGCTCGGCAAGGTGCCCGCCCTCCACCATCCACCGCTCAGCGGGACTACGGCCCAGACCGGGCACCGGGAACCCGGTCTGCAGGCCGATCACCTCGATCACGATCGCCGCCGCCCACAGCGCCTCCTGGAAGGCTCCGCCGACCACGGCGCCGAGCGCCACGAGCAGCGACGTTGCGACGAACCACGGCAACGTCTTCTGAAACCCGTCGACCAGCCACGGCTGGCCCCGCACCGCCCACAGCGCGAAGACGGTGCGGCCCACCTGCACTGTCACGTAGACCAGCGCGAAGACCAGGCCGGCGCCGGCGAACGCCTCGGGGATCGCCGCCGAGAGCAGCAGGCTGCCCAGCGCCACCCCGATCAGCATCGTGCGCACCGGCCCCTGATCCGGTTGCAACCAGTTGGTCAGCCAGGTGGTGTAGACCCAGACGAACCAGACCAGCGCCAGCAAGAGCGCGGTACGGGCGGCGCCACGCCAGTCCGGGTGCGCGATCAGGTAGTGCGACAACTGGGTGATGGTGAAGATGAAGACCAGGTCGAAGAAGAGTTCCGTCGAGGTGGTCGGCTCCACCCCCCGACGCTCGCGCAGCAACCACTGCCGCTTCGGCCGGACGATCGGCGGCTCAGAAGGGATCACCGCACACCCGCCAGTCCCCGCCCTCGCGGACCACCGGTAGGCGCCGTTCCTCGCTGAGCCCGCCGTCGCGGGTCACCTTCACAGTCACAGTGCCGTGTGGTCGTCCGCTGCGGGTGGCGACCGACACGTCGGTGATCTCGTAGTCGGTGACCATCGGCGGCGTGCGTACCCAACTGGTGAAGCCGATCGCGCTCCACCGGCTGCGCGCGTCCGCGCAGAGCCGCTCGTACGCCTGGTCGCTGTCGCCCAGGGCCACCTCACTGAGGAAGTCGTCGGCGGTTTCCCGGATCGGGCCGGCGGCCTGACGGACGGTCTGCAGGTTCCAGGCGGCCAGCCCGGCCACCCCGACGCAGCACAGCGCCACACCGAACCCGGCGACCGCCAGTCCGGTGCGCATCGGGCGGTTGCGCCGGGCCGGTCGGCTCCACGGCTGGCCGGCACCCACGACTACCGACCGTAGAGACGCGATCCCGCTGAAGTGCGACAAGCCGGAAATCGGCCGTACCGGGGTGGGTGGGACTGCCCTGTTCGGATCGGCCACGGATCGTCTACCGTCGGCGCACGCCCCCGAGCAGTGCCAGGAGTCGATCGATGAGCCGCTTCGTGCAGCCGGTACCACCTCCCGTCGACCCGTACGCCGGCGACGGCCTGCTGCGGTCCTGGCTGGAGCGCCACCTGGGCCCGGCGGGGCACGCCGACGCGAAGGGACGCCTCGCCGACCTGGCCGCCGACGTCACCGGGCCGCTGCGCGCGGCGCACGCCGACGCGGAGGCGCACCCGCCGACTCTGGTCCGCTACGACCCGTGGGGTGCGCGGATCGACCGGATCGACACCTCCGCCGGCTGGCAGGCGCAGCGCGCCGCCGCCGCCCGGCACGCCGTGGTCGCGCTGCCCTACCTGACCGACGCGCGCGGCACCTGGGGCGCCGCCGCGCGGGTCGTGCAACATGCCCTGCTGCACCTGTACGGGCCGGAGTCGGCGACGTTCTCCTGCCCGGTGGCGATGGCCGACGGGGCGGCGGCGCTGCTCAGCATGCCCGACGTGGACGCCGGGGTGCGCGACGCGTGGCTGCCCCGGCTGATCTCCACGGACCCGGCGACGGCGATCACCAGCGGGCAGTGGATGACCGAGTCGCAGGGCGGCTCCGACCTGGGCCGGTCGAGCACGATCGGCCGACCGGCGGCGGACGGGTCCTGGCGGCTGACCGGGGAGAAGTGGTTCTGCTCGGCTGCCGACGCGGCGATGGCGGTGGCGCTGGCGCGACCGGAGGACGCCGGGCGCGGTAGCCGGGTGCTCGCGCCGTTCCTGGTTCCCCGCTACGCGGTCGACTCGCCGTTGAGCATCGGTGGGGCGCCGGACGCGCCCGCTGCGGGTGTCATCGTGCGCCGCCTCAAGGACAAGCTCGGCACCCGCGCGCTGCCCACCGCCGAGATCGGTCTGCACGACGCGTACGCGCTCCCGCTGGGTGATCCGGTGGTGCCCGGCCTGGTCCGGGCGATGACCCTGGTCGTGGTGACCCGGGTGCACAACGCCGCAGCGGCGGCCGGCGGGATGCGACGCGGGCTGGACTACGCCCGCGCGTACGCCGAGGTGCGGCACGTCGCCGGCGGGCCGCTGGTGTCCTCGCCGCTGCACCGGGCCACGCTGGGCACCCTCGCGGTCGACGCGGCGGGCGCGTTCGCTCTCGCTGGGCACGCGTTCGCCCTCCTGGGACGGGTGGAGGTCGGCGCCGACCCGGTGGCCGCGGCGGAGCTGCGGATCGTGGCGCCGCTGGCGAAGCTGGCCACCGGCCGACTGGCCGTCAGCTCCGCCAGCGAGTACGTGGAGAGTTTCGGTGGGGCCGGTTACGTGGAGGACACCGGCGTGCCCCGGCTGCTGCGCGACGCGCAGGTGCTGCCGATCTGGGAGGGCACCACCAACGTGCTGGCCCTGGACGTGCTGCGCGCGTTGACCCGGGAGGACGCCGGGACACCGGTGCTGGGCCGGCTCGCCGCCGCGGTCGACCTGGCCCGACCGCTGTCGCCGACGCTGGCCGACACCCTGGCCGCCGCCACCGCGCGGTTGGGCGACACCATCACCTCGGTGACCGCCGATCCGGGCGCCGCGGCGGTGCAGGCCGGCGCCCGTGGTCTGGCGTTGCGCCTGGCGTACGCGCTGACCACCGCGTTGCTCGTCGAGCACGCCGCGTGGGGTGACGAGCAGGCGGAACTGGCGGCCCGGCTGTGGGCGCGGCGCTGGCTGCGGCACGAGGAGATCGCCGAGGACGCCCACCACCACCTGGAGTTGCTCTGCTGACGTGTCGGTGCTGATCGAGGTACGGGTGAATCCCGCTCGACCTGCGCCCTCCTTGAGGAGATCCTTTGGGCATGGAGTTCCTCTGCTACCACCGCGACCGGCCCGGCTCCCTGCCACTGCGCGACGAGCTTCTGGAAGAGCACTGGGCCTACATGGACCGGTACGCGAAGGAGATGATCGCTCGGGGCCCGACCCTCGCCGACGACGGCGACACACCCACCGGCAGTGTGCACATCCTCGACCTGCCCGATCCCGCCACCGCCCGCGTATTCGCCTTCGATGAGCCGAACTACCAAGCCGGCGTCTACCGGGACGTAATGCTGCGACGATGGCGCAACACACTGGGGCGCACCATGTGGGACTTCGCTGGCGGCCGGACCGGCGGCAACCGGTACCTGGTGCTCGGCCTCGGCATGGGGCAGGCCGCGGACCTCGCGGTTCCGTCCGACCGGGACGAGCTGATCGCCTATGGGCCATTGCTGTCCGACGACGGCGCCACCTGGCTGGGCACGGCGGCGTTGGTTCGAGCGACGGATCCGGACAGAGCACGCGCCATCCTGACCCCGGACCGGTACGCCGACATTGAGGTGCACAACTGGCAGTTCGGCGGGCGCCCGTCATAGCCGACGACGTCCGACCCCATGCCACCGCCGAAACCCTCCGGATCGCCCAGCGTCCTCGTGTCTCACCCGAACCCACGTGCCCAGCCGATGGCGGCGCCACCGCAGGAGCTTTCCAGGCCGCGTCTCATCCGTCGACCGTAGGGCGGGGGTCCGACGCGCAGGTGCGCAGTGCTTGTCGGGACTCGGCGGCATACTGCTGGCGTGACAGTTTCTGCGGACCTCGCCATGGTCAACCTCGACAGTTCCGACCCCGCCGGCCACGCCGCCTTCTACCACCAGGTGCTCGGCTGGGAGATCACCCACAGCCAACCCGAGTACGCGATGATCAACTCCGGTGGTGTCTCCATCGGCTTCGGTCTGGTCGAGGGCTACCAGCCGCCGGCCTGGCCCGATCCCGCCGGCGACAAGCGCTACCACCTGGATCTGTATGTCGACGACCTCGCGGCGGCGGAGGCCACGTTCGTCGCGGCGGGCGCGTCCAAGCCGGATTTCCAGCCCGGCGGTGACAAGTGGGTGGTGCTTCTCGACCCGATCGGGCAGCCGTTCTGCATCTGTCCCCGTCCCCAGAGCTGACCGGGGGCGGCTGACCGTCAGCCGCGGCGGCGGGACCGGGCCGCCCACACCACGTAGGCCGGGTCGCGGTCGAGGTTGTGCCGGTCGCGGTCGTAGCGGCGGGTGGTGCGCGGGTCGGCGTGGCCCATCGCGTCCTGCACGTCCTCCAGCGGCACGCCCTCGGAGCGGGCGGTGGTGGCGAAGGCGTGTCGCAGTGAGTGCGGTGACAGCTTCGCCCAGGCCGGGATGCCGGCGGCGCGGGCGAGCCGGCGGACCATCCGGAACACCGAGTGCCGGTCCAGCCGGGCGCCGCTGGCGGTGACCAGCAGCGGCCCGGTCAGCTGTGGCACGGGCACGCCGGTGGCGGTGGCCCGCTGGGCCAGGTAGGCGTCCACGGCGTACCCGGTGCCGGGGGTGAGGGCCCGACGGCGTTGCTTGCCGCCCTTGCCGACGAAGCGCACGCTGCGATGGCCGCGTTCGCTGCCGAGGTCGTTCAGGTCCAGCGAGACCAGCTCTCCGACGCGCAGGCCCAGGTCGGCGAGGAGCGCGATCGCCGCCCTGTTGCGCAGGGCGGTCGGGCCGGTGTCCGCGTCGGCGGCACCGAGCAGGGCGTCCACCTCCTCCGGGCTGAGCCCGAGGGTGGCGGAGTGGTCCCGGTCGACGCGGGGCCGGTCCGCGCCGGAGACCGGGTTGGCCGGCACCGCGCCCAGCTTCGCCAGGAAGTCGTACCAACTGGACAGCGCGGAGAGTCGGCGCGCCACGGTCGCCGGGGTCAGCGGTCGGCCGCTGCGGGCGGCGAGCGTGGACTCCAACGCGCGGGCGTAGTCGTTGACGTGCAGGAACGTGGCCCGCAGCGGGTCGAGGTCGCGGCCGGCGCACCAGGTGAGCCAGCCGGTGACGTCGCGCCGGTACGCGTCGCGGGTGTGCTCGGACAGCCGCCGGTTACGCAGCCACGCCTCGGTGACCTCGATCGGTCCACTCGGCAGCGCGGGTGGCGCGGACGGGCGGGTCAGCACCGGAGCGTCGGGGAACACCATGTGAAAAAGGCTCTCAGCCTCGGGTGGGATCAGCGCGCAGGCGCGCCGATCCCACCCGTCACCGTGATCATGCGTTGATCTGCCGGCGTCCGTCTCCGTTGGCGGTGATGGTCACGCGGCGGGGCTTGGCGCGCTCGGCGACCGGGATGCGCAACGTCAGCACCCCGTGCTCGTAGCCGGCTTCCAGCTTGTCGGTGTCCAGTGTGTCGCCCAGGAACAGCTGCCGGGTGAAGGTGCCCATCGGGCGTTCGGCGGCGACCAGCTCGACGCCGTCGCCGGTGGGCCGGCGACGCTCGGCGCGGACGGTGAGCACGTTGCGCTCGACGGTGCAGTCGATGGTGTCGGGGTCGACGCCGGGCAGGTCGAACGCCGCGTAGAAGTGGTCGCCGTCGCGGTAGGCGTCCAGGTGCATCATCGCGGGACGGGCTGCCGTACCGAAGAACTGCTCGGCGAGCCGGTCGACCTCGCGGAACGGGTCGGTACGCATCAACATGATCATGCCTCCTCGGTTCTCCTGGCCGAAGGTGATGAGTTGAGCCGGGGTAACTCAACTTCCTCTTCTTATTTAGCGCATCCACCGAGGCGCGTCAACCGGGGCGGCCGATGCTGAGCGTCCGGGCTGGTCGGGCGGTGCTGGTCATCAGTCGATCAGCACCGCCCGGCCAACCGTCGATCCGGGTGGTCAGCGGCGGCGGGCCGGCAGCAGAGCGATAAGTGGGAGCGCCACGGCCAGATGCGTCGCGCCGAGGGTCGCCTTGGCCCCACCGGTGGCCTCGACGCCGAGCAGGGGGACGAGGGACACCAACGTCACCACCACGGCCAGCGAGATCCAGACCGGCCGGGCGACTCGTGGGGCGAACCGTTCCAGCAGGGCCAGTGTCGCCCAGCCGAGCAGGGCGGCGCCCAGGGCGACCACGACGATCGCGCCCGCCCCGAGGTCGATGGCGGGTTGACCCGGGCTCTCGACGGTGTAGTCGACTCCGGCCAACGCGCCGATCGCCCAGATGGCCAGGGCGGCCACGACGGCGACGACGACGCCGAGGGCGCGGCGGCGCACTGTCGAGGGGGCGGGGGTCGTGACGGCGGTAGCGCTCATGACGGCTCCTCGTTCAGGGGAAACGAACGAGTACGACCGTAGCAGATAGTCTTGTTCGAAACTATCTTTCTCGGAACTAGCAGCCGGAACGGCCACCCGGCGCGTACGGGGAGGTGTTGGCCAGCGGACCGCCCACCAACGCCAGCAGTGCCCGCAGGAACACCTCCCGGTCCTGCTCGGGCAGAGTCGCGAGCAGGTCGTCCTGAATGCGCCGGACCACCTGCTGTGCCCGTTGCAGGACCTGCTCCCCCGCCGGTGTCACAACGACCAGCCGCGCCCGCCGATCCGTCGGCACCGGACGGCGCTCAGCCAGCCCGGCCCGCTCCAACTGGTCGAGCGTGACGACCATCGTGGTCTTGTCCACGCCGCACCGCTCGCCGATCTCCCGCTGGGTCAGCTCGCCGGTGCGGGCCTGCGCCAGCACGTAGTGCGCCCGCGGCGAGATGCCCAACTCGGCCAGCCCCGCGGCGTGCTCGGTCTGTAGCGCGTGACTCGCCCAGGAGAGCAGAAACAACAGGTCCGGTGGGCCGTCGGCGGGCGTGCAGGAGGTCATGCGCCGAGGCTAGCAACATGCTCCGCGACCAGACGGTTTGCGCCGTGGACGATCAGGGCCGCTGGTAGATGCCGTGCTCGCGGGTGAGCAACTGCTCGTCGACGAGATACCGACGCAGCGTGGCGTGATCCGACCCGCCCGCCGCGCACCACACCTTGAGCGCGTCGTCGACTGCCCGCTCCGGATAGCGGGTGCCCGGTTCGAACGATCGCTCGGCGATGTGCGCGAGCAGGACGCGTCGCCGTTTCGGCTGCGCCGGCAGACTCACCAGGACGTCTCCGCGCAGGAAGGTCCGCAGCACCGGGTCGGCGGCCGGGTCGCTGTCGTCGGCCGGGCGGCTGTCGCGGGCGGCCGCCCGCAACGACGCCTCGTCGGCCGCGAGCGCGCCGTCCGCGCCGGTGACGAGGCCCGCGTCGGTGAGCCGGCGGACCCCGGTGAGCACCACCCGTGCCGGCAGGCCAGTCCGCTCGGCGACCTGTGCCGTGCTGCTCGCGCCCAGCACGATCGCCGCGAAGATCCGTCGTCGTCCGTCGTCGGCCAGGGCTCCGGCCAGAGTGTGCGCAGTCACGCCGGTCACCCTCGCATCGGCGGTACGCGGACCGCCAGGCGATTTTCGGCCCGGCCAGTCAACCGGCAGTGACCATCGGTGACCTTCATGGGGGGTCGATGCGCTGGTGAGCGCCGTCGGCGAAGTCGATCGTGGCGACCACGTTGGAACGCAGCGCCGGGTCGCCGACGAACGGGCTGGCCAC
>NZ_JBEXHQ010000037.1:0-73522 GCF_040607915.1 Micromonospora sp. NPDC005215 | reverse complement strand
CGCAATGACTACCCGCGTTGCGTCAAGGCCACGGAGCCGTCCGCGGACGGCTCCGGCAGCGCCACGCTTCGGAGCAACCCGTCCGCAGCGCGATTCGTTACGACTTGACGAACGGCATGTTATCGCTCACAGTCGATGGTTGAGGGCGGCCGCACCTGTGGTTCACCGGGCGAGCCTGCTGGTCGCACCTCGGAGCGTGACGTCCGCCCAGGGCATGCCGGACGTCGCGTCGGGGTCTCCCACCACCGGTGCCGTGACGGCGACTGTGCTTCCGCTCGTCATGGTCCGGCCACTGCGGACCGATCCCGCGGCTGGACTGGCATCGGCGTCGACATCGCCGTGTCGATGTCGCCGACTTCGCAGGAGCAGATTCGGGCGCTGCACCTCCATCACCGAACCACCACAGACAAGGAATTCGCATGAATCACAAGAGAGTCCTGCGATTGGCGGTGACCGTCGCAGCCACCGGCGCACTCGCCGCCGGAATGACGATGACGCTGACCTCCACGGCCAGTGCCGGCACGACCCTGAGGGCGTCGGCGGCCGAGAAGGGCCGTTACTTCGGTGCCGCCGTCGCGACGAACAAGCTCTCCGACAACACGTATGTGACAGTCCTGAACCGCGAGTTCAACAGTGTCGTGGCCGAGAACGAGATGAAGTGGGACGCGACCGAGTCGCAGCAGGGCCGGTTCAGTTACACCGGTGGTGATCGGCTGGTCAGTCACGCGCAGGCCAACGGCATGAGTGTGCGGGGCCATGCGCTGTTGTGGCACCAGCAGCAGCCGGGTTGGGCGCAGAACATGTCCGGTAGCGCGTTGCGCAGCGCGGCGATCAACCATGTCACGCAGGTCGCGACCCACTTCCGGGGCAAGATCTACGCGTGGGACGTGGTGAACGAGGCGTTCGCCGACGGTGGCGGCGGTGGGCGGCGTGACTCGAACCTGCAGCGCACCGGTAACGACTGGATCGAGGCGGCGTTCCGGGCGGCGCGGGCGGCGGATCCCGGTGCGAAGTTGTGTTACAACGACTACAACACCGATGGCGTGAACGCGAAGTCGACAGGGATCTACAACATGGTGCGGGACTTCAAGTCCCGTGGTGTGCCGATCGACTGTGTGGGTTTCCAGTCGCACCTGGGCACGTCGCTTGCCAGTGACTACCAGGCCAATCTGCAGCGTTTCGCCGATCTCGGCGTGGACGTGCAGATCACCGAGCTGGACGTGATGGGCGGCGGCAACCAGGCCAGCATCTTCGGCTCGGTCACCCGCGCGTGCATGAACGTCTCGCGCTGCACCGGTATCACGGTGTGGGGCGTGCGTGACTGTGACTCGTGGCGCGGGTCCGACAACGCCCTGCTCTTCGACTGCAGCGGCAACAAGAAGGCGGCGTACACCAACGTTCTGAACGCCCTCAACGCCGGCCCGGGCATCACCCCGTCGCCGACGACCCCTGGGCCGACGACGCCTGCCCCCACGACCCCGCCGCCCACCACGCCTCCGCCCACGACCCCTCCGCCCACGACCCCTCCGCCCACGACCCCTCCGCCCACGACCCCTCCGCCCACGACGCCTCCGCCGGGTGGTTGCTCGGCGTCGGTGTCACTGAACTCGTGGACCGGTGGTTTCGTGGCCACCGTCAAGGTCACCGCCGGCTCCGGCGGCACGAGCGGGTGGAACGTCAGCGTGACGCTGCCCAGTGGCGCTAGCGTCACCAACACCTGGAGTGCCACGGCCAGTGGCGCCACCGGCACTGTGCGGTTCACCAACGTGGAGTACAACGGCCGGCTCGGCGCCGGCCAGGTCACCGAGTTCGGCTTCCAGGGCACCGGTAGCGGGGCTGGCCTGACGCCCACCTGCGCCGCCTCCTGACCAGGAATGCCTGACTGACCCGCTTTACGCCGGCCGGTGTGGGGGACCGATCCTGGTCCCGCACACCGGCCGGTCGCCACGTGCGGGTCGATCAGGAGTACGGCAGCCGCAGCACCGACTGGTTGCCGATGCCCACGGTGCTGGGGTTGTTGCCGATCGCCGACCAGACCTCCACCCGTACCGTGCCGTTGCTCAGCGCGCCCAACGTGCCGGTGGCCGAGGCCAGGCCGGCGCTCTGGCTGTAGTGCTCGTAGCCGGCAACCGGGTCGGTGGCGAAGTAGCGCGAGGTCTCCACCCGTTCCCAACTGCCGTTGCCGGTGAGGTCGTAGGAGATCCGCACCTGCACACCGTTACCGACCGCCGCCCCCGCATCCACGAACAGGTCGAACGCGGTCTGCCCGCCGGAGTAGGCGAGGTTCAGGCCGGTCGCCGTGAAGACCTGCGGGTTGGTGGGCGTACCGTCGTGGTTGCCGTTGGCGGCCGAGACCGTCGTCGTGGCCGCGTTGCCGGCGGCGCCCAACCCGCCCCCGGGCAGCAGGTACCGGGTGGGACCGCCCGTCGTCGGCGGGGTGGTCGTCGGTGGCGGCGTCGTGGGCGGCGCCGTCGTCGGTGGCGCTGTCGTGGGCGGCGCCGTCGTGGGCGGCGCCGTCGTCGGTGGGTTGGTCGTCGGCGTCGACCCCGGCGGTACGCCGCCGGACGCGTTGCCACCACTCCAGGTGTACGCCCCGGTGGTTGCCGTCCGGCCCGCTGCCACGGTGAGGCTGGTGCCGTTGGAGAACGTCACAGTGATCGGCGCGGCGGTCGGGTTCGATGCCACGTAGGTGCGCGCCCCGTTGCGCGAGAACACCGCCGACAGTGGGTGGTTGCCGGTCACCGTGGTGTCGACGGTGCCCAGCGCCGCGAGGTTGCGGATCCAGTGGAAGGTGTGTGCCCGGCTCTCGCCCTCCTCCGGGGTGTAGCCGGGGTTCGCGCGGAGGTTCGCCAGCGCCGCGTCGGGGTCGCCGAGGGCCTGGAACTGCCAGAGAATGTCCTGCCACACCGTCGGTTGCCCGCCGTTGTTGCGGACCAGTTCGGCGTAGTTGGTCCGCACGTACGCCGGGTTGTTGCCCAGGTAGAGGTGTCCGCCGGTGACCGGCAGCAGGTTGATGCCCTGGATCATCTCCGGTTCGCCGCTGAACCAGGTGGCGTACGCGCCGCCGTCGCCCCAGACCATGCCGACAGTGGAGTGCCCGAAGGCGGCGGGGAAGTTCTGGTCGCTGGCGTCGAACCAGTATTCCTGGATGGCGGCGGCCTGCGTCGTGTAGAGGAAGACACCGGCGTCACGGACGGCGGCGTCGCCGGTGACCTGCCCCCACTGGATGAGGGCGTTGGCGAAGTTCATCCCCTCGGACGAGGACTCCTGGTTGTTGCCGGAGCCGAACGAGCCGTGCCCGGACGCCCAGTCGTGGCCGGCGTAGATGTCGAAGTCACGCAGGTAGGGGAAACGGGTGTCGCCGCGCTGGTAGTTGTTGGCGTCGCGGATCAGCAGGTCCACCATGCCGCCGTAGCGGCTGGCGGTGGCCCACGTCGGGTCGAACTTGGCAAGCGTGGCGGCGGCGGCGATGAAGTAGCCGTAGTGGAAGTGGTGGTCGTTGAGTTCCTGGTCGGAGCCGTACGACGCCGGGTAGCCGATCAGGGTGCCCCAGTTGTTGTCGTAGTAGAAGACCCGGCTGGTCTTGCCGCTGGACGCGGTGAACCAGTCGGTGAGCGTGCTGCGGATGGCGTTCAGCGCGCTGTCGCGCGTCGCGGTGTCGTTTACCAGGTCGGCGATCTCGGCGATGCGGGCGGCCCGGCCGAGCCCCTTGCCGGTCCAGTAGGTGTCGTTGCCGCGCTGGTCCATCGGGTTGGCGCGGGCGGCGGCCAGTTGACCGGTGAGGGTGGCCAGGTCGCTTCCGCTGCCGTCGCCGACGGCCGGCAACTCCGGCAGCACGCCCTGGAACTTCATGGCGGTGCGGAACTGGTTGACGCCGGTGAGCACCCGCATCCGGCCGCGCGCCGACGGATAGGTCGGGGTGATGGTGGTGGACCCGCTCAGCGACTTCCACTGGTGCGGGTAGAGGCTGACCACGGTCTGCGTGGCGGAGCCCTCCCGGGCGGTCGTGGTGAACGCGTACGTGGTGGTCAGGCCGCTGTTCGCCGGGTTGTACGCGTACGACACCTGGGTGCCTGTCACGTGGGCGTGCGCGTACCGGCCGTAGGTCGCGGCCAGCTCGGCGCGCTCCGTCGCGCTGGACGTCGGCGGCAGCAGGGCGACGGAGAAGTAGCCCCGGCCGGCGAGGGTGGACGAGATCCGGCCGCCGGCGACGGTCCAGGTGGCGCCGCTGGGCGCGTACCCGACGTAGTCGTGGCCGTTGACCCGGAAGCCGATGGTGGCGCCGGTGGTGGACCACACGTCGGGGGTGCCGGCGGTGCCGATCACCGCGTCTCCGCCGGTGGTCTGGAAGTACGCGAACGGCAGCCCGTGGCCGATGGTGGCGCGCATGGTGCGCGTGCCGTCGCTCCAGTGCGGGCTGACCGTCCAGTCGGTCCAGCCGTCCACCTTGACCTGGGGTGCGCCGAGCCCGGCCACGCCGACCCGGATGTCCTGCACGTAGGGGTAGTGGTACTCACCGACGCCGGTCGCGGTGCCGCTGATGGCGGGTGTGGAGTTGGCGGAGAAACCCAGGCCGTCGGTGAACGTGTCGTACGAGATCGGGTGGGCGTGCAGCGGTTCGCTGAAGGAGCAGTCGGTGCGCTTCCACAGCAGGGAGGACCACCAGTCGTTTGTGGGTATCGGCCCGGCGGGCGCGTTGGCGGTGGCGAACTGCCGGGGGTTGCTGGACATCGCGCCGCAGCCACTGGGCAGCGGGCCGACCGGGGTGGTGGTATAGCTGCCGGCGCCGACAGGTGCGGCCTCGGCGGCGCGGGTGACGGGGATCGCGAGACCGCCGACGACCAGGGCCAGGGCGGTCGCGGCGGCCAGGGCCCAGCGGCGGTGGGGGACGGGAGGTTGCATGGTGCCTCCATCGCGCGCCGGGGTGCGGCCCGTGCCGGGTCCGACGCGTGCGTCTGAATTGGGGGGAAGGTCAGGTGAGAGAGCGCTCTCTCGGGCCACGGTAGTGGAGCACCGAGATCCCCGTCAATGTGTCAAACCCGTTGCGTGCGGATGTCGCTATTTGCCGGCGCCCTCACGGTCGCACAGCAGCGCGTCCGGCGCGCGCATCCGCCACGCGTCGGTCACCAGCTCGCGCAGCCGATCGAGATCGACCGCCGCCAGGCGCACCAGCACCAGGGGCAGGCCCTCGTAGCCGGGCGTGGTGAAGAAGAGGTCGGGCTCCCCGAGCAGGAGAGCCTGCTTCTCAGCCTCGTCGCCGACGAACAGCACCGCGATGTCGAGCCGGATCACCCGCGGCTTGCCCGGTATCCGCTCCGGGTAGGACCAGACGAAGCCCTTGTCGGCCACCCGGAAGTCGAAGCCGTCACTGGCGACCTCCACCGTGTGCGGCAGGGTCAGCGCCACCCGGCGTACGTCCTCCGCGTCAACCACCGTGGCCCCTCACACCGCGCCCCATCCGCATGCGCCGAGGTTACGCCGTGGACAGCTCGATGGCGGTGGCGCCGACGATCGCCCGGTTGCCGTTTTCCTGAACGTAACCGACCACCGCGGCGTTGCGCGGATCGAGATCGGGTGGTGTCACCAGCTGCACCTGACCCCGCTCGGCGTCCAGGCCCACCGACGCGTAGGCGCGTACGACGTTGTCCTGCCGAAGCGTCCGCCCGGCGTTCTCGCCCCGGGCGATCTCGCTGTCCAGGCCCCGCTCCACGATCGCCACGTTCACCACCGCGCCCGCCGGCGGGTGTTCGACCCGGTAGTCGAGCAGCACCCGGTGGCCGCCCCCGTCTGCCATGGACAGGGTGAGTGGTGCGGTGGCGGTCGACGACATGGCGGACATGATCGCACCGGCCGCTCGCCGACGGTCGGAACCGACGAACTCCACGGTGCCGTTGACGACCATCTGCGGGGTGTACAGACCCTCGGAGCCGAACGCGCGGGCGTACGCCTCCTGCCGCGCCGTGTACGCCGGGTCGGCGAACTGGTCGGGCCACCCCAGATCGTCCCAGTAGTCGACGTGGAAGCCGAGGGCGAAGACGTTCTGCCCCCGAACGCGTGCGTCGCGTTCGAGTTCGCTGAGCAACTCCTCCGCGGGCAGACAGCTGTTGCAGCCCTGGGACGTGAACATCTCCACGACGGCGAAGCCGCCGTCGGTCGCTGGATTCGTCATTGTGGCGTCTCTCCTCCCACGGGGCGCGGCGGCGTTGGGTTCCCGTTACCGCCGAGAGAATGCGCGTGCGGCGCTTCCCTGCTGGCCTCGCGGTCAGCGCGGGCGGGTCGGATGGTTGGATGGTCAGGTGGAGTTCACAGTGACAGACGCGCCAGAGCGGGAGCGTTTCGAGGCGCACGACGAGGCGGGTGTGGTCGCCGGGTTCGTCACCTACCAGCTGACCGGCTCGATCATCGCCTACACCCACACCGAGGTCGATCCGGCGTTCGAGGGCCGGGGCGTCGGGTCGATGCTGGCGCGCGCGGTGATGGACGACGCGCGGGCCAAGAAGCGGACCGTCGTGCCGATCTGCCCGTTCCTCGCCGACTGGCTGGTCAAACACCCGGAGTACGAGAGCATCGTGGTCCGGTCCACCCGCAAGATCAAGTAGGCGGGCCCTTCCCCGACACCGCCGCGTCGAGCGGTTCAGGCGTCCGGCAGGAGCTTGGCGGCGAGGGTGCGGGCGGTCGCGGTCAGGGTGTCGATGTCCAGCCCCGTCCGCCCCACGAACACGAGTCCCTGCTGCGCGCCGATCTCTGCTGCGCGCCGAGACCGCTGCGGCCATCGCCTTCCTGGCCAGCCCCGCGGCCTCCCACATCACCGGTGCCGTGCTTGACTCCAACGGCGGGTACACCGCCTGACCTCCGCCCCTTCAACCCGTCGGGAGACCTCAACGATGACAGCCGCCACCTTCCGTGCCCTGCACCACGACCGCGCCGCGGGCGATCCACTCGTCCTACCCGGGCCCTGGGACGCGGCCAGCGCCCGGGTGCTCGCCGACGCCGGTTTCCCGGCGCTCGCGACCCCGAGCGCCGGGGTCGCCGCGTCGCTCGGTTACGAGGATGGCGCGACGCCGCCGGACGAGATGTTCGCGGCGGTGGCGCGGATCGTCCGGGCCGTCTCCGTTCCGGTGTCCGCCGACGTCGAGGGCGGTTACGGTCTCGCCCCCGCCGAGTTGGTCGGACGGCTGCTGGAGGCGGGCGTCGTCGGCTGCAACCTGGAGGACTCGGAGGGGCACGCCACCCTCAAGGACCCGCAGCGGCACGCGGACTGGCTGGCCGAGGTGCGGGCGGAGGCGGGCGACGCGCTCGTCATCAACGCGCGCGTCGACACGTTCCTGGTCGGCGCGGGTGACCCGGCCGACGCGGTGGAACGCGCCCGCCTGTACGTGGCGGCCGGCGCGGACTGCGTCTACCCGATCCTGGCCCCACTGGAGGTGCTGCCGGTGCTGCGCGATGGCATCGCCGGGCCGATCAACATGGCCGCCGGCCCGGACCGCGAGTCCGTGGCCGAGCTGGGTCGGCGGGGCGCGACCCGCATCACCTTCGGCCCGGGCATGCAGCGCTACGCGATGGGGGCGATCGGCGACCTGGCGGCGGGGCTGCGCGCCTGAGGCCGGCCGCCGCGCCACCGCCGGCCAGGCACAGCCGCGCCGGCGGTCAGGCGTCGGCGCGGGCGGCGAGGGCGTCCACCAGGCGGCGGGTGGAGCCGGCCAGGTTCCATCGGCCGGCGAGGTCGAGCAGCCGGTCCGGGTCGACCGGCGCTGTCGGCAGCGCGGTGGGCAGCTCCGGCAGCGGCACGTCCAGCGCGACCCGGACCACCGTCGGCGCGACGCCCAGGTAGTCGCGTGCCGCGGCCAGCTTGGTGCGCAGACCCGGTGCGAAGGACGAGTCGGAGTCGTCGAGCGCGGCCAGGATGCCGGCGACGCTGCCGTAACGCTCGATGAGCCGGGCGGCGGTCTTCTCGCCGACGCCCGCCACGCCGGGCAGCCCGTCGCTGGGGTCGCCGCGCAGCGCGGCGAAGTCGGCGTACCGGTCGGCCGGCACGCCGTAGCGGGCCCGCACCGCGGCGTCGTCGCAGTCGTCGAGCTTGGCGACGCCGCGCCCCACGTAGAGCAACCGGACCGACCGGGCGTCGTCGATGAGCTGGAACAGGTCCCGGTCGCCGGAGACCACCTCGACCGGACCCGGCTGGGTGACCGAGAGCGTGCCGAGCACGTCGTCGGCCTCGTAGCCGGTCGCGCCGACAGCGGTGATGCCGACCGCGGCCAGCACCTCCAGGATCATCGGCACCTGCGGGGACAGGGTGTCCGGGACGATCTCGCCGCCCTGCGGGGCCACCCGGTGCGCCTTGTACGACGGCAACAGATCGACCCGCCACGCGGGCCGCCAGTCGTAGTCCAGAGCGCAGATCATCCGGTCGGCGCCGCGCCCGCGGATGAGGGTGGCGAGCATGTCGAGGAAGCCGCGGACCGCGTTGACCGGGGTGCCGTCCTCGGTGCGGGCGGCGGACTCCGGGATGCCGAAGTAGGCCCGGAAGTAGAGGCTGGCTGAGTCGATCAGCAGGATCGGGGGTCGGTGTGCCACGCCGGACAGCCTGGCACAAGCCTCCGACGATCCGGGGTACGCCCGGCCGTCGGCGGTGTCAGCGCCGCTCGTCGTGCCGGTAGACGGTCGCCCGCCGGGCCAGGTGCTGCACGACGTAACTGGTCACCAGCAGCAGGATCGCGACAAGCACCTCGACCCAGGCCGCGACGCCGTCGGCCACTGTGACACCGATGATCAGCAGGACCAGGCCGACGAGCGCGAGCACCCCCGCCCACAGTTGGCGGCGTCGGCGGGTCGCCGCCCGGTCCTCCTCGTTCGTTGCCACGTGATCCTCCCGGCCGGGGATGCCCGCGCGGGCATCCCCGGATCCAGGCTATGGCCCCGTCCGCCGTTCGAACGGGAAAACCACTGTGCGCGCGGACGACCCGGGCCGCGCCCCGGCGACGGGGCAGCCAGGTTGAACGAGCATCGGTACGCTCGTCGCTCGTACGACTGTGACGGGGGGCGACGGTGAGTGTGAGTGACGAGACCCGGGCCTGGTTCGGACGCCTGGTGGCGGACACTCGTGAGCGGTTCGCGGGGCTGGCCGAACTCGGCGACGACCCCGAGCGGCTGTACGGCGAGGCGCGATCCTCGGACGGCGTCGTGGCGGTGGTGGCACCCGGGGGGATGCCGGTCCGGCTCACGCTGAGCGCCTCCGCGTTGCGGCTGGGGCCGGAGGAGTTGGCGGAGCGCATCGTGGCGACCCAGCGGGAGGCCGCGGCCGAGGCCGGGCGGCGGCAGGCCGAGGCGGTCCAGGAGCTGGTCGGCCCGGCCACGGGCGGGGCGGTTGACGTGCGGTCGATGGTCGACCGGGCGCTCGACCAGGGCCGGTTCCGGGAGGCCGAGGAGCGGCTCGACTCCGCCGACGAGCAGTTCGGTCGGCGTCGGTGAGCGGCGACGGCTTCACCGTGCAGCCGGCGGCGCTGCGCGCGGCGGCCACTGGTCAGGAGGCCGCGGCCGGGACCGCCGAGTCGACCGCCCGTGCCGTCGAGTCGGCCACCGCCCAGGGCAACCTCTTCGGCGTGATCGGGCAGCTGGCCGGCCTGGATGCCGGCTACCGCGGTTGGGTGACCGACGAGGTGACCTCGCTGGAAGCGCTCGTCCAGCACCTGCACGACCTGGCCGACGGGTTGCGCGCCAACGCCGAGGCGTACGAGCACACCGACTCGGGCAACGCCGACCACCTGGCGAGCCAGTACCGGGAGGGGTCATGACCCAGCCGGACGCCGTCGACGTCGCGAAGGGCTACCAGCAGGTCCGGGACACCTGGAACCAGGTCACCGGGCCCGCCTCCGAGGCGCTCAACACCGGATTGGACACGCTGCTCTACCCGTTCGTCTGGCCGCTGCTGCAACTACTGGAGCTCTGCGTCGGCGACCCCGACCAGCTCGACGCGCACGCCGGTGCCTGGCGCACCGCCGCCACCCAGCTGCGGCAGGTCGCCGAGCAGGAGCGGCAGGGCCTGGACGCGCTGCGTCCGGAGTGGAACGGCCAGGCGGCTGAGGCGTACGCCCGGCGGATCGCCGCGCTGGTGGAGGGGCTGGAGACGGCGGCCGGGGAGATGGCCCGGACTGCCGACAGCCTCGGCGACACCGCAATGGACCTGCGCGACTGCGAGGAGATCATCCGGACCATCATCCGGGAGCTGGTCGAGTGGCTGGTGATCACCTGGCTCGCTGCCCAGGCACTGGCGATCATCACCGCCGGTGCGTCCGAGGCGGCCGCCGCCGTGGCCTCGGCGGCCGAGACCGGCATCGCGGTCAGCCGGGCCACCCGGATCCTGGCGCAGCTGCACCGGGCGCTGGAGGCGTACAAGGCCATGATGGAGGCCCTGAAGGCGCTGGGCACCGTCGGCAAGATCGCCGCCTGGACCATCAACAAGCTGTACGGCCCGAAGCACTGGCTCAAGGTGGGCATCAAGCTCGCCACCCCGCTGGACGGGTCGATCGTCGGCGAGGGGTTGGAGTCGGTCGGTGACCTGGTCATCAACTCCTCTGCGGACGAGTACGAGGATCAGCGCCGTGGTGACGACGGCGACGGCAGCCGCTGGCGGCGTACGGTGAGTTCCTGGACGGACCCGGCAGCCGACCGGGCGCCGTGACGCGGGGAGGGTCGATGGACGAGCCGGCAGCGCGCCGAGCGGAGCTGCTCGGTCAGGTGGAGGCCCAGTTGCCCCCCGGCGAGGTGCTGCGGGAGGCGTGTTGGTTCACCCGCGTCCCGGGCCGCCGTTCGGCGGGGGAGGTGCTCCGTGCCGAGTTGAACCCGCTGCGGGTGGCGGAGGGGCTGGCCTGGGATGCCGCCGGGGTGACCGCCTCCACCGGGCCGGGGGTGGAGTGGTATCAGGCGGCCCGCAACGGGGTGCTCGGCGGTCCACCGGGTTCGGTGGGGGTCGGGCTGGACGAGCAGCTGCCCGAGCCCAGGATCGCCCAGGTGCTGGCGCTGACAGACCGCCGGGTGCTGGTGCTCCGCCGGCAGAGCGGTCGGCCGGCCAGCGTGGAGCCGCCCGCCGGCGGTGGTCTCCGGGATCGCCTCTCGGCGGCGGCTCGGCAGGTGCGGGCGGCCTGGGACGGGCCCGGCCCGGCGGACCGCGACCGGCCACTGGAGATGGCCTGGCAGGTGGGCGTGGAGTCGCTGGTCCGCATCGACGCGCTGCCCGGTGGCACCATCGGGCGGCTCGCGCTGCTCTTCGCCGACGGCTCCTGGATCGTGCTCGGCCCGCCGGACGCCGCGACCGCGCTGCGGATGGCGTCGTCCCGCGCCGGGTGATCCGTCGATCATTCACTGCTTCCCGCTGCCGCGTGCCGCGCGGCGGGAGCGTCTCGTCGGGCGGTGACCTCACCGCCCGACGACGGTGCCGGGCGACGCGACCGGACGCGGGTCGTCGTCCCGGTCGTCGTCGGTGAGGCCACCAGCGCCAGATCGTCTGGCTCGATCGTCGACGCGCGTGTCGTCGGCCCCCGTTCGTCGAACCAGTGCGTCTCAAACTGGAACGCACTATAGTCGGACGGGGACCGAGGGAGGTAGCGGGTGCGGCGAGAGGATCTCGCCGATGCGGACTGCGGCATCGCGCAGGCGCTCGGCGTGCTGGGGGACTGGTGGACGTTCCTCATCGTGCGCGACGTCGCCGGCGGGACGACCCGCTTCGACGCGCTGCAACGTGAGCTGGGCGTCAGCCGGCGGGCGCTTACCGAACGCCTCGCCGCCCTGGTCGAGCACGGCGTGCTAAAACGCCGGCCCTACTCGCGACACCCACCCCGGTACGACTATGTGCTGACCGGACGGGGCGAAGGGCTGCTGCCAGTGCTGATCGCCCTGCAGGACTGGGGAACGAGGCACGTGATGGGTGACGGTGACCTGACCGCGACGGCCGACGCCGACTCCGCCGAGGCGCGCCGGGCACACCACCTGGTCGGGCGACGACTGCCCGAGGTCGTCCTGCCCGGCCCCGACGGGCGGCCGGTCGCGCTCGCCACGATGGACACCTGGGCGGTCCTCTACTTCTTCCCCGGGGCCTACGCGCCGGGAACACCCGGCTACCCGCCGGGCTGGGCGCAGATCCCCGGTGCCCGGGGTTGCACCCTGGAGTCGACCACGTACGCCAGGCGGCACCCCGACTTCCAGACCGCCGGGGTGCGGGTGCACGGGATCAGCACCCAGCGTCCGGACCAGCTCGCCGACTTCGCCGCGTACGCCGAGCTGCCGTTTCCGGTGCTGTCCGACCAGGATGGCCGGTTGGCGGCGGGGCTGCTGCTGCCGGTTTTCCGGGCCGGCGGTGAGGCCCGGTTCAAGCGGCTGACGCTGCTTGTCGATCCGACGGCGGTGGTACGCGCCGTGCAGTTCCCGGTCACCGACCCGGCCGGCTCGGTGCAGGAGATGCTCACCCTGGCCCGCGAGCACGCGGCGGTCCCCGGCTGACGTTGGGCGTCGACCGGGGACCGCGCGGGTCGTTCGGTCAGGCGGGGAGCGTCCAGCGCTGGTTGGCGCCGGCGAAGCAGTCCCAGATCTGCAACCGGGTGCCGTCGGCGGAGCTGTTGCCCGTAACGTCCAGGCACTTGTTCGACTGCGGGTTGCGCAACGTGCCGTTGGACTGCGCCTGCCACACCTGGGCGCCGCTGCCGTTGCACTCCCAGAGCTGGACCTTCGCGCCGTTGGCGGTGGAACCGCTGGCGATGTCGGCGCACTTGCCGAGGGCGCGCAGCGTGCTGTCGCTGGCCACCGTCCAGGTCTGGGCGGTGGTGCCGTTGCAGGCGTAGAGCTGGATGGCGGCGCCGTTGGCGGTGCTGGCCGCGGCGACGTCGACGCACTTGCCGCCGAGGCCGGTGATCTGCCCGGTGCGACCGGTCGGCGGTGGGGTGGTGCCGCCCATGATGGTGTCGTACATGGCGCTGAGCAGTGAGGTCGAGCCGCTGGTGTCCTGGCTCAGCTCCCAGTTCATCACGCCGCCGGCGTTGGCCAACGCCCACTGCGTCTTGCGCTTGACCGTCGGGATGCCGTTCCAGCACTGCTGCGACCCGCCGACGTTGGCGCAGTCCCGGTTGGCGTTCGCCGGGTCCAGACCAACGAGGTACGAGTAGTTGTAGTAGACCGGGCGGCTGTAGAACGGGATGCCGAGCACCGCCTTGCTGGCCGGCAGGCCGCGCGCCTTCCACAGGTTGATGCTGTTGATCGACCAGTCGTAGTTGGCGTGTGGGCTGCCGCCGTCGTACGCCATGATGTTGAGCCAGTCGACCTGGTTGAAGACCGCGGTCTGCACGCCCTGCACGCTGCCGCCCTCGGAGACCACGGCGGCGGTGAGCAGCTTGCCGCGGCTGTGCATGGCGCTGCCGAGCTGCGTCATGAGTGCCGTGTAGTTGTTGGCCGAGGCACCGGGGTCGGGGTACTCCCAGTCCATGTCGACGCCGTCGAGGTTGTACTGGTTGACGAAGTTGACAAGGTTGTTGACGAAGGTGGTCCGGCTGCCGGAGTTCGCGGCCAGGGCTTCGAAGGCCGAGTCGTTGCCGTCGTTCCAGCCGCCGACCGCGATCGAGACCTTGACGTTGTTGGCGTGTCCCTGCGAGACCAGCGAGGAGAGTCGACCTCCGTCGACCCCCTGCAGGCTGCCGTCGCTGTTGGGCAGGATGAAGGCGTAGTTGATGTGGGTGAGCTTGTTGTACTGGATGGTGTTGATGTTGCCGGCCCAGGATGGCATGTAGCCGACGCTCTTGAAGTTGTTCGGCAGCACCACGGCCTGCGCGGCGGTGGACGTGACGGTGAGGGTGGCGCCGGCGGTCGCCAGCGCGAGGAGGCCGGCGGCGAGGGCGCGGCGCAGTGGTGAGGACATCGGGGGCCTTCCCGTGGGCGGGGGACGACACCCGCCCGCGCGGGTTGTCGCGGGCGGGTGGTGCGGGACGCAGGAACGGGTGGGCCTCGAGGCAGCCAAATCTTAAAGAGTGTTAACTGTGCCCGTCAATCAACATCTGTGGATTTCCCCGGTACCGGCAGCAATATGGGGGTTTACCCAAACGACCGTTAAGCTGGTGGTGTGGGACTCGACGAGCTGTACCCGCCGGATCGGCTGATCGCCGCGCAGCGCGCCACCGCCGCTGCCGGGCTGGACGCCCTGCTGCTCACTCCCGGCTCCGACCTGCGGTACCTGACCGGGTACGACGCCCACGCGGGGGAGCGGCTGACCTGCCTGGTGCTGCCCGCCGAGGGGGAGCCGACCCTCATCGTGCCCAGACTGGAACGCCCGGCGGCGGAGGCGGCACCGGCCACCGGCGTCCGCATCGTCGACCACGTCGACGGCTCCGACCCGTACCCCCTTGTCGTCGCCGCCCTCGACGGCCCGGTCACGGCGGTCGGGCTGGCCGACCGGATGTGGGCCGAGCAGGTCCTCGCGTTGCGCGCCGCCCTCCCCGGCGCCGCGCAACGCCTCGCCGGGGAGGTGCTGGGCGCGTTGCGCGTCCGCAAGTCCCCGGCGGAGGTGGCGGCGCTCGCCGAGGCCGGCGCGGCGATCGACGAGGTGCACCTGCGGATGGGGCGGTGGCTACGCCCCGGGCGCACCGAGGCCGAGGTCGCCACCGACATCGCCGCGGCGATCCGGGCCGCCGGACACGTCCGGGTCGACTTCGTCATCGTGGCGGCCGGACCGAACGGCGCCAGCCCGCACCACGGCACCTCGGACCGGCCGATCGGCGTCGGAGAGCCCGTGGTGGTCGACATCGGCGGCACGATGGCCTCGGGTTACCGCTCGGACTGCACTCGCACCTACGTGGTGGGCGGGCCGGCGCCGGCGGACTTCCTGGACTACTACGCGGTGCTGCACGACGCCCAGCGCGCCGCGGTCGCCGCGGTGCGGCCCGGGGTCACCGCGACGGCGGCCGACGCCGCGGCCCGGGACCCGATCGCCGCCGCCGGCTACGGTGCCGCGTTCCTGCACCGCACCGGCCACGGCATCGGTCTCGACGGTCACGAGGAGCCCTACCTGGTGGCCGGCAACGACCGCCCGATCGAGGCCGGGATGGTGTTCTCCATCGAACCGGGCGTCTACCTGGCGGGCCGACACGGCGCCCGCATCGAGGACATCGTCGTCTGCACCACAGACGGCGTGCAACGGCTCAACACCACCCCCACGGAGCTCATCGCGCTATGACTGTCGACCGGATCCTCCCCACCGACGAGGCCCACGACCTGCTGGGTCTCGCCACCGAGCTCGCCGATCGTGAGCTCGCGCCGAAAGCCGCCGCCTTCGAGGAGCGCGCCGAATTCCCCCGCGGCGTGCTCCGGATCCTCGGCCGAGCCGGCCTGCTCGGCCTGCCCTACCCCGAGGAGTACGGCGGCGCGGCCCAGCCCTACGAGGTGTACCTGCAGGTGCTGGAGATCCTGGCCAGCCGCTGGCTCGCGGTCGCCGAGGCGGTCAGCGTGCACACCCTGTCCTGCTACCCGGTGTTCGCGTTCGGCACCGACGAGCAGCGCAAGCTGCTGCCGGACATGATCGGCGGCGAACTGCTTGGCGCGTACTGCCTCTCCGAGCCGCAGGGTGGCTCGGACGCGGCGGCGTTGAGCACCCGGGCGGTTCGCGACGGGGACGCGTACCTGGTGTCCGGCACCAAGGCGTGGATCACCCACGCGGGGACCGCCGACTTCTACAACATCTTCTGCCGTACCGGAGGGCCCGGGCCGAAGGGGATCTCCTGCCTGCTCGCCGACGCGGGCACTGTCGGCATCAACCCGCAGGCGGCCGAGCGGACGATGGGGTTGCGCGCCTCCCCGGTGGCGCAGATCGCCTTCGACGAGGCGCGGGTGCCGGTGGACCGGCTGATCGGTGACGAGGGTGTCGGCTTCACCATCGCCATGTCCGCACTGGACTCGGGTCGCCTGGGCATCGCGGCCTGCGCGGTCGGGCTGGCCCAGGCGGCTCTGGACTACGCGGTGTCCTACGCCCGGGAGCGGCAGCAGTTCGGCCGGTCCATCATCGACTTCCAGGGGCTCGGTTTCCTCCTCGCGGACGCGGCCACCCAGATTTCCGCCGCCCGCGCGTTGACCCTCGCCGCGGCCCGGCTGCGCGACGCCGGCCGCCCGTACGCGATCGAGGCGGCCAAGGCGAAGCTCTTCGCCACCGACATGGCGATGCGGGTGACCACCGACGCGGTGCAGGTGCTCGGCGGCGCCGGCTACGTGGCCGATCATCCGGTGGAGCGGTACATGCGCGAGGCCAAGGTGTTGCAGATCGTGGAGGGCACCAACCAGATCCAACGGATGGTGATCTCCCGGGCGCTGGCGAGGGGCTGAGCAGGGCGATGAGCGGTGCCGGGGCGGCTGCGGTGGATCCACCGAGGCCGCTCCGGCGGGTACCTCGTCGCCGTCGGGCGGTTTTCCCGGTAGGTTGCACGCCGTGGAGGAGATCGACCGCTCTATCGTCGCCGCGCTGACCGCCGACGGCCGACTGTCGTACACGGACCTGGCCGAGAAGGTGGGGTTGTCGGTGTCCGCCGTGCACCAGCGGGTGCGCCGGCTGGAGCAGCGCGGGGTGATCAAGGGGTACGCCGCGCGGGTGTCGTTCGAGGCGCTGGACCTGCCGCTGACCGCGTTCGTGGCGATCCGCCCGTTCGACCCGTCGCAGCCGGACGACGCGCCGGAGCGGCTGGCGCACCTACCCGAGATCGACTCCTGCTACTCGGTGGCGGGGGAGGACTTCTACCTGTTGTTGGTGCGGGTGGCCAGCCCCAGCGACCTGGAGCGGGTGCTGCAGGAGATCCGTACCTCGGCGAACGTGACGACCCGGACCACAGTGGTGCTGTCCACCCCGTATGAGAACCGGCCTCCGAAGATCAGTGCCGCGGCACCGAGTCGGTCGCGGTCCCGGGCGCCGGAGGAGCCGGCTGGTTCCACCGCAGGATGACCTGCCGGCCGTGCTCGTGACCGAGCGCGCTGACCGTGGCGGTGTCCAGGCGTAGTCGTCCGCCGGCGGACGGGGGCAGGCCGATCCAGCGCGCACCGAGCACACGCAGGCTGTGCGCGTGACCGACAAGCGCGACGGTGCCCCGGTCGAGCAGTGGGGTGACCCGCGTCAGCACCCGGTCGAGCCGTTCACCGACCTGTGCGGGTGACTCCCCGCCGGGGCAGCCGTCGGTCCAGATGTTCCAGTGCGGTTGGTCGGCGTGGATGTCGACTGTCGTGCGGCCCTCGTACTCGCCGTAGTTCCACTCGCTGAGGTCCTCGTCGACAGCGTCGACGGTGAGCCCGGCCAGTTGCGCGGTGCGCAGCGCCCGGGAGCGGGGGCTGGCCAGCACTGTCGTGAACCGCCGGCCGGCGAGGAACGCGGCGAGGGTGCGGGCCTGTCGCTCGCCGTCGGGGGTCAGCTCCAGGTCGGTGTACGAGGTGTGCCGGAGGCTGGCGCTCCAGGTGGTCTCGCCGTGCCGGATCAGTAGGAGCTCTCCCATATGGCCAGTTAACCATCGTGACCGCTTCCGCCAGGCGACCCTCCCTCAACCTATCTTCCTAGGATGCCTTAGCGGGTGTGCCGACCGGCACCACCGGTTTCGGCACCTGGAGACCGGGCAAGCGAGCCAGGACAACCGCCAGACCGAGGAGGCGCGATGAGCTTCACCGAGAAGGCAAAGAACAAGGTCGAGCAGATGGCCGGCGCCGCACGAGAGCGCGTCGGCGACATGACCGACAACGAGCGGATGCGTGGCGAGGGCGCCAGCCAGGAGAGCGACGCGCGCGCCAAGCAGGCCGGTCAGAACGTCAAGGACGCCGGTCGCAACATGAAGGACTCCTTCACGAAGTGACCTGAGCGGTTCACGGGTCCCCGGGCGCACCGTCGCCCGGGGACCCGTCGTGTGCTGCGGCTAAGGTCTTGCGGTGACGGTGCTTCGTTCCCTCGTGTTGTTCGCGTTGGCCGCGGTCGCCGAGATCGGCGGCGCCTGGCTCGTCTGGCAGGGCTGGCGGGAGCAGCGCGGGCTGCTGTGGATCGCTGCCGGCGTGGTGGCGCTGGGCTGTTACGGCTTCGTCGCCACGTTCCAACCTGACGCGAACTTCGGCCGGATCCTTGCCGCGTACGGCGGGGTGTTCGTGGCCGGCTCGTTGGGCTGGGCGATGGTGGTCGACGGCTTCCGTCCGGACCGGTGGGACCTCGCCGGTGCGGCGCTCTGCCTGCTCGGCGTCGCGGTCATCATGTACGCGCCGCGCGGCGCGAGCGCCTAGCGGCGCGAGCGCCTAGCGGCGCGAGCGCCTAGCGGCGCCGGCTCTCGCACGCCGAGTGCCCGCCACCGTGACGGGGCGGGCACTCGAACGGCACAACCGTCGTGGGTCAGCCGGCGGATCGCTGCGCGAGCGGCCGGCGGCGCAGACCCACTGTCGACACGGCCGGCGGTACGTAGGCCACGTCGTTGGGGCCGGCGTCGGTGCCGGGCGGCGCGATCTCGTCGATCCGGTCGAGGATCTCGTCGGTCAGGGTGACGTCGGCGCCGGCCAGCAGGTCGTCGAGTTGTGCCATGGTGCGCGGCCCGATGATCGCCGAGGTAACGCCCGGGTGGGCGATCGCGAACGCCATGGCGAGGTGGGTCATCGGCAGGCCGGCCTGGTCGGCGAGCGGGATGAGTTGTTCCACGACGTCGAGCTTGCGCTCGTCGTCGAAGTGCTGCGGGGTGAAGCCGGACCGGTGGCTGTCGGGCTGCTGGCCCTTGCGGTACCGGCCGGTCAGCAGGCCCTGGCCGAGCGGACTCCACACGAGGGTGCCCATGCCGTAGCGTTGGCAGACCGGGAGGACCTCGCGTTCGATGCTCCGGTTGACGATGGAGTACGGCGGTTGCTCGGTCCGGAAGCGTTCGAGGCCGCGTCGCTCGGCGACCCACTGCGCTTCGACGATCTCCGATGCCGGAAACGACGACGCGCCGATCGCGCGTACCTTGCCGCTGTGGATGAGATCGGACAGGGCCGAGAGGGTCTCCTCCACGTCGACAGTCGGGTCCGGGCGATGGACCTGGTAAAGGTCGAGGTGATCGGTCTGTAGGCGGCGCAGGGAGTTCTCGACCGCCGTGGTGATCCACCGTCGTGAGTTTCCGCGGTGGTTGGGGTCGTCGTCCATCGGGTAGTGCAGCTTGCTGGCCAGTACGACGTTGTCGCGGCGGCCCTTGAGTGCCTTGCCGACGATCACCTCGGATTCGCCGCCGGAGTAGACGTCGGCGGTGTCGACGAAGTTGATTCCGGCGTCGAGGGCTTTGTGGATGATTCGGATGGAGTCGTCGTGATCGGTGTTTCCCATGGCGCCGAACATCATGGCGCCCAGGCAGTACGGGCTGACTTCGATTCCGGTCCGGCCCAGGTTGCGGTATTTCACTGTTGTCCTTCGGAGTGGTTTGTTCCGGTGACTCCATGGAAGCACCGCGAAAGGGGTGGAACTAGTGAAATCGTCTCGTCTGGTTGCACGATCCTCTTCGTCAGAGGTCAGGGGAGGGCGGAGCCCGCATTTTCGGATCCGGCCCGTATGCGCGGCGCGTCGATGCTGGGCGGAGCACCGAACAGTCGCCGGTATTCGCGGGTGAACTGGGACGGGCTGTCGTAACCGACGCGATGGGCGACGCGGGTGATTTCGTTGGGGCTGTTTGCCAGCAGTAGTCTCGCCGTCTGCAGGCGGATGTGCTTCTGGAACTGGATGGGGCTCATCGCCGTCACCGCCTGGAAGTTTCGGTGGAATGCGGAGACACTCATCCCGGAAAGCTGTGCCATCTCGTCGACCCGGAACGGCCGGGTGTAGTTCTCGCGGATCCACTGGACCGCCCGGGCGATGTGGCTCAGGCTGCTGTCGGCGAGGCCGATCTGCCGGACGACGTCACCCTGTTCGCCGGTCATCAACCGCCAGAGGATCTCGCGCTTGAACAGGGGGGCCAGTGTCCTGCGGTCCTGTGGACGGTCGAGCAGGCGCAGCAGCCGCACGATGGCGTCGAGCAGCGCGTCCGGGGCGTCACTGACCGCGATTCCGGGCCGCGCGGTGCCAGGGGAACGTGGCAGATCGCCCGGGCCTGCCTGCAGCAGCAGCTCCGCGATGGTGGCGGGGTCCAGGGTCATCCCGAAGCCGAGTGCGGGGTCGCCCGGGGCGGTGTCGATGACGTGCCCCGTCACCGGAAGGTCGATCGAGGCGACGAGGTACTGGCCGGGGCCGTACTCGTAGACCTGGTCGCCGAGGGCGAGCCGCTTGCCGCCCCGGGCGATGACCGCCAGTACCTTGCCGGACATGGAGGAGACCGGGGAGGCGGTCTGGTCGATCCGGCAGACCCGGACGCCGTCGATGCCGGTGGTCAGGTCGGGGCGGACGTGCCGTTCCAACAGGTCGCGTAGTTCGTCCAGCATGTCCCGAGTGCAGCATGAGACGCGCGGGGACCGCTGGTCAGCGGCAGGATCGTGCTAGGACGTGCGAGCTTCGTGGCAGTGTGCGGGTGGCGTGGCCGAAGACGGGACAACGTTTCGCCTTCACGTTTGCGATGATCACCGGCGTGATCCGATCCCGGCTCCGCCCGCTGCTCGGTGTACTGGTCGCGGCGGCCCTCGTCGGCAGCGCCGCGGTCGGGTGCTCCGGGGCGTCCCCGTCGGAGGCGCCGACCTTCGTTGGCCCGTCCGTCGTGGCCGCGAGTCCCATTCCCACGCGCCCGGCGGGTGGTGCCAGCGCTACTGGGCAGGCGTCCCCGTCGGAGGCCACCGTGCCGGGCACGACAACCGTGCCGGGCGCGACTGCGGCGGGAAGCCTGCCACCGGTGGTGGAGCACGGCCCGCGTGCCGGCAACCGCGTCGCGCTGACGTTCGACGCGGACATGACCGACGGGATGTTGGGCAACCTGCGCGCCGGCCGGGTGAAGTCGTACGCCAACCTGCGCATCCTCGACCTGCTGGAGCGGGAGCAGGTGCCGGCCACGTTCTTCCTGACCGGCAAGTGGGTGCAGCGCTATCCGGACGTCACCCGGCGGATCGCCGGGAACCCGCGCTTCGAGTTGGCCAACCACACCTATGGGCATGCGGCGTTCACCGGGGACTGTTACGACCTGCCCTCGCAGCCCGTCGACGAGTTGGCCGGGGACGTGGCGAAGACCTTCGAAGTGATCAAGCCGTACGGGGGTCGACAGACCCGTTACTTCCGGTTTCCGGGGCTCTGCCACGACGCGGCGACGCTGGACGCGCTGGCGCCGCTGGGTGTGACGGTGGTCGACGGGGACGTGGTCAGCGGCGATCCGTTCGCGACCGCGTGGAAGCCGTTGGTGCGGGCGGTGCTGGACCACGTCCGCCCCGGGTCGGTGGTGATCATGCACGTGACCGAGGCGAACGCCGCGATGACGGATGAGGCGTTGCCGCACATCCTGGAGGGGCTACGGGAGCGTGGGTTGGTGCCAGCACCGTTGTCCGAGGTGTTGGCCGCCGCCTGAGCGCTCTGCGTCCAGCCCCACCCCGTTCGGTTGATCAAGAGGTTTGCGTCAAGCAGGAGATCAAAGCTGACGCGAACCTCTTGATCAACAGCGTCGGGGGGTGGGGTGGGGTGGGGGTGGGGGTTTAGTCGTTGCGGTGGTCGGTCCACCACTGTTGGCCGTTAGCGGGGAGGGTGTCGATCGGGTCGTAGTAGGCGTAGCGCTTGTTGAGGGCTTCCAGGTCGGCGGATTCGATGGAGGTGCGGTAGTTCTTGGTCCAGTAGGAGATGCCGCGTTCGCGGTCGTAGTCGGTGAGCATGTGCACCCAGCGCTTGCCGACGAAGGGGACGTCGCAGACGATGCGGGGGGTGGCGTAGCCGGGGAGGTAGCCCATGATGTCGTGCTGGAGCTGCTGGGCGTGCCAGACCGGGACGCGCCAGTGTTCGGCGTTGGGGATCATGTCGCACATGTAGAAGTAGTACGGCAGGATCCCGGCTTCGCCCTGGAGGGCGAAGCAGAGGTCGAGCAGTTCCGGGGTGGTGGCGTTGACGCCGCGCATGAGCACGCCCTGGTTGCGGACGTCACGGACGCCGACGTCGAGGGCGGTCTGGGCGGCCTTGGCGACCAGTGGGGTGAGCGACTGGGCGTGGTTGACGTGGGTGTGGATGGCGAGGTTGACGCCGCGGCGGGCGGCGGTGCGGGCGACGCGCTCCAGGCCTTCGACGACGTCGGGTTGCAGCCAGTGTTGGGGGAGGCCCATGAGGGCCTTGGTGGCGAGCCGGATGTCGCGGACGGTTTCCAGTTCCAGCAGGCGCATGAGGTACGACTCGAGGTTGCGCCACGGCACGTTGGCCACGTCGCCACCGGAGACGACGACGTCGCGGACGCCGGGGTGGCCCTTGAGGTAGGCGATGTGGGCGTCGTAGCGGTCGACGGGCTTGAGGGTGAGCTTGAGTTTGTCGACGGTGGGGGTGGAGTTGCCGACGAGGTCCATCCGGGTGCAGTGCCCGCAGTACTGCGGGCAGGTGGAGAGCAGCTCGGCGAGGACCTTGGTGGGGTAGCGGTGGGTGAGGCCTTCGGCGACCCACATGTCGTGCTCGTGGAGGCTGTCGCGGCTGGCGTAGGGGTGTGAGGGCCAGTCGGTGCGTCGGTCGGAGGCGACCGGGATCATGTAGCGGCGGATGGGGTCGGCGAGCAGGGCCTCGGTGGTGAGGGTCGCGAACGGCACCATCGTGTTGATCATTTGGGGTGGCACCAGCATCGACATGGTGGCCAGGGCCTTCTGGTCGGCCTCGAGGTCGGCGTAGAAGGTCTCGTCGATCAGGTCGCCGAAGACGGCGCGGAGCTGCTTGGTGTTCTTGACGCAGTTGACGCGTTGCCACTGGGCGGATTCCCACTGGTCGCGGGTGACGTGGCGCCAGCCGGGGAAGCGGGTCCAGTCCGGTTCGACAAGGGGGCGGCGGTGGTACTCGTAGGGCTGCCCGGCGGTCGGTACGGCGACCGGGGCGTGACGGGGTTGCGGGATGGTCTGGGTCACGGCCCCTCCTCGGTGGTGCGGCTGATCATCGAAGCCCGAAGGCTACTGGAAAATATTCGGTACAGAAACTAGTCTGCCGTAAGTTTTCCCGTTACGCGAGCCTTGGCCGAGGCTTCGAACGGCTGGACAGGGGAGGTCGGCGTGACGTCACCGGTGGGACTGCACCGCGTCGTGCAACCGGCGGGGGTGCTGCCGCAGGCGGCCTGGCGGCTGGACACGTCCGCGGCGATCGCGCCGAACGAGGTGCGGATCCGGGTGCAGCGGCTCAACCTGGACGCGGCGAGTTTCCGGCAGTTGTCGGAGAAGCACGGCGGGAACGGTGACGCGGTCCGCGCCGAGGTGCTGGAGATCATTAGGACCCGGGGGAAGATGCAGAACCCGGTGACCGGGTCGGGTGGGATGTTGATCGGCACGGTCGAGGAGGCTGGCCGGCGGTCCCCGCTCGGGCTCAAGGCGGGGGAGCGGGTCGCCACCCTGGTGTCGTTGACGTTGACCCCCCTCGTCGTGACCGACGGGCTGGCCCGCTGGGACGGGCGCAGCGAGCAGGTGCCGTGCGACGGGTGGGCGATCCTGTTCGCGCGGTCCATCGCCGCGGTGCTGCCCGACGACGAGGACCCGCAGTTGTCCCTGGCGGTGCTGGACGTGTGCGGGGCGCCCGCGCTGACCGCCCGGGTGGTGTCGCGTTACGTCGAGGAGCGCGGTCGCCTCGGTGACCCGACGCCGGTGCGGGTCGCGGTGATCGGCGGGGCGGGCAAGAGCGGGTCGCTGTCCCTCGTGGCGGCGCGGCGGGCCGGTGCCGCGCGTACCGTCGGGGTGGTGCCGGTGGCGGCGGAGCGCGACGCGCTGACGGCGGTTGGCCTGGCGTCGGTGGTGGTGTTGGCTGACGCGCGGGACCCGGTGGGGTTGTCCACGGCGGTGACCGTGGCCCTGGGCGCCCCGGCGGACGTCACTGTGGTGTGCGTGGACGTGCCGGGGTGTGAGCACGGGGCGGTGTTGGCCACCGCGGACGGCGGCACGGTGATCTTTTTCTCGATGGCGACGAGCTTCGCGGCGGCGGCGTTGGGCGCCGAGGGGTTGGCCGCGGACGTGACGATGCTGGTGGGCAACGGGTACGTGCCGGGGCACGCGGAGTTGGCGCTGGGCCTGCTGCGGGCCGAGCCGGGGGTGCGTCAGCTGTTCGCGGCGCGGATCGCGGCAGACTGAGGCCATGACGAACCCCTCGACGTTGTACCGCGGCGGCGTGCTGCACTGCCCCGCCGACCCGAGCGCCACCGCGCTGCTGGTGTCCGGTGGGCGGATCACCTGGTTGGGGACCGACGGTGACGCGCCGCCGGCCGACCGGGTGGTGGATCTGGGTGGGGCGTTGGTGACGCCGGCGTTCGTCGACGCGCACGTGCACGCCACCGACACCGGGTTGGCGTTGTCCGGGCTGGATGTGGCCGGGGTGCGGTCGGCTGGGCAGTTGCTGGACGCGGTGGCCGGGTTCGCGGCGGGTCTGCCGGCGGACGCCGTGGTGTTGGGGCACGGCTGGGACGAGTCGGGCTGGTCGGATGCGACGTTGCCGGACGCGGCGGCGGTGGGCCGGGCGGCCGGTGGCCGGCGGGTGTATCTGTCGCAGGCGTCGCTGCACTCGGCGTTGGTGTCGTCGGCGCTGCTGGCGGCGTGCCCGGAGGTGGTGCGGGCGGCCGGTTACGACGCGTCGGGTTGGTTGCGTCGCGACGCGCACCACGTGGTGCGGGCGGCGGCGCAGGGGTCGGTGAGTCGGGCGCAGCGGGTCGCCGCGCAGCGGGTGGCCCTGTCGCACGCGGCGTCGTTGGGGATCGCTGCGGTGCACGAGTGTGGTGGCCCGGAGATCTCCGACGAGGAGGACTTCACCGGCCTGCTGGGCATCTCGGGTGCGGGGTTGCCGGAGGTGTACGGGTACTGGGGTGAGTTGGGTGGCGCGGCGCGGGCCCGGGAGTTGGGTGCGGTGGGCGCCGGCGGTGACCTGTTCGCCGATGGCGCGTTGGGTGCGCGCACGGCGCACGTGTCGCAGCCGTACGGCGACGGTGACGACTGCGGGCACGGGTACCTGACGGCCGAGCAGGTGCGTGATCACCTGTTGGACTGCGCGGCGCACGGCCTGCAGGGCGGGTTCCACGCGATCGGTGACGCGGCGATCGGCACGGTGCTTGACGGTTTCGCGGGGGCGGCGCGGACGCTGGGTGTGGAGCGGCTGCGCGCGGCCCGGCACCGCATCGAGCACGCGGAGATCATGAACAAGCGGTTGATCGCCGGGTTCGTGGAGTACGGGGTGGTGGCGAGCATGCAGCCGGCGTTCGACAGGTTGTGGGGTGGGGCGGGGCGGATGTACGAGTCGCGGTTGGGGTTGGACCGGTCGTTGGAGTCGAACCCGATGGGTGCGATGCACTCGGTGGGGGTGACGTTGGCGTTCGGGTCGGATTCGCCGGTGACGCCGCTGGATCCGTGGGGGTCGGTGCGGGCGGCGGCGGCGCACCACAACCCGGCGCAGCGGATGAGTGTGCGGGCGGCGTTCGCCGCGCACACCCGTGGTGGGTGGCGGGCGGTGCGGCTGGACGTCGAGGGGGTCCTCGCGTTGGGTGCGCCGGCGACGTTCGCGGTGTGGTCGACGCCGGCGGGGGTGGAGCGGGGCCTGCCGGTGCTGCTGGCCGAGGACCCGGAGGTGCGGGGTCCGGACGACCCGACGCCGTTGCCGGTGTGCCGGCGGCTGGTGCTGCGCGGTGAGGTCATCTACGAGGAGGGGTCGTTGTGACCGGGAAGCTTGATCTGGATCCGGTGCTGGTGGCGCGGGCGCGGGAGTTGGCGCGCCGCGCCGGGCAGCCGGTGGTGGACCTGGCGCGCAGCCACACCACGGTGTCGGTGGAGCGGGCCGTGCTGCGGCTGGCCGGGGTGACGGGTGCGGACCCGGACGGTATTCCGTGGGTGAACCGGCTCGTCGACGCGGTCGTCGCGGACGTGGGGTTGGGGCACGGGGTGGCGGTGCCGGTGTTCGACGCGCTGGTGCGCGAGGGCAGCGCGGACGTGACGTTGCTGGCGCAGAAGGCCGCCGCCGGGTCGGTGCGGTTCGCCGTGCCGTCGGGTCGGGCCGCCACGGCCGCCCGGTCGGCGGCGCGCAGGGCGGTCGGCGCGGGTATCCGGCGCATCGACCGGCGGCGCGCCGAGCGGGATCGGCTCGTGAAGCGCCACGGTGACCCGAAGCAGCGGCCGTGGATCTACCTGATCGTGGCGACCGGTGACATCTACGAGGACATTCCGCAGGCGCAGGCGGCGGCGCGGGCGGGTGCGGACGTGATCGCGGTGATCCGCTCCACCGGGCAGTCGTTGCTGGACTACGTGCCCGAGGGCGCGACCCGGGAGGGGTTCGCCGGCACGTACGCCACGCAGGAGAACTTCCGGCTGATGCGCGCGGCGTTGGACGAGTCGTCGAGGGAGGTGGGCCGCTACGTGCGGTTGACCAACTACGCGTCCGGGTTGTGCATGCCGGAGATGGCGACCCTGGCCGGGCTGGAACGCCTGGACATGATGTTGAACGACTCGATGTACGGGATCCTGTTCCGCGACATCAACCCGGTGCGCACGTTCGTCGACCAGCGGTTCTCCCGGCAGGTGCACGCCCGCGCCGGGATCATCATCAACACCGGTGAGGACAACTACCTGACCACCGCCGACGCCGTCGACGAGGCGCACACGGTGACGGTGTCGCAGCTGCTCAACGAGTTCTTCGCGCACGAGGCGGGGTTGGCGGACTGGCAGTTGGGGTTGGGGCACGCGTTCGAGATCAACCCGGAGGTGCCGGAGTCGTTCCGCCTGGAGTTGGCCCACGCCCTGCTGGCCCGGGAGTTGTTCCCGGACGCGCCGTTGAAGTGGATGCCACCGACGAAGCACATGACCGGTGACGTGTTCCGGGGCAACCTGCTCGACGGGTTCTTCAACCTGGCGGGGGCGCTGACCGGTCAGGGGATCCTGCTGGTGGGGATGATGACCGAGGCGGTGGTGACGCCGTGGTTGTCGGACCGGGACATCGCGGTGCAGAACGTGCGGTACGTGCTGGGCGCCGCCGGTGGGCTGCACGAGGACTTCGTGCCGGCGCCCGGCGGGTTCATCCGTCGCCGCGCCAACCAGGTCCTCGGTGAGGCGCTGGATCTGCTGGAGCGCATCGGGGAGCAGACGTTGCTCACGGCGATCGCCGAGGGCACGTTCGGGATCATGAAGCGGCCCGCGGACCGGGGTAAGGGCCTGGCCGGGGTCGCCGCGCACGAGGCGGACTACTACAACCCGGCCACCGACATCCTGGAGGCGGTGGCGTGAGCGAGCGAACCGGCCAGCCGAGTAAGCAGATCGTGCGGCCCTACGGGGACACCACCGGTGACGGGATGGTGCAGGTGTCGTTCACGCTGCCGGTGGCGCACGACAAGCGGGCCGAGGGCGCGGCGGTGCAGTTGGCCAACAAGATGGGCATCGACCCGGCGATGGTGGTGCACGCCAAGCCGATGGGTGACGGGTTCACGTTCTTCGTGGTCTACGGGCGGGTCAACCACCTGGTCGACCTGAACGCGGTGCAGGTGGTGGAACGCGACTTCGCGTTGCTGTCGGCGAAGGACGTCAACACGGTGATCAAGCAGCGGTTGCGGCGCAAGCTGTCAGTGGTCGGTGCGTGCATCGGCACCGACGCGCACACCGTGGGCATCGACGCGATCCTCAACGTCAAGGGCATCGCGGGGGAGAAGGGCCTGGAGTACTACCGGGAGTTGAAGGTCACCAACATGGGTGCGCAGGTCAGCGTGCCGGAGTTGGTGGAGACCGCCCGGGTGGAGAAGGCCGACGCGGTGCTGGTGTCGCAGGTGGTCACCCAACGCGACGCGCACCTGCACAACACCCGGGAGATGTCGGCGGCGTTCCGGGAGGCGATGCCGGCGGGCCGGCGGCCGCTGCTGATCGTGGGCGGGCCCCGGTTCGACGAGACGATGACCGACGAGTTGGGCGTGGACCGGATCTTCGGTCGGGGTACCACGCCCGGCGAGGTGGCCAGCTACCTCGTGCACGCCCTGATCACGCAGCGGAAGGCGATGGCATGACCGACGCACGGCTCGGGTTGACGGTGACGCACCGGCGGTATGTGCCGTACTCGCACGCCCACTACGCCGGCAACCTCGTCGACGGGGCGTACGCCCTGGCCCTGTTCGGGGACGTCGCCACGGAGGTGTGCATCCGCACCGACGGCGACGAGGGTCTGTTCGCCGGGTACGCCGACGTGCGGTTCACCGCGCCGATCCGGGCTGGTGACGTGGTGGAGGTCACCGCGCGGGTGTCCCGGGTCGGCACGCGCAGCCGCACCCTGGAGTTGTCCTGCGCGGTGGTGTGCCGGGGTCGCCCGGACCGCTCCGCGTCCGCCGCGGAGGTCCTCGACCCGCCGATCGTGGCGGTCACCGCGACCGGCACCGTGGTCGTTCCCGCCGCGTCGTGAGCCTGGCGGTCTGCGCGGACGTCGGGTCCACGTACACCAAGGTGGCGGTGGTGGACCTGACCGCCGGTGTGCTGGTGGGAGCGGCGGCCGCGCCGACCACGGTGGGCAGCGACGTGCTGCACGGCCTGGACGCCGCGGTCACGGCGGCCAGCGCCGGGCTGGGTGTGCGCGACGCGCCGTGGTACGTGTGCTCGTCGGCCGGTGGCGGGCTGCGGCTGGCGGTGATCGGCTACGAGCCGCTGGTCACCGCGCAGGCGGGCCGGCGGGTCGGGTTGTCCGCCGGCGCGCACGTGGTGCACGTGGCGGCCGGTCGGCTCGCCGCGGCGGACCTGGTGGCGTTGCGGGCGGCCCGACCGGACGTGGTGCTGCTGGTCGGTGGCACCGACGGCGGTGACGCCGAGACGATCACCCACAACGCGACCCGGCTGGCTCGGGCCCGGTGGCGGGTGCCGGTGGTGTTCGCCGGCAACGGTGACGTGCGCGCGCAGCTGACCGGGTTGTTGGAGGCCGCCGGGGTGCCGGTGACGGGCGCGGAGAACGTCCTGCCCCGCATCGGGGTGCTCGCCCCGGCGTCGGCGCGGGCGGCGATCCGCGCGGTGTTCCTGCGCCACGTCATCGGTGGTAAGCGGCTGTCGAAGGGCGCCCGGTTCGCGCGGCTGGTGCGGGCGGCCACGCCCGACGTGGTGCTCACCGGTGTGGAGGTGCTCGCCGACACCCTCGGTGGTGACCTCGCCGTGGTCGACGTGGGTGGCGCCACCACCGACGTGTACTCGGTGCTCACCCCCGACGAGCGGGCCACCGGGCCCGCGCGGGAGGTCGCCGGCAGCCTGTGGCGGGCCCGCACGGTGGAGGGTGACCTGGGCATGCGGTGGAGCGCCCCGGGGGTCGTGCGGGCCGCCGCCGAGGAGCGGCTGCTCACCGCGGACGAGTCCGACGACCTGGGCGCCGCCGCGGCGCGCCGGGCCGCCGACCCGGCGTTCCTGGCCGCCGACGCCGTCGAGCGGGCCGTCGACGCCCGCATCGCCACCCTCGCGGCGACGGTGGCGTTGCGCCGGCACGCCCGGGGTGCTGCCACCGGCGAACGGGCCGGGCGGGACCTGCGCGACGTGCGGCTGCTTGTGGGTTCCGGTGGGGTGCTGCGGCACGCGCCGACGGACACGTCCGGGCAGGTGTTGGCGGCGGTCCTCGCCGACCACGCCGGCGGGTGGGCGTTGCCCCGCGCCGCCGCCGCGGTCGTCGACGCCGACTACGTGCTGGCCGCCGGGGGCCTGCTCGCCGAGGAGCACCGGGTGGCGGCGGGGGCGCTGCTGCGCCACCATCTGCGCACGCATTGAGACTCGCCGACCCGACACGCCGTGGCGCAACACACGACAGGCCGGGGGTGGGTTGACAACCGACGGGGGTCGGCACGTACCGTCTTTGAGTCCTACCACGGGAAGCGGCTGTTGTTCGCTTCGTCCTCTCGTCCGCTGGCCGAGCGACATTTTTGAGCGTCATCGTCGCGGCGGCCAGGTCCAGCGGGCGGGGGTCGGCGGGGCGGCGCGAACCGGCCGCGGTTACCGGTGTACGGGCAGGGTGAGGTGCACGGCCAGTAGACAACGGCCCGGCGGGGGCAGCCAGTCCACGTCTGGTCGGTCCGAAGGTCGTCGTGCCCCATCCTCGCCACACCGGCCGGGAAGGGCCTGGGAGCATCGGGGCGCGGCGCGAGCCGCGCCCCGATTTCATTGTCGCTGGGGCGTCGAGCGCGTACGTCGCCGTGAACCCACTGTCGCGCCAGTGCCGCTTTCCTTGATCAGGTGACGAAAAGTAGGCCCACCAACCTTCCTCGACCTCTTTTTCATCATCTGATCATCGCGCCCCTCCGCTCACTTCCGGCCGCCCGATGCGGCCGCCGGGACCGTCAGCCAGGTAGCCTTCGCCGGGTGATCGAGGTGAAGCTGCGGTGACGATGCTGGACCGGGATGAAACCCACGCCCCCACGGGGATCAGCGCGCCGGTCGTCGCCGGTCGCCCCCTGCCGCTACGGGTCGCCGCACCCCTGGCGATCGCCGCCGGGCTGGCCCTGCTGGTGGCGTTCCCCCCGTACGGGGTCTGGCCGCTCGCGCCCGTCGGGGTGGCGTTGCTGGCCGCCGCCGCGCACCGGCGGCGGTTGCGCGCCGGCGCCGGTCTGGGCTTCCTCACCGGGGTGGCGTTCTTCGCCCCCCTGCTGGCCTGGACGAACCTGCACACCGGCTACCTGCCGTGGGTGCTCCTGTCGCTGCTGCAGGCCGGCTACCTGGCGCTGCTCGGCGCGGCCACCGCCTGGGTGTCACCGCTTGTCGACCGGGTCCGCTGGTCGTGGCCGGTGCTGACCGGGTTGCTGTGGGTCGGGCAGGAGGCCCTGCGCGACCGCACCCCGTTCGGTGGGTTCCCGTGGGGGCGGCTGGCGTTCAGCCAGGACACCTCCCCGCTGCTGCGCCTCGCGGCGCTGGGCGGCGCGCCGCTGGTGACCTTCGCCGTGGCGCTCCTCGGCGGGCTGCTGGTCACCGCCGTGTGGCGGGGCTGGGTCTCCCTGCGCCCCACCAGCCACACCGACACCGACCCGACCGGCGCTCTCGGCGACACCGACGCGACCAGCCACCCCCGCGACACCAGTGACATCGAACCGGCCACTCGTCCCACCGGCATCGAGCCGACCAGCCGCCCCGGCGAACCGGCCACTCGGCCCAGCGGCGCCGTGTCGGCGCGGCGGTGGGCGCCGGTGGCCGTGCCGGCCGTCGCCGCGGTCGCGCTGGCCGGGGCCGGTCTGCTGGTGCCGCTGGCCACCGCCGGGTCGGGCGCCACCGCCACCGTGGCCATCGTGCAGGGCAACGTGCCGCGGCTGGGCCTGGACTTCAACGCCCAACGGCAGGCGGTGCTCAACAACCACGCCGACGCCACCATCGAGTTGGCCGCGCGGGTCGCCGCCGGTCAGGAACGTCAACCCGACCTGGTGGTGTGGCCGGAGAACTCCAGCGACATCGACCCGCTGCGCAACCCGGCCGCCGGGGCGCGGATCTCTCAGGCCGCCGACACGATCCGCGCGCCGATCCTCGTCGGGGCGGTGCTGCTCGGCCCCGGCCCCGGGCAGGTCCGCAACGCGGGCATCCTGTGGCGGCCCGGCACCGGCGCGGACCTGAGTCAGCTGTACACGAAGCGCCATCCGGTGCCGTTCGCCGAGTACGTGCCGCTGCGCGACATCGCCCGGATGGTCAGCAAGCAGGTCGACCTGATCCGCGCCGACTTCGTCGCCGGGAGCACCCCGGGCGTGGTACGCGCCGGCCCGGCCGTGCTCGGTGACGTGATCTGTTTCGAGGTCGCCTACGACCACGTGGTCCGCGACACCGTCACCGGCGGCGCGCAGCTGCTGGTCGTGCAGACCAACAACGCCACCTTCAACGTGGCGGAGGCCCGCCAGCAGATGGCCATGGTGCGGCTGCGGGCGGTGGAGCACGGCCGGCCGGCGTTGATGGCGTCCACGGTCGGTGTGTCCGGGTTCGTCGCACCCGACGGGCGGGTAAGCGATGCCACCGGGTTCAACACCCGGGAGGTCGTGGTGCGGCAGTTGCGGCTCGACGACGGGCGTACCCTCGCCACCCGCCTCGGCTGGTGGCCGGAGGTGACGCTCGCCGCGCTGGCCGCGGCGGCCCTGGTCGGCGCGGCGGTGCTGCGCCGGCGGCAGCGGGTCGTGCCCGGATAGCAACAGCCGGTACGCCGGCGGGAGCGGAGGAACCGTGATCCAGGCGACCGATACGATCCGACGCCCGGACGAGGTGCCGGGTGTGGGCCGGGTGCTGGTGGTGATCCCCACCTACAACGAGGCCGACAACATCGCAGCGATCGTGGGCCGGGTCCGGCGTGCCGTTCCGGCGGTGCGGGTCCTCATCGCCGACGACAACAGCCCCGACGGCACCGGCGCGATCGCCGACGCCCTCGCCGACGGCGACGCGCACGTGCAGGTGTTGCACCGCCAGGGCAAGCAGGGCCTCGGCGCGGCGTATCTGGCGGGGTTCGACTGGGCCCGGGAGCGTGACTACCAGGCGGTGGTGGAGATGGACGCCGACGGCTCGCACGCGCCGGAGGACCTGCCGGCGCTGCTGGACGCCGCCCGCGACGCCGACGTGGTGATCGGGTCGCGGTGGACCAGCGGCGCGCGGGTGCTCAACTGGCCGCTGCGGCGGCTGCTGCTGTCGCGCGGCGGCAACCTGTACGCGCGCCTCGCCCTGGGCATGCCCGTTTCGGACGCCACCGGCGGTTACCGGGTCTACCGGATCAGCGCGTTGGACGCCATCGACCTGGAGTCGGTGACGTCGCAGGGTTACTCGTTCCAGGTGGAGCTGTCCCGGCTGGCGCACCGGGCCGGGGTGCGGATCGTGGAGGTGCCGATCACCTTCGCCGAACGGGAACGCGGGGACAGCAAGATGAGCCCGCGGATCGTGGCCGAGGCGCTGTGGCGGATCACTGCCTGGGGTGTGCGCGACCGGCGGCAGGCGGTACGCCGTGGCCTGCACGGCACCTCGACCGGTCAGGCGCGGTGGCCGTGAGCGCCGCCGTGTCATGCTGGATGAGCGGGACACGCCCAAGGTGCCCGCGGGAATGGCGATGAGGTGAGATGCGCCGAGGACTGAGGTTCGTGCCGTTGGCCCTGTTGCTGGCGGTGGTGCTGGAGTTGGCGGTGTTCGTCGGGGTCGGGCGGGCGCTGGGGTTCGGGGTGGCGGTGCTGCTGGTGTTCGCCGCGTCCCTGCTGGGGCTGGTGCTGCTGCGCCGGGAGGGGATGCGCGCCTGGCGTGGGTTCCGCTCCGCCGCGGCGGCCGGGCAGCCACCGGGTGGGCAGGTCACCGACGGGCTTGTGGGTTTGGCCGGCGCCCTGCTGCTGGCGGCTCCCGGTCTGGTCAGCGGGTTGGTCGGGTTGCTGCTGCTGGTGCCACCGGTGCGTCGACTGGCCCGCGCCGGGGTGCGACGTGCCACCGAGCGGCGGGTGTCCTCGATGGTCGCCGGTGACCTGTTCGGCCCCCGTACGGTGCGGGTGCGCCAGGGTGCGCCGCAACCGGCCCCGCAGCCGCAGCAGCCGGTGGTGGTCGACGGCGGTCGCGCCATCGAGGGCGAGATCATCGAGCCCGGTCGCCAGTAGGCCGCACGCAGACGCGACGGCGCCCCCGGGGATGACCCCGGGGGCGCTGTTGTCGTGCGGCTCAGGCGCGGCCGCGGCGGGTTCGGACCTCCTGCAGGCGCTCCTCGAGGATGTCCTCGAGCTCGGCGATCGAGCGCCGCTCCAGCAGCATGTCCCAGTGGGTACGCGGCGGCTTGGCCTTCTTCTGCTCCGGCTCGTTGCCGTCGACGAGTCGGGCGACGCTGCCGTCGAACTTGCATTCCCAGGTCATCGGGACCTCGGCGTCGACGGCGAACGGCACCTCGAACTGATGGCCCTTGGCGCAGAGGTACTCGCGGGTCTGACGCGGCGCGAGCTCCGTGTTGCGGTCGGATTCGTAGCTCACCGCGCCAAGGCGGCTTCCGCGCAGCATACGCTCGCCCATGATCGACTTCCCCTCGTTCGTGGTGCTGGTCTTCTGGGTGTAACGGTGCGTTCCCGTCGAGCCATTCCCGCCCGAGGGCGTGAGGCGTCCACGGGTGGGCCGCGACCAAGGGTAGCCGGCCGGGGCGCGCACCCGGCCAGGTGATCCCCAGGCGGGTCGCAACGGGGATGCCGACCCGCTGCCACCGGGGAGGTTAACCGCCCGGGGGCAGTGAAAGTTGCGCCCCGGTGGGGCTCAACCGGTCGTGGGCACCGAGCCGAGCCGGGCCAGCGCCACCGCCAGGTCGCTGACCTGGTCACCGAGCTGCGCCACCCGCCGCTGGGCCAGGTCCCGGTCACCTTCGGCTGCGTCGAGCCGTACCGTCAGGGCGGTGACCTGACTCTCGGCGGTGGCCGCGGCCTGCCGGGCGGCGCTCAGCTCGGCGGTGAGCGTGTCCCGTTGGGCGGCGGTGGCGGCCAGCTCCGCGCGCAGCCGCGCCGCCACCTCGGCGACCTCCTGCCGGGCGTCGTCGACCTGGCGGGCGGCGACCTGGGCGCGGTCGCGGGCCCGGTCGGCCTGCTCCCGCGCGCGAGTGGCGTCGGCGGCCTCGGCGCGGGCGCGCGCGGCGTCGGCGCGGGCCTGCTCGATCTGGCGCCGCACGTCCTGCGCCTCGGCCTGCCACCGCCCGGCCCGTTCGGTCGCGTCGGCGGCGACCCGGGTGGCCCGCTCGGCGTCGGCGCGGACCGCGTCGCGTTCACCGGTCAGGTCGGCCACCCGCTGCCGCTCGGCGTCGCGTTGTGTGCGCAGGTCGCGCACCTCGGCGCGGGCCTGGTCCCTGTCGCGTTCGGCCTGGGCGCGCAACGCCTCGGCGGCACTGACGTCGTGGCGCGCCTGGTCGCGGGCGGCCTCGGCGTGCCGCGCCCGCTCGTCGGCGGCGGTGGCCTGCTGGTGCGCCTGCTCGGCGCGCCGCCGGGCCTCGTCGGCCTCGGCGAGAGCCGTGCGGGCCTGCTCACGGGCACGCGCCGCGTCGGCGGTGGCGGTCTCGGCGTCGTCGCGGGCCTCGTCGCGTTCGGTCTGCGCCGCCGCGACCTCGGTGGCGGCCTCCGCGCGAGCCTGGGCGATCTGGCGCTGCACACCGACCGGGGACAACTCGGCGTGCAGGGACTCGGTCAACGTCTCGACGATCTGGTCGAGACGGTCCACCGCCTCCCAGGTGCGGGCCACCTGCCCGGGCAGGCCGGGGGCGTTGCGGTGGCGCATCCGGCTGTTGCGGGAGGCACGCTGGCAGGCGCCGTCGTTGTCCCGGCAGTACCGAAATGGTCGGCCCGCGCCGACACGCTGCGCCACCGGCTGTCCACAGTGGGCGCACGGGCGGGTCTCGGTGGTGGTGGGCTGGGCGTCCATCGAGGTGGCAGTCTAGTGCCGCGGCGCCGCCCGGCGCACCGCGCCGGGGTCAGCTCGCGGCGCGGGCGCTCGCGTCCAGGGTGTAGCGGCGTTGCAGCAGCAGCGCCGCGAGCATCGCCACCGCCGGCAGTACCCCGAAGCCGTAGCGGACCGCCGCCAGCGCCGCGTCGGGCTGCGCCGGTGACTCACCGGCCGTGGAGGCCACGAAACCGCCAACGGCCAGGCACAGCGCGTACGCGTACGGGCCCAGCGCCGCGCCGGTGGCCTCGGTGGCCGTCCACACCCCGGTGTAGGTGCCGGCTCCGGTCGGCTCGGCGGCGCGGGTGCTGCCAGCGGTCGCCGCGCGCTCGGTGGTGGCGGCGCGGATCACGTCGGGCAGCATCGAGAAGGGCAGCAGTTGCATACCGGCGAACGCCACCCCGAGCACCGCCACCGCGCCGATCAGCACCGGCAGGCCGGCCGGGCGACCCACCGCGAGCACCAGCGAGCCGACCGCGAAGGCGCCCTGCGCGCCGAGCAACGCCCGCTGCTTACCGACGCGGCGGGCCACCACCAGCCAGGCCGGGGTCACCAGCAACGCCGGCGCCACGAACGCGGCCACCAGCACCGTGGTCAGACCGGGCGCGCGCAGCTCGTACTCGGCGTAGTAGGGCACCCCGGCGAGCACCAGGTGGGTGGCGGTGGACATGGCCAGGTACGCGGTCACCAGCCAGCGGAACTGCCTGTCGCGCAGCGCGGTGCGCAGGGCCCGCCGCCCGCCGTGCCCCGCCGGGGTGGGGTCCGCCGCGCCGCCGCGCAGCCGGGCGATGCCGGCGACACCGACCAGCATGGCGGCCAGCATCCCGACGGCGAGGATCACGCCCATCCGCTGGTAGCCGCCCCGGGTCGCGGCGTCGCCGCCGGTGAGCAGCGGGGCCAGCAACCCGGAGAGCAGGATGCCCAGGGTCAGCACGACCATCCGGAACGCCATCAGCCGGGTGCGTTCGTCATAACCGATCCGCAGGTCGGCCGGGGTGGCCAGGTAGGGGACCTGGTAGGCGGCGAAGAGCAGGTTGCCGGCGACGAAGAACACCGCCACCCACGCGGCCGCCGCCACGCCGGTCAGCCCGCCGGGCACCGCGAAGAGCGCGGCGAACGCGATCGGCAGGGCGCAGCCGAGCAGCAGCAGGCGACGCCGGTCGCCCCGGCGGGCCTGCTCGACGTCGGCGCGGTGCCCCACCCAGGGGTGTAGCAGCACGTCGGCGATCTTCGGCAGCAGCAGCGCGAGGCCGGCCAGCCACGGCCCGACCGCCAGCACGTCGGTGAGGAAGTACAGCAGCAGCAGGCCGGGCACTGTCACCCAGACACCCATGCCGAGCGAGCCGGTCGCGAAGCCCGCCAGGGGGCCCCGGGCAAGCGTCGCGTCGGTGGCGGCCACGGGCCGTCGGTCGAGCCCGGTCATCGCCGCGTCCCCTCGGTAATCCAACGGTTGCTGGATTGTAGGGGCAGAATGGCGGCCATGACCATGCCCCGACGCCGTCCCGGTCGGCCCCGCCGCGACGAGACCCGGCCCACCCGCGAGGTGGTGCTCACCGCGGCGACCGCGCTGTTCGCCGAGCGTGGTTTCGACGCCGTCGGGCTGCGGGAGGTCGCCGCCGCCGCCGGGGTCGACGTCGCCACTGTCGCGCACCACACGGGTACGAAGGCGGCGCTCTACGACGCCTGCTTCGCCCGGGTCTTCGCCGCCGAGCAGGAGGTGCTCACCCAGGCCGCCGAGCAGGCCCGCGCGGCCCTCGACGCGGGGCCGGACGCGGCCCGCAGCGCCCTGCACGAGCTGGTCGACGTCTTCGTCGACTTCCTGGAGGACCGCCCGGAGACCACCGCGCTGTGGCTGCGTCGCTGGCTCGAACCGCAGCGGCACGCCGAGCTGGACAAGCGCTACGCCGAGCCGTTGTACCGGCTGGTCGCGGACTTGCTCACCGCCGCCGCGGCGGCCGGGGCGCTGGTGGAGCCGACCCCGCACATCACCGTCCGCAGCCTGGTGTGGGCGACCCACGCACACGTGGTGGCACTGGCCGCGGGCGCGCCGGCCGCTCGGGAGCGGCGCGAGTTCCGGGCGTTCGTGCATCGCCTGCTCGACGGCCTGTACGGGTCGTCGACCCCTTGACGCGTCACCGCCGCCCGACGATTATCCATCAGACGTTGGATTAAGTGGGGGGCGGCGATGGGCGTACCACCTCAGGTGGCGGTGATCGGCGCTGGCGCGGCCGGGCTCGCCGCCGTCAAGGCACTGCGCGACGCCGCGGTGCCGGTGATCGGTTTCGAGGCCGCCGAACAGGTCGGCGGCCTCTGGGTCTACGGGGCACCCGACTCGCCCGCGTACCGGACGCTGCACCTGAACACCAGCCGAGGGCGCACCCAGTTCGCCGACCACCCGATGCCGACGGACTGGCCCGACTACCCCGACCACCGCCGGGTCGCCGGCTACCTCGCCGACTACGCCGACCGTTTCGGGCTGGGCGAGGACATCCGGCTGCGGCACGTCGTCGAGCGGGTCACCCAGGATCCCGGCGGCACCTGGACGGTGGCCGCGAGCGGACCGGACGGCCCGGTCACTGTCACCGTCGACGCCGTGGTCGTCGCCAACGGGCACAACCGGGTGCCCCGGCTGCCCGATCCGCCGTACCCCGGCAGGTGCACCGCCGAGCAGTTGCACAGCCACGACTACCGGGGCCCGGAGCAGCTGGCCGGCAGGCGGGTCCTGGTCGTCGGCGGCGGCAACTCGGCGATGGACATCGCGGTGGACGCCTCGTACGCCGCCACCCGCACCCTGCTCTCGCTGCGCCGGGGCGTCTGGGTGGTGCCCAAGTACCTGCTGGGCCGCCCCTCGGACACCCTGAACGGGGCGCTGGCCCGGCGGCTGCCGTGGCGACTGCGTCAACGCATCAGCCAGGCGACGCTGAGCGCCACCGTCGGCAGCCCCGCCCGCTACGGGCTGCCCGCGCCGATGCACGGCTTCCTGCAGGACCATCCGACGCTCTCCGACGGGCTGCTGTCCCGGCTGACCCACGGCGACGTCGAGGCCCGACCCGGCGTCGCCGCCATTCACGGGGACCGGGTCGAGTTCACCGACGGCCGCAGCGACAGCGTCGATCTGATCATCTGGTGCACCGGCTACCGGGTGGAGATCCCCTTTCTCGACCCGGCGCTGCTCGGCGGTGGCGCCGACACCCTGCCGCTGTACCGGCACGTGTTCCACACCGACGCCCCGGGCCTGAGCTTCGTGGGGCTGATGCAGTCCACCGGTTCCGCGTTCCCCCTGGTGGAGGCGCAGGCCAAGGTGATCGCCGCGCACCTCGCCGGCCGGTACGCGCTGCCGGACCCGGAGCGACAGCGGGCCGCGTGTCGGGCCGAGTTGCGGGCCGCGACCGCCCGGTGGGGCCAGCGCCGCCCGGCGATGCGCGTGGACTTCGACGTCTACCTGGCCGAACTGGCCCGCGAGCTGGCCGCCGGAACCCGCCGCGCCGGTGCCGCCGGCGCGACCGGTGCCGCCGGTGCGACCGGTGCCGCCGGTGGGGCCGGTGCCGCCAGCGCGACCGGTGCGACCGGTGGGGCCGGTGGGGCCTCCTCGGTCGGGGTGGAGCGGTGAGGGGTCGGGTGGCCAGCGGGCTGGCCGGCCGCCGGGTGCTGCTGACCGGCGCGAGCGGAACCTTCGGCCGGCATCTCGGCGCGGCGTTCGCCGCCGCTGGCGCTCAGGTGGTGGGGCTCGACCTGCACGAGCGCCCCGACGGCGACCTGCCGGTGCTCGGCTGCGACCTGACCGACCCGGACGCCGTGGCACCGGCGGTGCGAGCCGCGGTCGACCGGCTCGGCGGGCTGGACCTGCTGATCAACAACGCCGGTGTCGGTGGCCCCGCCCCCGCCGAGCTGCCACCCGACGAGATGGTCCGCCGACAGCTGGAGGTCAACCTGCTCGCCGCCTGGCGGACCACCGCCGCGGCGCTGCCACCGCTGCTCGCCGCGCGCGGACGAGTCATCTTCGTGGCCAGTCGGATGGCGGTGCTGCCACTGCCGCTCGCCGCCGCGTACGGAGTCAGCAAACGGGCGCTTGTCGCGTACGCCGACGCGCTGCGCCACGAGGTGGGCACGCACGTCGGGGTGAGCGTCGTCTACCCGAGCATGGTCGTCTCACCCATCCACCACAGCACCGCCGAGGCCGGCCTGTCCCTGCGGGGGGTGTCCCGCCCCGAGCCCGTCGAGGGGGTGGTCGCGGCGATCCTGCGTACCGCCGCCGCCCGGCGAGCGCCCCGCGACGTGGCGACCACGACGCGTGGTCGGCTGGAGCTGGCCGTCGGCCGGCACGCGCCCGCGTTGGCCGACCGGCTGGTCCGTCGTACCCTCGCCGCCCGGCTCGCCGCCGGTGACCTGGACGCCGCGCCGCTGGCCGCCGGGATGGTCCGCCGCCACCGGGGACGGTGAGCTTCCGCGGTCAGGGCGTGGCGTGGCGTGTGCCATGGCCCGCCGCCACCGCAGGCGGTGACCCGGCCGGTCAGGGCGTGGCGACCGCCGCGCGGGACCGGTCGGCGGCGATCCGGACGGCCAGCGCGGCCAGGGCCGTCCCGGTCACCCATCGCTGCACCCGCAGCCAGCCCGGTCGGCGGGCGAAGAACCCGGCCAACGTGCCGGCGCTGAGCACGATCAGCGCGTTCACGCTCAGCGCGACGACGATCTGGGTCAGGCCCAGCAGCAGGCTCTGCACCGCCAGGTGCCCCCGCGCCGGGTCGATGAACTGCGGCAGCAGCGACACGTAGAGGATCGCGATCTTCGGGTTCAGCAGGTTGGTGACCAGACCCATTGTGAACAGCCGCCGGGGCGCATCCGGCGGCAGCGGCGCGGGTGTGAACGGCGAGTGGCCGCCCGGACGCAGCGTCCGCCAGGCCAGCCAGAGCAGGTAGCCGGCCCCGGCCAGCTTCACCACGGCGTACAGGGTCGGCACCAGCACGAAGACGGTGGCCAGGCCGGCGACCGCCGCGGCCAGGTACACCCCGAAACCGGCGGCCACCCCGAGCAGCGAGATCAGCCCGGCTCGGCGGCCCTGCGCCACCGAGCGGGACACCAGGTAGACCATGTTCGGGCCGGGCGTGAGCACCAGCCCCAACGCGACAAGCGCGATGCCCAGCAGTGCGCCAGTGCTCACCATGATGGTTTCCCCCCGCTCGACAGCCCCGCACGGACCGTAGGCCGAGGTGACCGCGCCGGCCCAGGGCCACCTGGCAGGTCGTGGCCCTGAATCCGGTCACCCGGACCGAAACCGCCACGGCCGATCGGCGCCGGGAATGGTCACGGGCGCGGGCGCGCTGACCCGGTGCGAGTGCGTGTCGCCGGGCCGAGGCGGCACGTTACGGTGGCCGGGGGGAGGTGCCGCAGGGTGACCGAGGCGTGGGAAGCGGCAGTGGAGGCGCAGATCCGGGGAGCCGCGCAACGCGGCGAGTTCGACGACCTGCCCGGCATGGGCAAGCCGATCCCCGGCCGAGGGATGCCGTACGACGAGTCGTGGTGGATCAAGAGCTTTCTGGAGCGTGAGGCGCTGCCCAGCGACCTGCTCCTGCCCACCCCGTTGCAATTGCGCCGACGCATCGAGCAGGTCCCCGACGAGGTCCGCGACCTGCCCACCGAACGGGCCGTACGCGACGTCGTGGGGCAGTTGAACGCGCAGATCGTGGCATGGCTGCGCAACCCCGACGGCCCCCGCGTGGCGGTGCGTCCGGTGAACGTCGACGAGGTGGTACGCCGCTGGCGCGCCGAGCACAGCGCGCCCAGCCTCCCGACGCCGGCGACCGACCGGGTGACCGTCGTCCGGCCACACCGGCCGCGTCGCGCCTGGTGGCTGCCGTGGCGCCACCGGTCGCGCTGACCGGTCTGGTCGGCCGTGCCCGGCACCGGCAGACTGTGCCGATGGTGATCGACCTACGAGCGTCCGGCACCTCCTCGATGCCGGATCTCGTCCTGCGCCCCTGGCGGGACGACGACCTGGACGCCCTGCTGGACGCGTACCGGGACCCGGTGTTGCGCCGGTGGACCCGGATGCCGGTGACCGACCCGGCCGAGGGCCGGCAGTGGCTGGAGCGGACGCGACAGGACTGGGACGCCGGTCGGCGGTACAGCTTCGCGGTGCTCGAGGACGACGCGGACGATCCACGGCTGGTGGCGAACGTGGTGCTCAAGAAGGTCAGCACGGACTGGCCCGTGCCCGAGGTGGGCTACTGGACGGCGGCGTGGGCACGTGGGCACGGCGTCGCCCCGCGGGCGGTCACCGCGCTCAGCCGGTGGGCGTTCGGCCAGTTTCCCGCGCTGGAGCGCCTCGACCTGCTGCACCAGGTGGACAACGTGGCGTCCTGCCGGGTGGCGCAGAAGAGCGGCTACGTGTTCCAGGAGGTGCTGCCGGCCCGGCCGCCCTTTCCGCTGGACGGTCACCGGCACTCGCTGAGCGCCGGCTAGCGCTCAGCCCACCGCCGCGTGCCACCGCCACGAGGTGCGTCGTGCCCGGCCGGGCAGGTCACCGCGGCCGGTCATCCACAGCAGGACCTCGGGCGCGGCGCCGTCCGGGGCGTCCGGGAAGAGTCGCCGCAGCACCGCCGTGCTCAACCGCCGCGGCGGCTGCCAGGGCACGCCGAGACCGACGGCGATGTCGTGGGTGTGCAGCAGGGTCTCGGCCACCCCCATCGCGGCGAAGCCGGCCGGGTCACAGGGACCGAAGTGCCAGGCCCGCGTGCCTGGCGGGGCGGCGTCGACGGCGGCGGCGAGCAGCCCGGCGCAGGCCCGCACCACGATGAGGGTCTGCGCCGGGCTCGCGTCGGGGGAGACCCGCAGGTCGTACGGCAGGTAGCCGTCCTCCGGGCGGCCGGTGACCTGGCCGGCGTACGCGAGCAGGTCGTGCGCGACGTGCGCGGCGGTGGTCCAGCAGCTCCACGTCAGCGGGCCGGCGGGCACGGACCAGTCGCGCTCGCGGTACGGGTGCAACACCCTGATCATCTCGTCGGCCGCCTGGAGCAGGTCCGCACCGGTCATCGCTGACATCCGACGACTCTCGCAGCGCCGGTCGGGCGAAGCAACCGAGATCTACCGTTGCACCGAAAATTTCAAGGTGATGCTCAAATCTTGCAGACTGCTGTTGGATTTCCGTAGGCTGCCGTGGTGATCGCAGAGCCCCTGGTCCACGCGAGACAACTGGCCAAGATCTATCCGCCGCGCGGGTCCACAGCGGAGTTCCACGCCGTCGACGGCATCGACTTCGAGGTCGGGCGGGGGGAGTCCTTCGGGCTGCTCGGCCCCAACGGCGCCGGCAAGTCCACCACCATGCGGATGATCGCCGCGACGTCGCCGATCAGCGGCGGCAGCCTGCGCGTGCTCGGCATGGACCCGATGCGACAGGGGCCGGAGATCCGCGCCCGGTTGGGCGTCGTGACGCAGGACGACCACCTGGACAACGAGCTGACCGTCCGGGAGAACCTGCACATCTACGGGCGATACTTCAGCCTGCCACGGGCCGTCATCCGGGACCGCGCGACCCGTCTGCTGGACTTTGCCCAACTTCAGGAGAAGGCCGGTGACCAGGTCGAGACGCTCTCCGGCGGTATGCGCCGACGGCTGACCATCGCCCGTTCCCTGATCAACGAACCCGACATCCTGCTCCTCGACGAGCCCACCACCGGCCTCGACCCGCAAGCCCGGCACATCCTGTGGGACCGGCTCTTCCAGCTCAAGCAGGAGGGCGTCACGCTCATCCTCACCACCCACTACATGGACGAGGCCGAGCAGCTCTGCGACCGGCTCATCGTCGTCGACCACGGCCGGATCGTCGCGCAGGGCTCCCCGCGGGACCTGATCACCAGGTACGCCACCCGAGAGGTCCTGGAACTGCGGTTCCGCCTCGACGAACGCGACACCGTCGCGGAGAAGCTCCGGACGTCGGCCCTGGCCACCGGCGGCACCGACACCGACGGCCGCGTCGAGTCGCTTCCCGACCGGGTGCTCGTCTACACCGCCGACGGCGAGGCCGCCCTCGCCGCGGTGCACGCCATGTCGCTGACACCGCTCACCGCGCTGGTCCGCCGCGCGACGCTGGAGGACGTGTTTCTCACGCTCACCGGCCGATCGCTCATCGAGTAGCAGGAGAGACCATGGTGCTGCACGCGTTCGGATACTGGGTCACGCGCTACCGGCGCACCTGGCGTGGCTCGATCGTCCTCAACGTACTGAACCCGCTGCTGTTCCTCGTCGGTATCGGCGCCGGCCTGGGCGCCCTCGTCGACGACAACGCGCCAGCCCAGATCGCCGGTGTCTCCTACGCGGCGTTCTTCGCCCCGGGCATGCTGGCCGCCGCGGCGATGCAGAACGCGTTCCTGGAGGGGGCCGGGGGAGTCGCCCGGGCCGCGGGTTTCGGGGCCTACCGCAGCGCCACCCCGACGCCACTGGACCCGGAGCAACTCGCCGCCGGGCACCTGCTCTTCATCACCTTCCGGGTGCTCATCGCCAGCGGCGCCTTCGTCGCGGTGATGGCCGCGTTCGGGTTGGTCGGGGGTTGGTGGGCGCTCGGCGCCCTGCTCGGCGCGACACTGACCGGGGTCGCGTTCGCGGCGCCCGCCGCCGCGTGGGCGGTCGGGGTACGCAAGCTGCGCCACATCGACACCGTGTTCCGCTTCGTCATCATGCCGCTGTACATGCTCTCCGGTACGTTCTTCGCCGTCTCCCAGCTACCGGAGTGGATCCGCCCGCTGTCCTATGTGCTGCCGCTGTGGCACGGGGTGGAGCTGTGCCGCACCCTCAGCCTCGGCACGGCGACGATCACCGGCAGTTGCGTCCACATCGCCTACCTGCTGACGCTCGCGGTCGGCGGCTTCCTGGTCGCCCGGGTCACCTACCGCCGACGGTTGCACCCGTGACGGCCCATTCAGCGAGCCCAGTGGAGACAGCATGAGCACCGTCGTCGTACCCGCCTGGACGAGACGCCGAGCTCTCGCGCTCGTCGAACGCAACTTCATGATCTACCGTCGGTCGGTCACGCCGCTGCTCAACGCGCTCGTCGAACCGATCCTGTACCTGTTGTCGATCGGCGTCGGCGTCGGGCTGCTCGTCGGCACCGTACCCGGGGTCGACGTCCCGTACGCCGTCTACGTGGCCCCGGCGATTCTGGCCACGACCGCGATGAACACCGCGTTCAACCAGACCAGCTTCGGCGTCTTCACCCGGATGAGGATCGAGAAGACCTACCAGGCGATCCTGCCGACACCGCTGTCCGTCACCGACATCGCCGTCGGCGAGGTCAGCAGCGCGATGATCAACGCGCTGCTGACCTCGATCGGATTCCTCACCCTCATGGCGGTCGGCGGGCTGGTCACCTCGGCCTGGGTGCTGCTGGCCCTACCCGCGTCGGTGCTGATCGCGTACGCGTTCGCCGCGGGTGGGCTGGCCGTGACGACGTACCTGCGCGACTTCCCCGACTTCCAGTACATCCAGCTCTTCATGCTGCCGATGTATCTGTTCGCGACGACGTTCTATCCCCTGTCGGTCTATCCGGAGGCGGTGCGGCCCCTGATCCAGGCGCTGCCGCTCTACCACAGCATCGAGCTGGTACGCGAGCCCGCCTTGGGCCGGTTCGGCTGGGACCTGCTGATCCCGGTGGTCTACCTCGCCGCGTTCGGCACGATCGCGATGTCTGTCGCGACCCGTCGGATGACCCGGGCGATGCTGAGCTGACCGGGGCCGGGCGTCTCGGCCCCGCCGAGGGTTACCTCCGGCGGTCGGTCGGGTCGTCAGCGGCGAAGTCGCGAACGGCCGCGCGAATGGCCTCGCCGTACGGGTCGTCCGCCAGGTGCGCCAGATGCTCACCGGCCCGGGCCAGGTGCTTGCGGGCCTGGGCAGGGTTGCCCAGGCGCCGGTGACAGTCGGCCAGGTTGAGATACAGCGACGGCAGGAACGCCCGGACCTGGAGCGAGGACAGGTACCGCTTGGCGCGTTCGTCGGTCAGGTCGGACACGGCGGCCAGGGCACGCTCGTCCCAGCTCAGCTCCGCCTCGGTGGTGTCCTGGAGATCGGCAAGGTAGTGGGCGAGGGTGCAGCGGTGCAGCGGGTCGCCGCCGGGGCCGATCTCGTCCCACAACGCGCCGAGCAGCTCGCGGGCCTGGACCTGCCGACCGGACTGGCCGAGCTGCACCGCCTCGATGATGCGCGTCATTATCGGGTCGGGTGTCGGTTGGTCGTCCATGTCGCCGATGCTCGGGCCTCGACCCGGTCGAGGGTCAAATCACCCTGCGGCCTCGGTGGCGCACGCTCGACGGGTCCACCGTGCCGACCGCCCGCGTCGGCGCGATGCGCCGATCCCGTGAGGTGGGGGCCGCAGATCATCGGCCTGGCGCTCGGGTCGGTGAAGCGGAGGCGATAGACCGCCGGCATGGGCATGCGCCGCTCGAAGGCCCAGTCCGCGGCAACGCCGAGACCGCCGAGCGCTCGGGCGATCAGCGTGCTGTGGCTGGCCGCGACGACACCCTGACGGGGGTACGCCGTGGCCAGCGCCCGCACCGCCGCAACGGCACGGGCGGTCACCTGGTCCAGGCTCTCGCCACCGGGCCGCGCGAACGACGGATCGGCCCAACTCCGCTCGTAGTGGGGCTCCCAGTCGGGTCGTCGAGAACTCTGTCGACGTCAGTCTGACCGCGCGGCGGTGACGTTGGCCAGCGCCTCGACCAGTGGCAGGGGGTTGACGTAGTCGCGATAGGACAGGATCTGACCGTTGCGGACCCGAAGGACCGCGATCACCGTCTGCTCGAACGGCTTGCCAGTGGCGACGACGCTGCCGTACGCCTCGTACTCCACGATGACGACCTCGGGGTCGGTGGTCTCGTGCAGCACCACGTTGCGGTATTCGTCGAACGTGATGAAGGTGCCGGCTGTCTCCGTGAGATGACGACGAATCTCCGCACGCCCCCGCAGTCGGCCGGGCACGCCTGGCGGACGGTACGGCCACTCGAGGTATCCGTCCGGCGCCATCAACTCCACGAACGTCTCGATGTCGACCTCGCGGCCGGCCCGCAGGACCTTCTCGACGACCGTGCGGGACGAGGTTGTCATCGCGACCTCCCGGCCAGTATTGGTTGAACAAGCGTTGATTGAACGAGCGTAGAACGAACGGGCGGGCCGGTCAACAACCGTAGAATGACCAGGTGACTGAACCGAGCCCGAGGTTGACTCGAGCCCAGCAGCGCCGCCAGACCGAAGAGAGCATCCTGGTGGCGGCCCGGCAGATGTTCGCCGAACTCGGCTATGAGCGCACCACGATCCGCGCCGTGGCCAAGGCGGCCGGGGTCGACGCCGGCCTGGTGATGCACTACTTCGGCACCAAGGACAACCTCTTCTCCCGTGCCGCCGAGCTGCCCGCCGAAGAGCTGTCCGCCGACGAGCTGCCCGGCGGCGGCAGTGGCGAGATCGTCGAAGTCCTGCTCGCCTCACTCTCCAGCCGCCTGGACGGCGAACCGGTTGCCTCACTGGCGGTGCTGCGTTCCATGCTCACCAACAGCGACGCCGCCGAGCGGTACCGAGCCGCCGCCGAGCCCCAGCTCAGCCAGATCACCGCCGCGATTCCCACCGAGGACGCCGAACTGCGCGCCAGCCTGCTCAGCGCAATCGTCCACGGCGTGATCATCGAGCGTTACCTGCTTCGACTCGGCCGACTCGCGGACGCCTCGCCCGACCAGATCATCGAGCTGCTTCGTCCGTGCTTCCAGACGTTGGCGACGACCGAGATGCCGCCGTCAACGGTCCGGCCCGCCGGCGCGAGTTGAGCGGCGATCCGCGTCGGGGCGCACGCTCCGCCGCGCGGTCGCAGCGTCTGGGTGTTGGCATCGCCGGCCTCGTCGCCGAAAACGCCGGACTGCTCAGGTGGGTGCGGCCGCTGGTCGGCGGCCCAGCCAACCTCCCGGAGGACGAGGCGGTGCCGTCGACCCTCATCCGCTGGGACACCCCGGGTGAGCCTGCGCCCCTCAGGCCTGGGCGGCGATGGCCGTGAGCACCGAACGGGCGGACGTCGGACGGTGACCGATGAGGGTCTCCAGTGTCGGGTCGGTGACGGCGAATTCACCACGGCGAGCCGCGCGGTACATGCCGAGGGTGAAGTCGGCTGCTGCCGCGGGGCCGCCACCCGCGATGGTGGCGGCCCGCCACTCCTCGTCATCCATTACGACACGCCTGATGGTGCGGCCCGTGACGGCACTGCCCCGGCGGCGTGGGCGGCGTCGATGGCGGCGCGGTTCGCGGTCACCGCGCCGCTGCCGCGAATGGCGGCGGACACGACGAGGACCTTTTTCGGCATCCTCGAAGGCGTGTTGCAGCGTGGTCGGGTCGGTGAAGTCTCCGGCGCGGACCCGTACACCGCGTGCGGCGAGACCTGCGGCCCTGGTCACGTCGCGCACGCTGACGCCCACGGTCTCGGCGGGAACCCGCTCGAGTAACCGATCGACGATCTGGGAGCCGAGTTGACCGGTGGCGCCGGTGATGACGAACATGCCGTCGCCGGCGACGACTGCCGGCATGGAGGTGCTGCGCACCCGCGTACGGCGACTGGCCGTGGCCGGCCTGTTGGCTGTCGACGAGCGACGCGCACTCATGATGATCCACGCTGCCGGCAACGGAACCGTGCTCGCCCTCCTGGCGACGCCCCCGGAGAAGCGCGACAGTGGCCTGGGTGACGCCATGTTCGACGCCGTGCTCGGCAGCATCCTCGTGAGCACTCCGGCGACACCCGACACGACAGTGAGCGCCGTGGCGGTCACCTTCGCCACGGTGGTGCCCGACCTTGCGGGGCTCACCGACGCCGAACGCGCGCTCATGACGGAGTGGCTCCACCGATCGCTGACCTCACCGCACGGGAACGTCTGATCACGTGGCGGTAAAAGCACTGGACGGGCTGATGCTCGGCTTGTAGCTTGCAGCTGACCGTGACACCGCCCGAGGAGGTGAGACCCATGAACTCTGTATCGATGTGGGTGCTCCCCTTCCCGTCATGGCCGGGCGATTGACGTAGGTGTCGCCGGGAGCGCCTCGCCAACAAGGCACTCTCGAAGGGCAACACCTATGCGTTCTCTGCAATCCACCGCCGAGCAGTCGTCGAATGACCGCGGGCATCTCATCTTCGATGTGATCATTGCCGGGTGCGGGCCGACCGGTGCCATGCTGGCCGCGGAACTGCGGCTGCACGATGTGCGGGTACTCGTTCTCGAAAGGGAAACCGCGCCCGCGTCGTTCGTGCGCATCGTCGGTCTGCACATTCGCAGTCTTGAGCTGATGGCGATGCGCGGACTGCTGGATCGCGTCCTTCCGCACGGAAGGCAGCGTCCGGCCGCCGGCTTCTTCGCCGCGATCGCCAAACCCGTGCCCAAGGGACTGGATTCCGCGTACGCCTACCTGTTGGGGATCCCGCAGCCGGTCATCGTCGACCTGCTCGAAGAGCACGCGATCGAACTGGGCGCGCAGGTCCGGCGCGGCTGCGCGGTCGTCGGCATCGAGCAGGACGACGAGGGCGTGACCGTCGAGCTGGCCGACGGGGAACAGCTGCGGTCGCGCTATCTCGTCGGGTGTGACGGCGGGCGCAGCACGGTGCGTAAGCTGCTCGGCGTCCGCTTCCCCGGCGAGCCCGCGCGCACCGAGACGCTGATGGGCGAGATGGAAGTAGACGCGCCGCAGGTGGAGATCGCCGCCAAGGTGGCCGAGATCCGCGACATTCATCCCTTCTGGCTCCGGCCCTTCGGTAACGGTGTCTACAGCGTCGTGGTCCCCGCCGCGGGAGTCAGCGACCGCGAGGTGCCACCCACCCTCGAGGATTTCCAACAACAGTTGCGCGCCATCGCGGGAACCGATTTCGGTGTGCACTCCCCGCGCTGGTTGTCCCGCTTCGGGGATGCCACCCGGTTGGCCGACCGTTACCGCGTCGGTCGGGTGCTCCTGGCCGGCGATGCCGCACACATCCACCCGCCCATCGGGGGACAGGGCCTCAACCTGGGCGTTCAGGACGCGGTCAACCTCGGCTGGAAGCTGGCCGCGCAGGTCCGTGGCTGGGCGCCGAAGACTCTGCTGGACACGTACCAGGCCGAACGTCATCCGGTCGCCGCGGACGTGCTGGACAACACCCGCGCCCAGACGGAACTGCTGTCCACCGAACCGGGACCGCGGGCCGTGCGCAGGCTGCTCACCGAACTGATGGACCTCGACGAGGTGAACCGCCACCTGATCGAGAAGATCACCGCGGTCGGCATCCGCTACGACTTCGGCCCAGGCCCCGACCTGCTCGGCCGCCGCCTGCGCGACATCGCTGTGAAACAGGGCAACCTCTACGGTCTGCTGCACCGTGGCCGGGGCCTGCTGCTGGACCGCACCGAACGCCTGACCGTCGGCGGCTGGTCAGACCGGGTCGATCACCTGGCCGATCCCACCGCGGAGTTGGATGCTCCGGGCGTCCTGCTGCGCCCCGACGGCCATGTCGCCTGGATCGGCGACAACCAGCAGAACCTGGACGACCACCTCTCCCGCTGGTTCGACGAACCCACCCACTGACGGATTGGCGGCTCGGACGGCCGGTGGTGGAAGCGGTGTGAGCCCGGCCCAGTGACCGCACGGGACAGCGGTCACTCGTCCACAGCCGGCCTGGTTGAGCACGAATGCGCGCCCAACCAGGCCGGCCCGCGTTTCCCGTGCGCTGATCCAGCAACGGAGCGCCCTGTCGATGCTGGCAGACTGATCGCATGAGTGGTCTGACCGCCGAGCTCGTGGTCGATGGTCGTGACCCGCGGACCCCGGCGCTCGCCCCGAACGGGCGTCTGGTGTGCTACGTCCTCGCACCCATCAGCCGGACCGGTGACCGCCTCGACACCGAACTCTGGCTCGTCGACACCGAAGGTGCCGTCGCGTCGCGTCGGGCGACCGCCGACACCGCGACCGAGTCCCGGCCACGCTGGTCGGCCGACTCGGCGACGCTGTTCTTCCTGTCCGACCGCGCCGGCCGCGGTACCCCGCAGCTGCACGGGCTCAACCTCGCCGACGGCACGACGACCACGTTGACCAGTTGGCGCGCCGGCGTCATCGACCACCTGCCGCTCGCCGACCCCGACCTGGTCGCTCTGCTCGCCGAGGACGAACCCACCGAGCAGGACGCGCGCCGCGCCCGGGACCGCGACGACGCCATTGTCGTCGGCGAGTACGAACCGCGTGCCCGGTTGCGCCTGCTCGACCTGCGCACCGGCCGGATCACCACCCCGGACGTGTTCGGTGACCGGCACGTCATGGAACTGCGGCAACGTCCCGACGGCGGGCCACTTGCCGTGCTGACCGGCGCAAGCGCCGACAACGACTACGGCCCGCGTACCGGCCAACTGCACCTGCTCGACCCAGCGACCGGGACCACCGAGCACCTCGGACCGGTCGGAGCCGACGCACGATCTCTGGCCTGGTGGCCGGGCGAGGACGGCTGGCACCTCGGCTACATCGCGCTCACCCCACCGGTTCTGCAGGCCGGCACCGCCGTGTTCGACCTGGCCGTGGACAGCCGCGTCCTGCGCAACCGCACCGCTGGTCTCTCGATGTGCCCCACCACACTCGGTGAGACCGATGGTGCCCCGCTCGTTGTGTTCGCCGACGGCCTGAACTCGACACTGGCCCGGCTCGACCCCACCGACCTCACGACCCTGTCGCAGCACCCGGGACGCCTCGACAACCTCACCACCACCCCCGCCGGTGAAGACATCGCCGTCCTGACCGGCACCCGCTATCAACCTCCGAACGTTCACGTCGGACCGCCAGCCGGGCCGCTGCGAAAAATCACCAACACCCGCCCGGAACTGGACGGCATCGCACTCGGCCCGCAACGACCGCTTGCCTACCGTGCCGCCGACGGCCTCGACCTGGACGGCTTGCTCGTACTGCCGGTCGGAAGAACCGCGTCGGAAGGCCCGTTCCCGCTGGTCACGATCGTGCACGGAGGCCCGTACGATCGCTACGCCGACCGTTGCCAGTTGTTCTGGTTCCCCAGCGCGCAGTGGCTGGCCGCCGCCGGCTACGCCGTGTTTCTGCCCAACCCGCGTGGTGGCCAGGGCCATGGCCACCAGTTCGCCGCCAGCGTCGCCAGCCGGGTTGGACAGCAGGAGTGGACCGACATCCTGACCGGCATCGACCTGCTCATCGGCGAGGGCATCGCCGACCCGGGCCGGCTGGGCATCGCTGGCTGGAGCCACGGTGGGTTCATGTCCGCCTGGGCCGTCAGCCAGACCGACCGCTTCCGCGCCGCGCTGGTCGGCGCCGGCATCGTCGACTGGGGAATGCTCGCCGCGACGGGGGAGAACGGCCAGTTCGAAGCCGCGCTCGGTGGCAGCACCGGCTGGTCCGGCATCGGCCCACACCCCCATGACGCGGTCAGCCCGATCTCCTTCGCCAGCCGCATCCGCACTCCGGTGCTCATCCTGCACGGCGCCGAGGACACCAACGTTCCCCTCGGACAGGCCGTATACCTCCACCGAGCGCTGCGCCACTTCGACGTCGAGCACGAGTTCGTGATCTACCCGAGGGAGGGCCACTCGATCCGGGAACGCAACCACCAACTCGACGTCCTGCGCCGTACCCGCGCCTGGTTTGATCGCTGGCTGCGGCCCTGACCGCGGGACTGCACATCCCGCACGGACGCCGCGGCGACATCGTGCAGCCCTACCGGGCCGGGCAGGAAGACCAGCTCGGCGCGCTCGGACTGATGCTCAACGCCGTGGTGCTGGCCCGTGACTAGCAAGATCCACGAAAACGGCGTTAGCGATGATCTTGAACGTGGTCCGATCTTGGATCGGCCCGGGAGGCCACCATCAAAGATCACGTCATCCTCAGCGACGACCCAGCCGCCCGCGATGACCTCATCGGGCTGGCGCGGGTATCCACCGATGCCCAGGAACTGGTTCGCCAGATCGACGCCCTCATGGCCGCCGGCTGCGCCCGGATCTACCTCGACAAGGCATCCGGGCCAAGGGCGCCACCCGGCCAGGCCTGACCGCCGCCCTCGATCACATGCGCCGCGGCGACACCCTCGTCGTGCTCGACCTGACCCGGCTCGGCCACGACACCCGCGACTCCTCGCCATCGACGAAGACGACCTGCACGCCAACGGTCGCCACTTCCGCACCCTCGACGGAATCGTGCTCTACACCAGCGACGACATGTCCGGCGAACTGATCTTCACCGTGTTCGCCGCGATCGCCAGGTTCCAGCGCCAGCAGATCGTCAAGGGCACTCGCGAAGGCCTCGACGCCGCCCGCGCCCGAGGCCGCGTCGGAGGCCGCCCACGCGCACTGACCCCCGAACAGATCACCGACGCCCGCATCCTGCTCGGCGCCGGACAAACCCGAACCGACGTCCCCGCCAAGCTGCGCGTCTCCCGATGGACACTCAGCCGCGCCCTCGACACCGCGCCACGCTGACGCCCGCCACCCGGGGTGCCAACGCTTGACCGCAGCGGCCAGCCCCACGCGCGGATCGCGGCAGATCTGGATACTCACTCGGGCTTGAGCCGGGCCGGGTGTTGCGCCGTCAGGTTCCTGGCCCGCGGCTGTCTCATCCCCGGGCCTCGAGGCCGAGCAGCCGGACGGCGTCGAGGCGGGCGGCGCACAGCCGTGCACATCGTACATATGTACGATGTGCGACTTTTGAAATCTCCGCCTAGCCTGCGTGTGGTGACCGCCGCCGCGCCATTGGTCGTGGATTCGCGGCGGCGGTCTATTGCCCACTCCAGGTATTCGAGAAGGAGCAACGTGACAATTCTAGTAACCGGAGCGACCGGAAACGTGGGTCGCCAGGTGGTGGCCCAACTGGTCCTGGCCGGGCGACCGGTGCGGGCGATGACCCGCCAGCCGAAGACAGGCCGGCTGCCGGACAGTGCCGAGGTGGTCCAGGGAGACTTCGAACGTCCCGAGACCTGGCGAGCGGCGCTGGACGGAGTGCAGTCGGTGTACCTGTTCCCCTTCGTGTACACCGCGACCGACCATGGGTTCGTCGATCAGGCGGTCAAGGCCGGCGTCACCCGGTTCGTCGTGCACTCTGCGGCGGCGGCCGGGTTCGCCCCCGGAACCGGAGGCAACGGCGCCCTCGGGCGGCACCTGACCGAAGAGCGCGAAGCGCACCGCGGGCTGGAACTGCTGGTGGAGGCCTCCGGCGCTGAGTGGACCCATGTGCGGCCGGGCCTGTTGGCCGCCAACGCGCTGCGGTGGGCCGATCAGATCCGGACCGAACGGATGGTGCGCGGGCCGTACGCTGCCGCTGGCTACCCGGTGGTCCACGAGGCCGACATCGCCGACGTGGCGGTCGCGGCACTGCTGACCGACGACCAAGTCGGTGCCGCGCACACCGTCACCGGCCCGGTCAAGGTTTCGCAGACGGAGCAGGCCACCGCGATCGGTGCCGCCATCGGCACGCAGGTGCGGTTCGAGGAACTCGATCCCGCCGAGGCGCGCACGCAGTGGCTGCGCGACGGCTTGGACGAGGAGACCGCCGATTGGATGATCGCACTGCTTGCCGACGCGGTCGACGGGACGGGTGCGCTGCCACCGACGGACACCTATCTGCGGGTGACGGGACGGCCACCACGCCCGTTCGCCCAGTGGGCCAACGACCACGTCGCTGACTTCCGGCCGCAGGTGGCACGATGACGATCCTGGTCACGGGTGCCACCGGCATGGTGGGCCGACACGTCGTCGTCGAACTGGTGAAGACCGGCCAGCGGGTCCGCGCGCTGACGCGGACGCCGTCGGCGGCGAGTCTTCCGGACGGGGTGGAGGTCGTCGGTGGGGACCTGACTGACCCCCCGTCTCTGGAGCCGTCGCTGGACGGCGTCGAGAGCATGTACCTGTTCCCCGTCGGACGCAGGGCGCGTGCCGTTGTTGCTGCTGCGAAGCGGGCCGGCGTGCGGCGCATCGTCGTGCTGTCCGGGGCGCTGGCCGACACCGACGACAGCGAAGATGGGTACCTGGCGGTCGAGCGTGCGGTCGAGGCCTCCGGTCTGGAATGGACACACGTGCGACCCGGGGAGTTCGCCGCGAACTGGCTGGACTCGGTCCCAGCTATCAAGGCGGACCGGGTGGTCCGCCGCCCATACGGGGCTGCGGTCACCCAACCCATTCATGAGGCGGACATCGCCGCGGTCGCCGCGACGGTGCTCGTCGAGGACGGCCACGCCGGCCGGACCTACACCTTCGCCGGCCCCGAGGCGCTCACCACCGTCGCGCAGGTCAACGCGATCGGCACGGCAATCGGTGACACAGTGCGGTTCGACGAACTCGATCCGGCCGAGGCCCGGGCCGAATGGATCAGCAACGGCTATCCCGAGACGTTCGTCGACTGGATCTTCACCATGTGGGCGGAGTCCGCGCGTGATCCCGCCCCGACGAACCAGCAGTGGGCAGACATCGTCCCGCACCTGACCGGCCGACCCGCGCGGACATTCACGCAATGGGCCACCGACCACGCAGCCGACTTCCGATAGACCGTTCGTCGTGGGGCATCGCTGACCGCCCGGTCCACATGCCGTACCCGACCGTCAACCCAGCACGACGCGACGAACGCTCGCAAACCCGCCTCGTTGTAGCGCGGTGTGGTCCGATTCGGGTTGCGGCCACACCACCACCCGGGCAAGCTTCCCGGGTGCCCGCAGCCCACGCGTATCACGATCAGGCCGGTGACGTCTTTGCGGCCTACGCCGCCGACGGTCCGCACAACGCCTACACGGACCGCCCGGCCATGCTCGCGCTCGCGGGCGACGTCGCAGGTCTCCGGGTCCTGGACGCCGGCTGCGGTGGCGGCCACTACGCGGCCGAGTTGGTCGGCCGGGGAGCCGAGGTGGTGGCGGTGGACGGCAGCGCGACGCTGGTCGGCCACGCCCGGGTCCTGCTCGGCGATCGCGCCGAAGTCCAGCAGCACGACCTGGACGCCCCGTTGGAATTCGCGGCCGATGCGTCGTTCGACGGGGTCGTCTGCGCGCTGGTGCTGCACCACCTGACCGACCGGGCCCGGTTCCTCGGCGAGGTACGGCGAGTGCTGCGGCCGGGCGGTTGGTTCCTGCTGTCGGCGACACATCCGCTGTCGGACTGGAGGTACTTCGGCGGATCGTACTTCGACGAGAGCTGGGTCGAGTTTCCGCTCGCCGACGGGATCACCATGCGCTTCCAGCGGATGACCCTCGAGTCTCTGGTGACCGAGGTGCTCGACGCCGGGTTCGTGCTGGAGCGGCTGGTCGAGCCCAGGGCGGTCGAGTCGCTTCGCGCGATAGACCCGGAGCGTTACGAGCGGCTGACCGAGCGTCCGAGCTTCGTAGCCCTCCGCCTCCGCCGCCCCTAACGACGCTCACTGCGTCGGTCCTGCCGCGGTGCGGACAGCTTCGGCGTGCGGCCTCAGATGTCGTTGCCTCCCGACCGGTCGTCACTGACCTGAGCTGATGTCACGACCCCAGACGGATCTCGTGCTGAAGCGCGCTCCCGCCTGACGTTGCTCGCCACAGTCCAGAACTCGCCAACCTCTCGCCGCCACGACAGGCCAACTCGCCAACTCGACTGGGGAGCGATAACTCCTCCGTGCCGCCCGCGAACGACGTCGTCGACTCCGCCGCGTCTGTTACTGGTTTGTCGTTAACAGTAATTCGATAAATCGTGCCTACAAAAAGGGCGAAAGGTGCGTGCATCATAATGACAGTTCTTGTGCGTAAGGAATCAGGATGTTGTATCAGCGGGCCGTAGCCCGTTCACGTGCCTACTCATCCAGTCCCGGCGCGCGGTGGCGCGACCACACACCGGATCAGGGCGTACTGCTCAGCGGACCCGGTGGCACGACACGAACCGGAGACGGCGTCGTGCGTACTCAGCTCGCCTGTCGCCCGTAAGCAGCCCGTGCTGCGGCAACCTCTGCGGCTTGGCGGACACGCCACCTTCTCTGGGCATCGCTGTTGCACTGGCGACATACCTTGCGGTATCGGCCAGTCGTGGGATCGATTTCTCGCTCGTGCCCGTTGCGGCAGAGCGGTTGCTGGGTGCGGTTGCCGCAGTTCTCGGCGTGGGTCACCTGCTGTAGGTGAGTGGGTTCGATGCAGTCCGGCACTCCGCAGAGGTGGTGCACGTCCAACCTCGGGTCGTAACCACCCACGAAGACGACGTAGGCCGTGATGTGCGCCCAAGCCCTCCCGGCGACCTTCTGGTACACGCCCCGCCGGTCACCGTAACCGCACACGATCAGGCAGCCGTCGTCTCGACGAGCCGAACGATCGACGAGGTACGCGCGCAGGCTTTCCTCCGTGAAATGTCGGGACAAGCCCTTCACCTGCGACAGCATCTCGCCAGGCTAGACCAGCGCTCCGACACTTTCGACCTGCTGAAGCAGGCCCCCGCGTACGGCGATCACGGTCGCGGGACTGCTGATCCTCGCCAGCCCGCTGCTGCCCCCCAGCCCGGACATCGGTCGACCGGTACGGCCCGTGACTAACCCGCTCGCGGATCAACCACGTGTACCAGAACTACGTGCGCCCCGAATGCCACGCCGCCGCCAACGCGCCGCTGATCCGGGGTCAGGCCGGTATCCCCACCGCGACGCTGTGGGGCGGCGGCCTGGTGGCCGCGGTGGACGGCACCCGGTTCGTGGTCCCGGTACGCAGCATCGACGCGCGCCCGAACCCGAAGTACTTCGGCCGCAAGAAGGGCGTCACTTGGCTCAACATGATCAACGATCAGGGGGTGGGGACCGCGGGGATCGTGCTGTCGGGCACGCCCCGCGACTCGCCGACCCAGCTCGGCGACGCCCTGGCCCACTTCGGCCGGATCTTCAAGACGCTGCACGTCCTGTCCTACGTCGACCGGGAACAGTGCCGGCGCGACATCAAGCGGATGCGCAACCTGCAAGAAGAGCGCCATCGGCTGGCCAAGTACATTTGCCACGGCCGTCGCGGCGAACTACGCGAGAAGTACCACGCGGGGATGGAAGACCAGCTCGGCGCGCTCGGCCTCGTCGTCAACTGCGTCGCCCTATGGAACACCGTCTATCTGGACCGCATCCTGGCCACGCTTCGCGAATCCGGCTACCCGGTACTCGACGAGGACGTGCTGCGCATCCACCCCTACTGGTACGCCCACATCAACGTACACGGCCACTACTCGTTCCAACCGCTGCAACTGGCCGAAGGCATCGGGCGACGACCGCTGCGAGACCCAGGTCACGCCGACCCCGACGAGGAGTGAGCGCGGGTGAAGGCCGGATCTGTCGATGACAGTGTGGTCATCAAGAACGACGTGCCGTTCACTCAGGGCCCGCCGAGTCATTCGAGCTGGCCACCACGAACAGCCGGTCTGAAGTACGGCGGCCAATGCCACCCGCAATATCGGTGTGTCGCATGCCGTTTCGGCGAAGCACCGATGACAACTCAGCTCTTGACCACGGCCGCATGGTGAATTCATAGATGGATTCCTGCTTAATCCGGCCCTCCGTGACGACTTCGTACCGTTCCTCGACATGGAGCAAACCTCGTTGCCAGCTGGTGCGGGTGGAAAACCTCAGTTCGCCGGCGTTGCCTAGATCGGCAACGATGCCCCGACCACCGTCGTCTGCCCGTAGCCGCGAGGCTTCAGCTTCTCGGACATCCAGGAACAGCAACCCGCCTGGCCGCAGGCATGCGACCAGAGACGCGACCGCCGATTCGCGCTCCTTGTCTGTGATCATGTCGTTGAGGACGCCCCGGCATGTCACAGCGTCATACCTAGCGGGAATGTCCATTGTGCACAGGTCTACAAGCAGCGCACGGGCGGCGGGGCAGCGTTCACCGGCTTGCGACAGCAACTCGCGGGAGGCATCCGCGACGTCGACCTGATGCCCCTTGGCTATGAGCGCCGCAGCGTGTCTCCCGGTGCCGCAACCGGCATCCAATACCGAGGCATGGGGTCGGTGTGCCCGCACGAGCCGGTCATGAATCGCGTCGACCCACGGCTCGACCGGATCGGTGATCAGCGCGTCATAGGCGTCAGCGTGCAGGCTATAAAAGGGGCGTTCTGCACTGACTTTCGCGGACGAAGATGTCACTTCGTAACCCTATCGGGCATGGCACTCGGCGGCCACGCCGAAGTCATGAAGCAACCGTCTCCCGATACTCTAATCTGCGTTCCGCGTGGGGCTGGCCGCTGCGGTCAAGCGTTGGCACCCGGTGGCGGGCGTCAGCGTGGCGCGGTGTCGAGGGCGCGGCTGAGTGTCCATCGGGAGACGCGCAGCTTGGCGGCGACGTCGGTTCGGGTTTGTCCGGCGCCGAGCAGGATGCCGGCGTCGGCGATCTGTTCGGGGGTCAGCGCGCGAGGACGGCCGCCGACGCGGCCTCGAGCGCGGGCAGCGTCGAGGCCCTCACGGGTGCCCTTGACGATCTGCTGGCGCTGGAACCTGGCGATCGCGGCGAACACGGTGAAGATCAGTTCACCGCACATGTCGAGCACGATTCCGTCCAGGGTGCGGAAGTGACGGCCGTTGGCGTGCAGGTCGTCTTCGACGATGGCGAGGAGTTCGCGGGTGTCGCGGCCGAGCCGGGTCAGGTCGAGCACGACGAGGGTGTCGCCGCGGCGCATGTGATCGAGGGCGGCGGTCAGGCCCGGACGGCTGGTGTCCTTCTTGCCGGATGCCTTGTCGAGGTAGATCCGGGCGCAGCCGGCGGTCTTGAGGGCGTCGATCTGGCGCGCGAGTTCCTGTGCGTCGGTGGATACCCGGGCCAGCCCGATGAGGTTCTCGCGGGCGGCTGGGTCGTCGCTGAGGATGACGTGATCTTTGATGGTGACCTCCCAGCGCGGTGAGGCTTCAACGTAGCGAAAACGGTGGTTGAGGTTCTTGTGCTACCCACCAGTTTTGCTACATGGTTTTGCTACCGGTTCAGGGGGTGGTTCGCGGCGTATGCGGCTGCCGATTCATACGGGGGCGAAAACGATCGTTATTGCCCCGCTGGTCCTCCACGGTTCGAGCCAAGATCGGACAATCATCAAGATCATCGCTAGCGCCGTTTTCGTGGATCTTGTTAGTCACGGGCCGGCACCGGAGCACGGCGCGCTGGTCTCTACGATCGCCTGATGTTCCAGCCGAGCTACCCGATCCGGACCGCGCGGCTCACCCTGCGTCCAGTTACGGTGGACGACCTCGATGACGTGTACGCGTTTCAGCGCCGACCCGACGTCGTTCGCTGGATGCTCGGCGCCGAGCCGCGTACCCGTGAACAGTCGCGAGCGTCGGTGCTCGCCATGGCGGGCGAGGACGCGTGGCGCGCGGAGGGTGACTGCCTGACGTCGGCCGTGGTCACCGACGCCGGGACGATCGGGATCGTGGAGTTGGTGTGGCGCAGCGAGCGCGACCGGACCGCTGAAATCGGGTTCGTCTTCCACCCTGACCATGGGGGTCGCGGGTTGGCCACGGAGGCCGCCACCGCGATATTGAACTGGGGTTTCACCGAGTTCGGGCTACACCGCGTCTACGGTCGGTGCCACGGGCGCAACGCTGCCTCCGCCCGTCTCATGGCCCGGCTCGGCATGCGTCAGGAGGCGCGCCATGTCGAGAGTTACCTGTTCGACGGGGAGTGGGCTGACCAACTCGTCTTCGCGATCCTGGCCCACGACTGGCGGTCCCGGGCCTAGCCCACCGCTTCCGCTCGACACGGCGTGCAGCGAACCCGTTCAGGTCTCGCCGGCGGGCATCAGGTGTACGGGCTGCGAGATTCCACGTCCCGAAGCCAGGCCGGACGCGTCCCCCAGGAGGCCGACGGGGTGCTGCCCCATTCGCACGCCGGTCCCAGGAGGGGATCGATCTGCAGAGGCGGGTTGTCCGGGTCGGCCGTGCACAGTGTCAGGTCTTCGGCGTAGCGGACAAGCAGCTGCGTCCAGGATGGAGCCAGCACGTCCCACGAGGCGCATTCGACATCTACCCGAACCACCTGCCCGGGTGTGCCCCCCGGAGCCGGATCATAGTCAAGCAGCCACTGCACGTCGCCGTTCATGTCGCCCACGACCACCGCGCCCGGCGAACCGACGATCGGCCGCACCGGCCCGCTCAGGCAGAGCGTTTTCCGGTCGACAAGGTATGCCCAGACCTGAGGATCGTCCCAGTCCGGCTCCGGATGATGGTTGTCGCGCCACATCCGGGTCATCTCGATGATCTCGTCGGTGTCGCAGAGATTGGTCAGCGGCACCGGGCTGGGCTCCGGGGACGGCAGTGTCGCGCCGGGGTCGGTCCCGTTGTGAACGCGGAGACTGGCGCGGAAATCCGGCGGCAGGGTGATGGCCAAGGCGGCTTCCACCGCGTCGATCGCGTGTGCCGGGGCCGGCGCGTTGAGCTGCCGCAGGGACGACGGCAGGACACGACCGAGGCCAGCCTCGATCCGCGCCCACGCCTCGGCAACACGCTTGTCGACCTCGCCCCCGGTGTCAGTCACGACGCGAACTCTAGACATCGGCAGCTCGTCTTCGTGGCCCTGACCCACGAGGACTGCCCGTGGTTTCCAGGCGAACGCCGACGAGACGGCCTGCCGCTGCCGTTCTCGCCGGGGACCACGAGGCCGAGTCGGCGCGGCAGGAACTGCGACGAGACCGTGCTGCCCTGGCGAGCTGTTGGGCGGTCAGGACGGCTGGACCTGGTCGAAGAGAGCGAGGGCTTCGGCGGGGTCCGGGCTCACGAGGCGTTCCAGACCGGCCGTCGTGATCTTCGCCCACCTGCCGGCCCGTGCGCACATCTGTTCCTCGAAGGCGCGGACGGCCTCGTCCAGATCTGCCGGATCAGCAGCGATGGACTCCGCGAGCTCGGCACCGTCCAGCATCGCGAGGTTCGCGCCTGCCCCCAACGGTGGCATCAGGTGGGCGGCGTCGCCCAGTAACGTCACCCCGCGGACGTGGGCCCAGGTGTGGGATTCGGGCAGGACATAGAAGGGGCGGTGGACGAAAGCGCTGCCGTGGCGGAGCAGGTCGAGGACGGGAGCGGCCCAGCCGTCGAACATCGCCAGAAGGCCCGATCGCACGGCCTCGACGTCGGCCAGGTCCAGCTCCGCGTGCCAGTCCAGTGGAGCGCGGAACTTGGCGTACACCTTGACGTGACCGCCGCTGTTGCGTTGGGCGACGAGAGATCGGTTCACGCCGTAGACGGCCACCGAACCGTCGCCGATCAACTGGGCGAGGTCAGGGTGGCGGGTGTCGACGTCGTCGAGCGAGGTCTCGACCGAGGTGACGCCGGTGTACTGCGGCGTCACCGGCGAGACTGCCGGGCGGACCCGGGACCAGGCGCCGTCCGCGCCCACCACGAGATCGAACGTCTCCTGCCGCCCGTCCGCGAAATGAACAAGGACGCCGTCCTCGGTCCCCGGCACCACCTGCGCCACCTCTCGCCCCCACTGCACGTCGAGAGGGCCGAGCAGCAGGTCACGGAGTTGCCCGCGGTCGATCTCCGGATTGGCCTGCTCATCCGGACCGGGTCGCCAGTCCCGCAGAACGGTCCCCGCAGCGTCCAGGATGCGCATGGCCTGCCCCTCGGGACGAGACAGCGCCTGGAACTCCGCCCGCAGACCCGCCTTGTCCAGGGCCAACTGGCCCAGTCCTTCGTGCAGGTCCAGCGTGCCGCCCGGGGGACGGGAGTCGGGCGCGGCATCGCGTTCGAGGACGACGACGGGGTGGCCGTGGCGGTGCAGGACACGGGCAAAGGTAAGGCCGGCGGGGCCGCCCCCGACCACCGCGATACGATGTCTCATAGCGATACACTGTATCGCGGTCTTACCGCGCATCGCCACGGCAGGGAGTGACAATGACTGTGTGGGACCGGCCGGAGCCGCCGCATCCCCCCGTGCCGCTCGACCGGGAGCAGATCGTCGCCGCCGCCATCGCGCTGGCCGACGAGGGCGGGCTGGAGGCGGTGTCGTTGCGCAAGGTCGCCGCCCGGCTGAACGCCGGTCCGATGCGGCTGTACGGATACATCTCCACAAAGGACGAGCTGCTCGACCTCATGGTGGACGAGGTCCACGGCGAGATTCTTCCCGGGGGACAGCCCGGTGACTGGCGGGAGACGCTGCGCGTCCTCGCCCACCGCACCAGGCAGGCCGCTCTGCGCCACGAATGGCTGGCCGACCTGCTCGGCGGCCGTCCGACTCTGGGCCCGAACGGCCTCGCCGTGACCGAGGCCAAGCTGGCCGCCCTCGACGGCCTCGCCGACATCGACACCGTCCTGCGCGCCGCGGAAACTGTCAGCGCCTACCTCATCGGCGCGATCAGGCGCGAGATCGCGAACCGGCGGGCCGAACGCGCCACGGGCCTGTCCAAGCGCGAGTGGCAGCGCGCCTCCGGCCCGCACGTGACGAGAATGTTGGCCACGGGCCGCTTCCCGGCGCTGGCCAAGGCCGTGCACGACGGCGCAGAGGTGAACGCCGAGGCGTCCTTCGCGACCGGCCTGGACTGGGTCCTCGACGCCGTGGCCGCCAAACTCACCCGACCGTCGGCGTAACGCCCAACTCCTGATTGGCGGCAGCGCGGCTGGACCATCCCGGCGCGCGATGCCGGCGGGGCGTCGGCGATGCTGTGGGCGTGGAGTACGTGTCCAGAGTGCCGCGACCGCCGCTGGACGGGCTGATCGACGACCTCTACTACCTGGAGGGTGCGCCGCCGTACGCCCGGTTGACGCTGCCGCCCGCGCCGTCGGCGCTGCTCATCGTCAACCTCGGGCCGCCCTTTCGCATTCGCGGCGGCACCGACATCGAGACAGTCGAGTACGCCGACGGCTGCGTGGTCACCACGCCCACCCGCGCGTGGGAGTTCGGCTACCCACTGCGGACCCGGTCCGTCGGCGTGCACGTCAAGCCGTGGGGGCTGGCGCCGTTCCTGCCGATGCCCGCGGCCGAGCTGTGTGACCGGCCGGTGACGATAGAACAGGTTTGGGGCCGGCCCGCCGTTGCTGAGCTGCGGGACCGGCTGGCCACGGCGGACGGACCGCACGAGATGCTGACGCTGCTCGAGGAGGAGCTGATGCGACGGCTCTGCGAGACCACCGGCCTGGGGCTGGTCCGCCATACGAGCAGCGTCATCGCGGCGACCAGCGGGGCGGTGGCGATCGGCGACCTGAGCGTGGCAGCCGGTGTCAGCAGCACTCATCTGGCACAGCGGTTCAAGGAACTCATCGGCGTCACGCCGAAGCGGCTGGCCCGCACCCACCGCTTCACCGCCACCGTGTTCGCGATCAACCCCGCCGGACCGGTCGACTGGGGCGACCTCGCCGGTGGCGCAGGCTACTTCGACCAGGCCCACTTCGGCCACGAGTTCCGGGCGTTCACCGGGCTCACGCCGACCCGGTACGTCGAAGTCCGGCGGCGGTTCATGCGCGAACATCCCGGCCACGCGATGGACGGCTGGCCGCTGCCGGCGGATTGATTTCTTACAGGAGCGACAGTTCACGACACGCTAATTTGGGGGCACCCCAAAACAGAGGAGCGCCCCGTGGGCAAGGTGGTCATGTACAGCTCGGTGTCGGTGGACGGCTTCGTCGCGGACGAGAACGACCAGCCCGGACCGCTGTTCGACTGGTTGCTCAGCGGTGACGTCCCGTTGGACGAGAGTGGCGTGTTGAAGGTGTCGCAGACGTCCTACGACTACACCCGGCCGTACTGGGACCAGATCGGAGCGACAGTCGCCGGCCGCCACGTCTTCGACATGACGGACGGCTGGGACGGGAAGCCTCCGGGCGGGGTCGACCACGTGGTCGTCGTGACGCACCGGCCGGCGCCCGAGGGCTGGGACCCCGAGGCGCCGTTTCACTTCGTCGACGGGGTCGAGGCAGCCGTGGCCAAGGCGCAGCAGCTTGCGGGTGACCGCGTGGTCGAGGTCGCCGCCGGCGACGTCGGTGGCCAGGTGCTTGCCGCGGGCCTGATCGACGAGGTGCGCATGGACGTCGTACCCGTCGTGTTCGGGTCCGGCAAGCGCTACTTCGGGTCGGTCGACGCGCAGCACCTGTTGGAGGATCCTGACGTGGTGATTCAGGGCAACCGGGTGCTTCACCTGCGCTTTCGGGTGCGCCGTTGATCGACCTGCCGACCGCGCCCGCACGCCGCCGTGGTGCTCGACCGCCACGGCGGCGTGCGGGCCGGTGGGCACCTCAGCCCTGACGGTTGAGCCACTCCCGGTACGTGGTGGGCGCGATGACGGCGTCCTCGGCGGCGAGGAGAGCCGCTCCGGGTATGGCGGCGAACATGCCGGCGCTGTCGTCGGTGGTGACGGTGCGCTGGTCACCGCGCGCGGCGAGCGTGATCCGCCCCAGCTCGTCGAGGGCGAAGACGTCGGGGCCGGCGACGTTGCGGACACCGCGCAGGGGTGCGCCCATGCTGACCTCGGCGACGGCCTGCGCCACGTCGGCCGCGGCCATGGGCTGCACGGGGGCGCTGGGTAGGCGGACGGTGGTGTCGTCGGCTGTCCACGACAGGATCGCCTCGACGAACTCGAAGAACTGGGTGGCGCGGACGATCGAGTACGGGACGGGACCGGCCTTGAGGATGTCCTCCTGGAGGACCTTGGCGCGGTAGTAGGCCAGGTCGGGCACCTGGTCGACGCCGACGATGGAGAGCACCACGGCGTGGCCGACGCCCGCGCGACCGGCCGCGGCGAGGAGGTTGTCCATGGTCGTCTGGAAGAAGGCGGGGGAGGCGTCGTCGAAGGTCGGCGAGTTCGTCAGGTTGACGACGACCTCGGCGCCGGTGAGCCCGTCGGACAGGCCCTGCCCGGTGAGCAGGTCCACCCCGGTGGACGGCGAGAGCGGCACCGCCTCGTGACCCGCGGCCTGCAAGATCTTGACGACCTGCGACCCGATGAGCCCGGTCCCACCCAGTACGGCGATCTTCATGCCCATGCACCTTCCCCTGGTTGTGCGGTCCGGTCGCTGACGCGAGACAAACTCGGACCTCTCTTGTCCGGGAACTATACTCGGACACAATTAGTCCGAGTAGCGGGGTGGCTAGGGTGAGCGCATGAAGATGTCCGGCGGGGTCGAGTGGGCGCTGCACTGCTGCGTGGTGCTCACCGCCAGCAGCGCACCCGTCGCGGCGGCCAAGTTGGCGGAGCTGCACGACGTCTCCAGCAGCTACCTCGCCAAGCAGCTCCAGTCGCTGGCCCGCGCCGGCCTGATCCACTCGGTGCAGGGCAAGTCGGGCGGCTACGTCCTGACCCGTGCGCCGGAGAGCATCACCCTGCTCGACGTGGTCCGGGCCGTCGACGGCCCCGGCCCGACCTTCGTCTGCACGGAGATCCGCCAGCGCGGCCCCTTCGCGACCCCGGCCGACTCCTGCACCACGCCGTGCCCGGTCGCCCGCGCGATGTGGGCCGCCGAGGACGCGTGGCGTCAGGCGCTCGGCGCGGTCACGATCGCCGACCTCGCCCGCGACGTCGACGCCAACTCCGGCCCCGAGGCCCTGGCCGGCATCCAGACCTGGCTGACCAGCGGAGCCAGCTGACCATCGTCAGCCGGTGTGGCGTACCTCGGTGTCCCAGATCTGCGCCCACGGACGCCGCAGCCCCCGGCACACGTGGATCGGGCCGCCGTTCTCGTCGTTGTCCACCTCGACCCGCTGGTCCACCCGCCCCGCGAGCGTGCACTCGTCGAACCAGGTGGTGAGCTGGTCGGGGCGCTCCCAGCCGACGGCGATGACCACGTCCGCGTCGGCGGGCGGCTGGCCGAAGCTGACCATGCTGTTGTGCCCGGAGTATGCCCGGGGCAGCTCACGGACCGGACCGTAGCGGGCCAGCGCGCCGGCCTCGCCGTAGTTGCCGGTCAGGATGACCGCCCGGGAGCGTTCCTCCGGCGGCAGCCCACGATGGACGGCGGCGACCGAGTCGGCGAACGCCGGCCAGCCGATCGTCTCGCCGGCGTCGTAGTTGACGTCGACCACGAAACCGGGCAACCGCTCGGCCGGCAGCACCGGCAGCAGCAGCACGATGGTGGGTAGCAGGAACGGCACCGCGCCCAGCGCGAGCAGCCCCCGACGCAGCCGGACCGACCCGCGCGCCGCCCACCCGACGGTCACCACCGCGCCAGCGGCGGTCAGCACCAGCAGCAGCGGCGCGTCGTAGTAGCCCTTGCCACCGGCGATCAGCACGATGCCGACCACCACCAACCAGGCCCAGCCCATCGCCCGGTACGCCCGCCACGCCGGTCGGCGCAGCAGCGCGACGAGACCGGCGATCCAGATGGGTACGGCGAACGGGCTGATGATGACGAACTGGAGGGTCAACGCGTCGAGGCGGCCACTGTAGGAGCTGTCGCCGTCGGCGATGGAGGCCGCCACGCCGAGCTGCGGAAAGCCGTGCGCCGCCTGCCAGATCAGGTTCGGCGCGGCAAGCAGCACGGCGATCCCGGCGGCCGCGAGCACCCAGCGGTCGCGCAGCAGCCGACGGGGCCCGGCGATGAGCACCCCGCCGATCAGGCCCACGGCCAGCAGCGCCGGCAGCAGCTTGCTGAGCATGCCCACACCGAGCGCCAACCCGATGCCCAGCGCCCAGCGACTGTCACCGGTGCGCAGCAGCCGCACGGCACAACACGCCGCGACCAGCCAGACCACCAGGTCGACGGTGGTGGTGCTGAGCAGGTGCCCGCTGGCGAGCACGATGCCGGACAACGCGGCCAGCACCGCAGCGACGATCTGTGCGCTCCGGCCGCCGCCCAATTCGCCAGCGAGGGCGGCGACCAGCAGCACAGCGACGCCGGCCAGCACCGCCGACGGGGTACGCAGCGCCACCAGGTTGCCCGGGGCGATCGTGTCGAGCAGCCGGGCCAGCGCCGGCACCAGCGGGCCCTGGTCGACGTAGCCCCAGTCGAGGTGTCGGCCGGCGAGCAGGAAGTACAACTCGTCGCGGTGATAGCCGTAGCGACCGGCGAGCAGCAGCAACGTCACGGTCGTCGCGGCGGCGACCAACCACGGGCCGCGGGAGGGCGAACCCGGCTCCGGCGGCTGCGCCGGCGGTGGCGACTGGGTTGGCTGCTGCGGTCGGTCGATGTCGATCGCGGGCTCGCTCACCCGCTCATGATGACCGGCGACGTGGCGGCGCGGGTGCCCGTGCCGGGGCCCGGCGGCCTCCGTGTGCGGGTGGCCCAACCGGGTGCGAAGATCGGCTTTGTCACTCGGACCGAAAGGACGATATGCGCTATCGCACTCTGGGCGCCACCGGCACTGTGGTGTCGACCCTCTGCCTGGGCACGATGACCTTCGGCGCGGAGACCGACGAGGCCGGCAGCTTCGCCCAACTGGACCGGTTCGTCGAGGCCGGTGGCACCTTCGTCGACACCGCTGACGTCTACTCCACCGGTGTCTCCGAGGACATCGTGGGGCGCTGGCTGCGTAGCCGGCCCGACCTGCGCGACCGACTGGTGATCGCCACCAAGGGGCGGTTCCCGATGGGTCCGCGGGCGAACGACGCCGGCCTGTCCCGGGTGCATCTCACCCGCGCCCTGGACGCCAGCCTGCGCCGCCTCGGCGTCGAGGCCGTGGACCTGTACCAGGCGCACGCCTGGGATCCGCTGACCCCGCTGCCGGAGACGCTGCGGTTCTTCGACGACGCGGTGCGCGCGGGCAAGATCCGCTACGCCGGGGTCAGCAACTTCACCGGTTGGCAGTTGCAGAAGGCGGCCCTGCTCACCCAGCACCTCAACCTCACCCCGATCGTGACCCTGCAACCGCAGTACAACCTGCTGGCCCGGGAGATCGAGTTCGAGCTGGTGCCGGTCTGCGAGAACGAGGGCATCGGCATCCTGCCGTGGTCGCCGCTGGGTGGCGGCTGGCTGACCGGCAAGTACCAGCGTGACAGCACGCCCACCGGCGCGACCCGGCTCGGTGAGAACCCGCAGCGCGGCGTCGAGGCGTACGCCGGTCGGAACGCCGAGGAGCGCACCTGGCGGGTGCTCGACGCGGTACGCCAGGTCGCCGGGGACCGTGGCGTGTCCCTGTCGGCGGTGGCGTTGGCCTGGCTGGCGGCTCGACCGGCGGTCACCTCGGTGATCCTCGGCGCGCGTACCACCGAGCAGCTCGACGACAACCTGACCGCCGCCGACCTGGTCCTCGACGCCGAGCAGATGCGGCTGCTGGACGAGGCGAGCGCCCCGCTGGTGGGTGACTACCCGTACGGCGGGGCGGGTGTACGCCAGCGCGCCCGGGACCTGCCGACCACGTCGTGATTGCCTTTCCCGAGCCCACCGCCCCGGCCGGCAGCCGCACCGAGGTCTTCCTGCGCTACCTGGACTACTTCCGCGAGTCCACTGTGGCCAGGGTGTCGGCGTTGGCCGAGTCGGAGCTGCGGCACAGTCGGCTGCCGTCCGGGTGGACCCCGTTGGAGCTGCTCACGCACCTGCGCCACGTCGAGCGGCGCTGGATCGAGTGGGGTTTCCAGGGCCGGGACGTCGCCGAGCCGTGGGGCGACCGCCGCGAGGACCGCTGGTATGTCGCCCCCGACGAGACGCGGGAGGACCTGGTGGCGGCGCTGCGAGCGCAGGGCGCGCACACCACGGCGGTGGTGACGGCGCACGACCTGGCGGAGGTCGGCGCGCCGGGGCCGCGGTGGAACGGCGCGGCCCCGGCGTCGCTGGAGCGGGTGTTGTTCCACCTGGTGCAGGAGTACGCCCGCCACCTCGGTCACCTCGACGTGGTCGCCGAACTCGCCGGGGGCCCGACCGGGGAGTGAGGCCGTCGGCTCGATAATGGGCGAATGCCGCTGCTCGTCACGCCGGCCCTGCCCGCCGGGGGCCTCGCCGCCCAGGAGCAACCCCACCTTCCGGTACGCCCCGGGCTGGCGCTGCGGCCGTGGCGCGACGACGACGCTCCGGCCGTCCGGGCCGCCTTCGACTGTCCGCAGATCCAGCGGTGGCACGTCCGTCGTCTGGACACTGACGACGAGGCGCGGGCGTGGACCGCGCAGTGGGCCGACCGTTGGCGTGACGAGACAGCCGCCAGTTGGGCCGTCGTTGACGCCGACGACCGGCCCATCGGTCAGGTGGGGTTGCGCGACGTGCTGCTGACCGAGGCGTCGGCGCAGGTGTCGTACTGGGTGGTGCCCGCCGCACGCGGGCGGGGCATCGCCGCCGAGGCGCTGCTCGCCCTGACCAGGTGGAGTTTCACCCGAGCCGGGTTGCACCGGCTGGCCCTGGAGCACTCAACCGGCAACGCGGCGTCCTGCCGGGTGGCCGCGCGGGCCGGCTTCACCGAGGAGGGCGTTGCCCGCGGGTCGGTGCGCCACGCCGACGGCTGGCACGACATGCACCGGCACGCGCGGCTGCGCACCGACGGCCCGACCTGATCGGCGGGCTTGGTCGCGCTCCGTCGTCGGCCGGACGGCTCAGCGGGCTTCGGCCCAGCCGACGAAGCGCGGGGTGAGGTCGGGCGACGCGACGCCCGGGTTGAGCGTGGTGAGGTCGGCTTCTGCTGCTTCCTGAAGCTCTGCCAGGTGGGCCAACAGGCCCGGCCGATCCTCGCGGTACTCGCCGAGGAGGCGCAGCTTCGCGGCGGAACACGGCCACCGGATGCCGCAGACCCGGCAGCGCCACGACGGCCGCAGCGGGGAGTGTTTAGGGCGCTGGGGCATCAGCCGACCCCCACCGGACCGGAACGCCGGACCGGTGCGGGCCGGCGGGTCTCGTCGGCGCGGCGCGGGGACAACACCTGGATCTGTACGCCCGCACGCATGACGAACAACTCGCGCCGGGCGATCGCTTCGCCCTTCGGGTTCAGCTCGTAGGCGTCGAGCCAGAGCCAACCGTGGTAGGTGTGCCGGTCGGGTAACTCGCGGATGACCCGGACGACTATCGGTTTCTGGAACTGGACACTGGCGGCGGCGGTCAGGAGGATCACGTCCCCGGCCCGCAGTGTGCCGGTCATCGCGGCTCCGGTGGCTGTCGGCTGCGCTGGCCCGGCTTCCTCGGCTGGCATCGATGTCCCCCCTTGACTGGGCGTTGGGAAGGGGCCGCCCCGTCGGGGCGGCCCCGCTACGAACGCGTCCGCCGGGTTCGGGTCCCTGCCGGCCACGCCGTCTACACAGCACCTTGCCGAGGGTTGCTGGACAATCACACAGCGTTGTGTAATCTTCTTCGGACGGTTGGTTTGTTCCAGGGGAGGGGCGGCATGAACCACGCCTTTGTTGCGGCGCTCGCCGAGGCGGGTCACACCGCCGAGAGCCTGGCAGGTCGCATCGGCGTGCACCCGAAGACCGTCGCGAGATGGGCAAACCCGGGCCACATTCCGCAGAGCCGTCACCGCTCGACCGTCGCGGAGTTGCTGGCAAAGGACACCGACGCGCTTTGGCCGGACGTCGTGCGTCGTCGCGAGCCGGTGTGGTTCCGGCCGTGGGTCGATATCGAACGCGAGGCGGTGACGCTGCGATCGTTTCAACTGGCCTGGGTGCCCGGGTTGTTGCAGACGGAGGCGTACGCGCGGGCGACCCTGGCGGGTGGGGTGCTGAGACCGGACGCGGTCGGGGAGTTCGCCGAGGCTCGGATCGGCCGGCAGGCGATCCTCACCCGGGACAGTGGACCACTGCTGATCGCCGTGCTGGACGAGGCGGTGCTCCGGCGACGTGTGGGCGACGACCGGGCCCTGATGGCGGCGCAACTCGCCCGCCTGCTCGGGCACGCCGAGACGGGCAGCGTCCAGCTCCACATCGTTCCGGCGGACGCGCCCAGCTATCCCGGTTTGGACGGCCCTTTCACCATCGCCGACATGCCGGACGGGTCGCGGGTCGCGCACGTCGACGGCCCGGCACAGGCTCAGATCCTCGACCAGGCATCGGAGCTTGTTAACCTGGAACGACGGTGGGAGCGTATTCGCGGAGAGGCACTGCCCCGAGGGCGTTCCCTGGACCTTCTCAGAGAAGCGGCAGCATCATGGACATGAGCGGTGCGCGGTGGCGTAAGAGCACGAAGAGCGGCGGCAACGGCGGTGACTGTGTCGAGGTCGCCGACAACCTCCCGGGGGTGGTCCTCGTGCGTGACACGAAGGATCGCGACGGCGGCACGCTGACCTTCAGCCCGCAGTCGTGGCGTGGCTTCGTCGCGATGACCCGCGACGCCGGCTGACCGACCACCCCGTAAGCAGGCTCCCGGCGCTGGTCGGGGGCCTTTTGCGTGGGGCGGTCACCGCGCACGACCCGGATCAGCGGACAGCGGCGGGTTCGGCCGCCTGCGGCTGCGGGGTGGTCGGCCAGGTGAGCCGGCGCACGGCGGGGACGAGTGAGGTGCCCGCGCAGGAGACGAGCACCAGCAGGCCGGCGACGGCCAGCGGGACGGGCGCGCCGAACGCGTCGGCGGCCAGTGGCGCCAGCGCGTATCCCAGCGGCATGGCGCCCAGTGAGACCAACCAGTCGTACGAGGTGACGCGGGCCAGCACCTCCGGTGGGAAATGGTGCTGCACGACGGTCTCCCAGACCGGGTTGAAGTAACCGAGAGCAGTCAGCGCCACCGCGTAGGAGACGATCACCGCAGGGGCGGGCGCGGCGACGGCGAGCAGGAACAGGGGCGCGGCGTAGCTGGCCAGCCCGAGGTTGGCCAGCAGCACCGGTCGCCGCAGGCGGACCCGCCCGGCCAGCAGCGAGCCGATGAGCATCCCGATCGCGCCAGCCTGCAACAGCAGCACCCAGGTCGTCTCACCGCCGAGGCGGTCGATGGCGACGGCCGGGCCGAGGGTCATCAGCACTGCGGCGGCGCCGTTCCACACGCCGTGCCCGAGCAGGCTGGTCCAGAACCAGTCCCGGGCGCGCACCTCCCCGAGGCCGTGCCGCAGGTCGGCGAGCACGGAACGGCGGGGCACCGGCACGTGGCGGACCCGCAGCAGCGCCAGCAGGAGGGCGCTGAGCGCGAACGACGCGCTGTCGAGGATGAACGCCCAGCCGGGTCCGGCGGCCCAGATCAGCGCGCCGGCCAACGCCGGCCCGGCGAGGCGACTGGTGTTGGCGGTCATCCCCATCAGGGCGTTGGCCCGCTGCCGGTCGGCCGGCTCGACGGTGCCGGCGACCAGTGGAGACGCGGTCGGAATGGCGAACGCCGACGCGGTGCCGCCGAGCGCGGACGCCACGACAACTGTGGTCAGCGACGGGTCGCTGCCGAGCAGCTCCACGCCGACGGCGAGCTGTGTCGCACAGCGGACCAGGTCGGCCAGCATGGCGACCCGGCGCGCGTCGAACCGGTCGGCCACGACACCACCCAGCGGCAGCAGGAGCAGTCGCGGGATCATCGCCGCCGCGAGGACCACGGCCAGCGCCCCGGTGGAGCCGGTGGCCCGCAGCACGGCCAGGGCCAGAGCGGCGGGCACCACCGCCTCGCCGAGAGCCGAGACGGTACGACCCAGGAACAGCAGCCGGAAGGAGGGGATGCGCAGGGGGTGAGCCATGACCACAACATACTTCGACACCGAACCTTTCGGCAATGAATATTTCGACGCTGAGGTAAGCTGGTGCGGTGACCATCACTCCGGATGACGCCGACCGGCACATCGAGCGCTGGCTTCCCGTGGTGCCCGACCTCGACGCGGACGTCGAGGGCGCGGTGACCAGGATGATCAAGCTGACCCGGCACCTGCGTTCGGTCAAGGAACGGGTCCTGGTCGATCTCGACCTGCCGGCCCACGAGTACGACACCCTGCACGCCCTGGCCGGCCGCCGCGGCCGGGCGGCGCCCTCGGACCTCGCCGCGGACCTCGCGATGGCCCCCGCCTCGATCACCGCGCGGGTGGACGCCCTGCTGCGGCGAGGTTTCGTGCGCCGCATTCCGTCCACTGTCGACCGTCGGCGGGTGGATGTGGAGCTCACCGACGCGGGGCAGGCGGCGTGGCGCGGGGCGATGGAGATCCAGGGCGGGGAGGAGCACCGGTTGCTCGGCGCGCTCACGGCGACCGAGCGGCGACACCTCGCCGACCTGCTGCGCCGGGTGCTGCTCGTCGCCGAGCAGCCGGCGGCCGACTGAGCCGGGCCGGAACTTCTCACCAAAGGCGGGGCTGCGGGCTGCCGCCAGGTCGGGCCGACGAGACGGCGCTGCGGGAGCGGCGTGAGCAGATCGAGGGCGAGCACGCCGAGGTGCAGGG
>NZ_JBEXHQ010000036.1:0-73784 GCF_040607915.1 Micromonospora sp. NPDC005215 | reverse complement strand
TCCGTTCGCCCACCCCGGAGGCCGTGCGGGCGTGGATGGTGCACATCGAGCCCCGGCTGGTGGTCATCGCCTGGAGCATCGGCACGATCTCCCGCCCGGCCGGGCCGCCACACCGGCTCACTCGGTCGGCACCTTCTCGGTCGGCACCGCCACGTGCAGGCGCACCTGCGGCACCAGCATGTCGTCGACGTCCAGCGCCCGGGCCGCGCCGTCGGGCTCCCAGCCGGTGCTGGTCAGGAACGCGCGGGTCGCCTCGTCGCCCTCGAACGCCCAGGCCACCGCCCGGCTCAGGCCGTCCTCCCGCCACAGGTCGACAGCTGCGGCGAGCAGCCGACTGCCGTGCCCCCGCCGACCCCACCGTGGCTCCACCAGCAGATCGGTCACCGCCGCCACGTCCGGGCCGAGCGCGCCGGCCGGCTCACCCGGGGCCAACGCCTCGCCGTCGGCCGGGCCGGAGGCGGCGAACCCCACCAGATACGATTGCTCGGCCTGTTCGACGGCGACCAGCACCCGGTGCGCGCCCGAGGGCGGCTCCAGCACCGCGGCGCTCCACCGCCGGGCGAGGAACGCCTCGTCCAGGTTGTCGAGCACGTGCCGAGGCAGGATCCGGCGGTACGCGACCCGCCAGGTCGCGAGTTGGATGCGTGCGATCTCGCCGGCGTCCTCGGGACGCGCCGGGCGGACGTACCCGAGAGCCATGGGACGGAAGCCTACGCAGGGCGAGGGAGGCGACGGTGGCGCAGGGTGCCAGGAGGACGACCGGGCAGGTCGTCGGGGTGGTGGTGCTCGCCGCGGCGGTCACCGCGTTCCTCGCCGTCGCCGCCGTTCGGCACGGCTTCTTCGACCTGAAGGTCTACTACGGCGCGTTGACCTGGTGGGCACACGACGGCGGGGAGATCTACGACTACCTCAAGCCGGGCACCCAGTACGGCTTCACCTATCCGCCGTTCGCCGCGCTCGTGATGCTGCCGATGGCGTACCTGCCGTGGTCGGCCGCGATCGTGGTGAGCGTGCTCGCCAGCGTGGCCACCACCACGGTGCTGATCTGGTGGCTGGTCGACCCGATCGCCCGCCGGGCCGGCTGGACCCGGTGGTTCGCCCTCGCGGTGGCGCTCTGCCTGGCCGCCGCGTTCGAGCCGATGCGGGAGACGGTCAACTTCGGCCAGGTCAACACGCTGCTGCTCTTCCTGGTGGCGGTGGATCTGCTGCGGCTGCTGCCGGCCGGCAACCGATGGGCCGGGGTGGGCATCGGGCTCGCCACCGCGATCAAACTGACCCCGGGCGTCTTCATCGTCTACCTGCTGGTGACCGGGCGATGGCGGGCCGCGCTCACCGCCTGCGGGACGGCCGCCGGGGTGTCGCTGCTGGCCGGTGCGCTCTTCCCGGACGCGTCCCGCGAGTTCTGGACCGAAGCGCTGTGGAACACCGGACGGGTGGGGGAGTTGGCCTTCGTCTCCAACCAGTCGCTGCGCGGGGTGGTCGCCCGACTCGACCCGGAGCACCCGAGCACCCTGCTGTGGCTGCTGCTGGTGCTCGGCACCCTGGCGCTCTGGGCCTGGCGGTCCCGGCTCGCCGTCCGGGCCGGTGACGAGGCGACCGGCCTGGCGTTGACCGGCGCGGTGATGTGCCTGGTCAGCCCGGTCACCTGGGTACACCACCTGGTCTGGCTGCTGCCCGCGCTGATCCTGCTTGTCGACAACGCGATGGCCGCGCCGGCCGGCCGCCGTCGGCGGGTCCTGCTGGTCGCCGCGACCATCGGGTACGCGCTGCTGATCAGCAGGACCGTCTGGGTGTGGGAGAAGGACTTCACCGGCCTGGACGGCTTCCTGGGCAGCAACGCCTACGTGTGGATCAGCCTCGCGCTGCTGGCCTTCCTGCCGATCCGCGGCTGGCTGACCCCGCCCGGGTCAGTTGTCGAGGACTCCGGCGTACCGCAGCTCGACCAGACTGACCGGGGGCTGCCCACCGGCGAGCGGCACATGGTAGGTCGACCGCTCACCGTCCGCTGACAGCCCGGCCCGCGCGCAGAACCGGCGGGCCCGCTGGTTGTCCGCCAGCACCCACGCCCGGTACCCGCGCCAGCCCCGCTCGGCGAGCCCGGCCCGAGCGGCGGCCAGGAGCGCGGCGGCGCTCCCGTCCCCCCAGTGCGCCGGCTCCACGTACAGCGCCACCACCTCGCCGACCGTCGGGTCCAGGTCGTCCCGGTCCTGGTCGCGGCGGTACGGCCCGAAGGTGGTGAAGCCGACGACCAGCCCGTCCACCTCGCCGAGCACTGTGGTGAACGGATGGTCCGGGTCGGCGGTGCCGAGGTCGCGGCGGCGCTGCGCCCAGGCCGCCACGTTCAGCCGGTCCAGCACCTCGTCTGGCATGAAGCCGGCGTAGCCCGCCTGCCAGCCGTGTACGTGCACCCGGGCGACCGCCTCGGCGTCGTCCGGCTCCTCCCGACGGATGGTCAGCATTGCACCGTTCTATGCCCCGTTGGTCGTCGCGTCCAGCTTCCCGCACCGGCGTCGTACCGATGAATTAAGGTCGCCGACGATGGCCGCACCGGAATCACTCTCGCTCGCCCAGGCTCGTCGGGTGGCGCTCGCCGCTCAGGGCTTCGCCGACCCGGCGCCCGCCGGCGTGCCCACCCGCCGGCACCTGCGTCGGGTGCTCGACCGGGTCAATCTGATCCAGATGGACTCGGTCAACGTGCTGCAACGCGCGCACTACCTGCCGCTCTACAGCCGGCTCGGGCCCTACCCGACCACGCTGCTCGACCAGGCTGCCTACCGGCGCCCGCGGGAGCTGTTCGAATACTGGGGCCACGAGGCGTCGTTGGTTCCGGTCGAGCTGCACCCGATGCTGCGCTGGCGGATGGCTCGGGCGCAGAGTGAATCCTGGGGTGGCATGCGGCGGATCGCCCTGGAGCAGCCGGAGCTGGTCGCCTGGGTTCGCGACGAGGTGGCTGCCCGCGGCCCACTGACCGCTGCCGAGATCGAGCACGACGCACCGCGGGAGACCGGCAACTGGGGGTGGAACTGGTCGGCGGTCAAGCGGGCCCTGGAGTTCCTCTTCTGGGCCGGTGAGGTGGCCGCCGCGGAACGCAGCACCTCCTTCGCCCGCCGCTACGACCTGCCCGAGCGGGTGCTGCCCGCGACGGTGCTGGCCGCGCCCACCCCGACCGACGCCGAGGCGTACCGCACGCTGGTGGCCCTTGCCGCGCGGTCGCTCGGGGTGGCCGCCGAGCCGGAGTTGCGCGACTACTTCCGGCTGCCGCTGGCCGGCGCCCGGCAGGCCGTCGCCGAGCTGGCCGAGGCCGGTGAGCTGGTGCCGGTCACCGTAGCCGGCTGGCGTCAGCCGGCCTGGCTGCACGCGTCCGCCCGGCTGCCCCGTTGGATTCGCGGCAACACACTTGTCAGCCCCTTCGACCCGCTGATCTGGGAACGGGCCCGCACCGAGCGGCTGTTCGGCTTCACCTACCGGATCGAGATCTATGTCCCCTCGCCGCAACGGGTCTACGGCTACTACGTGTTGCCCTTCCTGCAGGGCGACCGGTTCACCGCCCGGGTCGACCTGAAGGCCGACCGCAAGGGCGGGGTGCTGCTGGTGCCGGCCGCCTGGATCGAGCCCGGCGCCGACCCGGCGGAGACCGCGGTGGCGCTCGCCGCCGAGCTGCACCGGCTGGCCGGCTGGCTCGGCCTGGACGCGGTGGCGCCGCCGCTGGCCGGCGACCTGGCCGGTCCGCTCACCGCCGCGTTGGCCGGCGTGTCCGGTGTACCGTGAGCGCGTGACGAGCGTTCCCGGTCCGGTCGACCAGCCGCAGCCCGCCCCCGGGGCGGTGCACACCGTGCCGGCTGACCCGGCTGGCGTTGGTCCGGCGGGCGTTGGTCCGGCTGACGTTGGTCCGGGTGGCGTCGGTCCGGGTGGTTGGCCGACGACCCCGCCGGGTGGCTATCCGGCGCCCGAGCCGGACCGGCTCACCCGGTTCGTGCTGCGACTCTACGAGCGTTCACCCCGCTGGGCGGTGCCGCTGGCCGCAGTCGGCTGCGTCGCCGCGGGCATGGGTTACGCGCTGCTCAGCGACCCGGCCGACGCCACCCCGGACGCCGCGCCCACCTGTCTGCTCAAACTCACCACCGGGCTGGACTGCCCAGGCTGTGGCGGCACTCGCGCACTCTGGTACGTGCTGCACGGCGACCTGCCGGCCGCTGCCCGGCACCACTTCCTGTTCATCTTCGCGCTGCCGTTCCTCGCGTACCTCTTCGTGGCCTGGGCGGGCAACCAGGCGTTCGGTTGGCGACTGCCGGAGCTGCAGATCAGCTCGAAGGTCATCGTCGGGTTCCTGGGCGTGTGGCTCGCCTTCTCGGTGCTGCGCAATCTGCCCTGGGCGCCGTTCACCTCGCTCTACGTCTGACCCGCCCGCACTCCGGGCTCCCGAGGGCGTCAACCGTCGTCGTGCAGGCCAGCACGGCTCCTCCGACGGCAGGGCAGGACCTTGCCGTCTCCCTGTAGAGCTGCCCCAGTTGTGGGGCGCGGGCCCCGGATCCGCCTCCGGCGCGACGCCTGCCCCTGGGACGCCTGCCCCGGACCGGCCTCCGGTGCGACGCCTGCCCCGGACCGGCGTCCGGTGCGACGCCTGCCCTCGGGGACGCCTGCCCCAGATTTGGGGCAGCTCTACAGGCAACCGGAGAGGCACCAGGGGGCCGGCGGCCGCATCGTCGAGATCTTGGACACCTATGGCCCCGGTCTTCGGAAGGCGTCGCTGATTTGGTGGTAGCTGGGCGGTTTCTGCACCGCGAGCCCGAGTTGGGCTCGGGACCGACGGCCACTACAGTCCCAGGAATGCCGGAGATGGTGCAGCCCCAGGTCAAGTTGATCGCGTGGACCCAGTTCGCGGCCCCGGACGACGTGCCGTGGTCGACCGATGCGGAGGGTGGCCAGGCGCTCGCCGAATTCGCCGGCCGGGCCTGTTACCAATCCTGGAAGAAGCCGAACCCGGCGACCGCCACCAACGCCGGCTACCTGGCGCACATCCTCGACGTCGGGCACCTGTCGGTGCTGGAGCACGGGTCGGTCACCTTCTACTTCACCGGGGTGTCCCGCTCCTTCACCCACGAGCTGATCCGGCACCGGCACTTCTCGTACTCCCAGTTGTCCCAGCGCTACGTCCCGGAACGGGACGCGGCAATGGTCGAGCCGGCGGTCATCGCCGACGACCCGGAGCTGCACAAGAAGTTCGTGGCGGCCGCCGAGGCGAGCGTCCAGGCGTACACCGAGTTGCTGGAGGGCCTTGAGCAGCGCTTCTCCGACGAACCGAACCCGACGCTGCGCCGCAAGCAGGCCCGGCAGGCCGCTCGGGCGGTGCTGCCCAACGCCACCGAGACCCGGATCGTGGTCAGCGGCAACTACCGGGCCTGGCGGCACTTCATCGCGATGCGCGCCACCGAGCACGCCGATGTGGAGATCCGTGAGCTGGCCGTGGAGTGCCTGCGCCAGCTGCAGGGAGTCGCCCCGAACGTGTTCGCCGACTTCGTGATCTCCACGCTGCCGGACGGCACCGAGGTGGCGGCCAGCCCGCACGAGGCGTCCTGAGCCCTTCCCCGGCGGGCCGCGGCAGGTCGTCCGCTAGGTTGGAGGGTATGACGCACGACCACCTCGACGCCGCCGCCCGACCGGCGTCCCGCCCCTTCGGCCGGCTGCTCACCGCCATGGTGAGCCCGTTCACCCCCGACGGCTCGCTCGACCTGGACGGCGCCGCCCGGCTGGCGAGCCACCTGGTCGACGAGCAGGGCAACGATGCGCTGGTGGTCAACGGCACCACCGGCGAGTCGCCGACCACCACCGACGCGGAGAAGGAACACCTGATCCGGGCCGTGGTGGAGGCCGTCGGGGACCGTGCCAAGGTGGTCGCCGGGGTCGGCACCAACGACACCCGGCACACCATCGAGCTGGCCGCCGCCGCCGAGAAGGCGGGTGCACACGGCCTGCTGGTGGTCACCCCGTACTACAACAAGCCGCCGCAGAGCGGGTTGCTGCGGCACTTCACCGCCGTCGCCGACGCCACCGGCCTCCCAGTGATGCTGTACGACATCCCACACCGCTCCGGCGTGCCGATCGACACCGAGACGCTGGTCCGGCTCGCCGAGCACGGCCGGATCGTCGCGGTCAAGGACGCCAAGAGCGACCTGATCGCCACCGGCTGGGTGACCAGCCGGAGCGCCCTCGCCTTCTACTGCGGCGAGGACGCCCTCACCCTGCCGGCGCTGGCCGTTGGCAGCGTGGGCGTGGTCGGCACCTCGACACACTTCACCGGGGCACTGACCGCACAGATGATCGAGGCGTACGACGCGGGGGACATGCCGGCCGCGCTTGCCCTGCACCGGCGGCTGCTGCCGCTGTTCACCGGCATCTTCCGCACCCAGGGAGCCATCCTGGTGAAGGCGGGCCTGGCATCGCTGGGCCTGCCGGCCGGCCCGGTGCGCCCCCCGCTCGTGGACGCCACCACCGACGAGATCGCCCAGCTGCGCGCGGACTTCGCGGCAGCGGGCCTGGAGCTGCCCGAATGAACGAACGACACGATGGGCGCCGAGTGACGGCGTCGCAGAATGAGGTGGACGCGTGACCGAGGCGCACATCGAGGCGGAACTACCCCCGCCGCTGCCGGAAGGCGGCCTGCGGATCATCCCGCTCGGCGGGCTCGGCGCCATCGGTCGGAACATGACCGTCTTCGAGTACGACGGCAAGTTGCTGATCGTCGACTGCGGGGTGCTCTTCCCCGACGTCGAGCAACCGGGCGTGGATCTGATCCTGCCCGACTTCGGCCCGATCCTGGACCGGCTTGCCGACGTCCAGGCGATCGTGCTGACCCACGGCCACGAGGACCACATCGGCGCGGTGCCGTACCTGCTCGCCCACAAACCCGACATCCCGCTGGTCGGCTCACAGTTCACCCTCGCGCTGGTCGAGGCCAAGTTGGCCGAGCGGCGGATCCAGCCGTACACGCTGACCGTGCGGGAGGGCGGCCGGGAGCGGCTCGGCCCGTTCGAGTGCGAGTTCTTCGCGGTCAACCACTCGATCCCGGACGCCCTCGCGGTGGCCATCCGCACCCCCGCCGGTCTGGTGCTGCACACCGGCGACTTCAAGATGGACCAGTTGCCGCTGGACGGCCGGATCACCGACCTGGCCGGCTTCGCCCGGCTCGGCGCCGAGGGCGTCGACCTGCTGCTGTCCGACTCCACAAACGCGGAGATCCCCGGCTTCGTCACCCCGGAGCGGGAAATCGGGCCGGTGCTCGACTCGATCTTCGCGAAGGCCAAGGGCCGCATCATCGTGGCCTCGTTCGCCTCGCACGTGCACCGCGTGCAGCAGGTCTTCGACTCCGCCGGTGAGCACGGCCGCAAGGTCGCGCTGATCGGCCGGTCCATGGTCCGCAACATGGGTATCGCTCGGGATCTGGGTCTGCTCAACATCCCGAATGGCCTGGTCATCAGCATCGACGAGGCGACCACGCTGCCGCCGGACGAGATCGTGCTGATGTCCACCGGCTCGCAGGGTGAACCGATGAGCGCGCTGGGTCGGATGGCCAGCGGCGACCACCGGCACATCACCATCGCGCCCGGCGACACCGTCGTGCTGGCGTCCTCGCTGGTGCCCGGCAACGAGACCTCGGTGTACCGGGTGATCAACCGCCTGGCGCGGGCGGGCGCGGTCGTCGTGCACAAGGACGTGGCGAAGGTGCACGTCTCCGGGCACGCCCCCGCCGGGGAGCTGCTCTACCTGCTCAACGTGGTCCGGCCCAGCAACCTGATGCCGGTGCACGGCGAGTGGCGTCACCTGCGCGCCCACGCCCGGCTCGGCATCGAGTCCGGGGTCGCCGCCGACCGGGTGGTGATCTGCGAGGACGGCGACGTGGTCGACCTGGTCGAGGGCCGCGCCAGCCTGGTCGGGCACGTGAAGAGCCGGTACGTCTACGTGGACGGCCTCGCCGTCGGTGACGTCAGCGAGTCGCTGCTCACCGAGCGGCGGATCCTCGGTGACGGCGGCTTCATCGCCACCACCGTGGTCGTGGACTCGGTCACCGGCAAGGTGGTCGCCGGCCCGACGCTGTCCGCGAAGGGCTTCTCCGAGGACCCGGAGGCGTTCAACCCGGTGGTCCCGCTGGTCACCGAGGCGCTCAACCGGGCCGCGGCGGACGGCATCACCGACCCGCACCAGCTCCAGCAGATCGTCCGCCGGACCGTGGGGCGATGGGTCAACGACAAGTACCGTCGTCGCCCGATGATCGTGCCCACCGTCGTCGAGGTCTGACACTGGTGACCGGGCCGGTCGCCGACATCCCCCAGTGGATGTGGGCGGCCGGCCCGACCCGTGCGGGGTGGTCGCGCCCCGGATCGCAACCAACCGCCCTGTTCGCGACTCAGGGAAGCGCGGCGACCGCCTCGGCGTAGGCGACGCCGGTGGCGATGGCGGCGTCCACCAACACCGTCAGCTGCGCCGGGGCCACTCCGTGGGTCAGGTCGGTGGCCACGTCCCCGGCCAGCACCAATTCCCCGCCGATGTCGTGCACGTACGCCTTGGGCAGTAAGCGGTCGTGGTTCCAGGCATTACAGAAGGCGTACGCCTCGGCGCGGCGGGTCGCCGGCAGCCGGCGGGCGGCCATGGCCCGGGCGTGCAGCACCTCGCCGCGTTCGCCGGCCCGCTGGAACTGGATCACCACGCCATCCCACCGGCCGACGACCCGGTCGCCCTCCTCCACCAGGTACCGGTCGCCGCGCCGGTCCAGCACCGCGGTGATCATGTCGAGGGTCAGCGCCATCAGCTCCCGCCCGCCCGAACCGGTCTCCTCGTCGGACCCGTCGGCGTCGGGCTCGACGTACCCATCCGGCTCGTCGTCGGCGGGTAGCGGGACCGGTGCCGCGAGCGGCCGCTCGGCGAGCCAGGCGGCCATCCGCCCGGAGTGGTGGCCGGTGCCGTTGCGGGCGTCGAAGCTGCCGGCCAGGTCGTTGGCCACGCCGAGCAGCAGCGCGCCGAGGGTGGCCACGTCCGGTTCGGTGGCGGGCCGCTCGCCGTACGCCGGGCGTGGCACCGTTCGCCCGCCCAGCCCGCCCGCCACGGCCAGCCCGCAGACCAACGCCCCGGCCGCGGCGAACTCCATGGCGGCGAGGTCGTCGGTCGGCCGGTCCAGTCGGGGCAGTTGCTCGGCCAGGATGGTCACCCCGCGTTCCAGGTGCCCGCCCAGGGCGCAGAACCGCAGGTGCGCGGCGAGGTGCGGGAACGCGGCGGGCTCGTGCCGGTGCCGGCGGTACGCCCGCACGTGTGCCGCGGCGGCCCGCTGTGGCTCGCCGGCCCGGAGGGCGGGCAGCAGACTGGCGACCAGATTCCGTTCGGGCTGGTCGGTGCAGGTCTCCGGGGCGCCGTCGGTCTCCGGTAGCTCGTCGAGCGCGGCTCGCCACTCACCCCAGCCGGCCAGCAGCTCCGCGCGCCGGGCCGGGGCGCAACCCGGGCAGCCGCCGGCCGGGCCGGGCGGCCGGCCGCACCACCGCTCGTACCAGTGGCGGGCGGTGGGTTCGTCGCCCAGGTGGTCGGCGATCCGGCAGTGCAGCTCCGCGACGGTTGGCGTGTCCGGACCATCCGCGCCGACCCGGTGGGCCAGGTCGTGCAGCAGGGAACGGGTCTGGTCCAGCCCGACCCGCGGGGTGCCGAGCAGCGCCTCCACCGCGTACCGCTGGTAGCGCAGCAGCAGCCCGGACTCGACGGCGGTGAGCAGCTCGGGCCGGTGGTCGGCGGCGGCCCGGCAGCGCCGGACCGGCTCGACCAGACGCCACCGCTCCCCGTGCAGCAGGTACGCCTCGATCAGCGCGAACCGTGCGTCCACCCCGGACCGGACGTCCCCGGTGGCGTCGGCGCGTTCGGCGAGCCGCTCCAGGGCCACCTGCCGGGCCGGGCCGTCGGGCAGGTCCCGGGCCTCGGAGAGCGCGGCCGTCAGGGCCGGCAGGGTGCCCCCGGCGACCCGGTCGACGGAACCGGCGGGTGGCGCGTCGCGATGGCCTGCCCGGTCGGTGCGACTGCCGGTGAACTCGTCCCGGCCGGTCACGACGGCACCGCGCCGGGCAGTCGACGGACCGCCACGGCGAGCTGGCAGCCGGTGGAGATGCCACAGTCGAGCAGTTGGTCGAGTTGGTGCGGGGTCACCCCGCGTTCCAGGTCGGTGACCACCTCGCCGTAGACCCGGGCCCGACCGTCGTCGTCGACGTGCACGAACGCCTTGGGCCAGAGTCGGTCGTGGTTCCACGAGTTGCAGAACGCGTACAGGGCGGGCACCTGCTCGATTCCGAAGGTGGGAGTGACCATCGTGCGGACCTGGAGCAGCTCGCCGTCCCCACCGAGGCGGAGGAACCAGATCATGTTGTCGTCGAAGCGACCCACCAGTTCGCCGTTTGGGGTCAGGCTGACGGGCCGGCCACGGGCGGCGAGCACCGCGGCGACGAGTTCACCGCTCAGCGGGCGCAGCGCGCCCGGGTGCCCGGCCAGCGGATCGTCCGGATCGCCCTCGATTTCCGGCGACGCCATGGGGCATCCCTTCTGAGGCGGATATCACGACTGGCGGCGGGGCTCGTGTTGCGACGCGCGGACACGACCCGGAAAAGCGGGGTTCTGCCCGGCCCCACCGTTACCGTGACTCTATGGCGGGCCGTACCTCTCAGGCGAGCCGGCGGCGCGGCGCGTCGCCGCGCGGTGGCACCAACAGTCGTGCCCGTCAACCGGCGAAGAAGACCCGGGCGCCGGTCCGGCGCCGTACGGTGCCGGCCCGGCCCGGCGCGGCTGTCTACGTGGGCCGTGCGGTGGGCGCACTGTGGATGGGCGTGGCACACGGGATGGGCTGGGCGGTGCGGGCCGCCGGTCGGCAGGCCGCCTCCGCCCGCGACCTCGACCCGGAGCACCGCCGGGACGGCGCCGGGCTGCTGATGTTCGGGTTCGCCCTGCTCACCGCCGTGGCGCTCTGGCTTTCCGGAGCGGGCCCGGTGGGCGCGCGACTGGCCGACTCGATCCGGCTGTTCCTGGGCGCGATCTCGGTGGTCGTACCGGTGCTGTTGATGATCGGGGCCTGGCGGTTGATGCGTCAGCCGGCCGATCCGGAGCACCGGGGCCGCGGGTTGATCGGCTGGAGTTCACTGCTCGTCTCGACCGCGGCGCTGCTCCACATCGGTCAGGCCCCGGCCAACCCGCTGCAACGCGACTTCGCGGGTGGGCTGGTCGGCGCGGGCATCGGTGGGCTGCTGGAGCGCGCGGTCACCGCCTGGGTGGCGGTGCCGCTGCTGATCCTGCTGCTGCTCTTCGGTCTGCTCGTGGTGACGGCGACACCGATCAACAAGATCCCGGAGCGGCTGGGCCTGTTGGCCGGCGGGCTGGTCGCCGCACCGGAGGAGGCCGAGGAAGCCGACGAGCCGGCCGCCCAGCGGACGCGTAAGCGGCCGGCGAAGCGGACGCCTCCGCCAGTGGACCCGGACGACTTCGAGGACCTGGACGGCGTGGACCTCCAGGAGACCATGGTGCTGCCGCGCAAGTCTCCGGCGAAGGTGCCGGCGAGCCGCCGGCCGCCGGTCGACCCGCCGGAGCACTCGCCCGCGCCGACGCGGGCCGAGCAGCTCGCGTTGACCGGACTGGCCGGGGACTACACACTGCCACCGGCCAACATGCTCAGCGCCGGGGCCGCCGCGAAGACGCGCAGCAAAGCCAACGACGAGGTGATCGCCGCGCTGACCGGTGTGTTCGACCAGTTCGACGTGGACGCCGCGGTCACCGGGTTCACGCGTGGCCCCACTGTCACCCGCTACGAGGTCGAGGTGGGCCACGGCGTCAAGGTCGAGCGGATCACCCAGCTCTCCCGCAACATCGCGTACGCGGTGAAGTCGCCGGACGTGCGGATCCTCAGCCCGATCCCGGGCAAGAGCGCGGTCGGCGTGGAGATCCCGAACACCGACCCGGAGAACGTCGCCCTCGGCGACGTGCTGCGCTCTCGTGCGGCGACCAGCGACCACCATCCGATGGTGGTGGCGCTCGGCAAGGACATCGAGGGCGGCTACGTGGTGGCCAACCTCGCGAAGATGCCGCACATTCTCATCGCCGGGGCCACCGGGGCCGGGAAGAGCTCGTGCCTGAACACTCTTCTCGTCTCGATCCTCACCCGGGCCACCCCGGACGAGGTACGCCTGCTGCTGATCGACCCGAAGCGGGTCGAGATGACCGGCTACGAGGGCATCCCGCACCTGGTCACCCCGATCGTGACAAATGCCAAGAAGGCGGCCGACTCGCTGGACTGGGTGGTCCGCGAGATGGACATGCGCTACGACGACCTCGCCGCCAACGGGGTCCGGCACATCGACGACTTCAACCGCAAGGTCCGCAACGGCGAGATCAAGGCCCCGCCGGGCAGCGAACGGGAGATGCGCCCGTACCCGTACCTGTTGGTGATCGTGGACGAGTTGGCCGACCTGATGATGGTCGCGCCGCGCGACGTGGAGGACTCGGTCGTCCGGATCACCCAGCTGGCCCGTGCGGCCGGCATCCACCTGGTCCTGGCCACCCAACGGCCCTCGGTCGACGTGGTAACCGGTCTGATCAAGGCGAACGTGCCGTCCCGGCTGGCGTTCGCCACCTCCTCGCTCGCCGATTCGCGGGTCATCCTCGACCAGCCGGGCGCGGAGAAGCTGCTCGGCCGCGGTGACGGGCTCTTCCTGCCGATGGGCGCCTCCAAGCCGGTACGCATCCAGGGCGCCTGGGTCACCGAGCGGGAGATCGCCGACGTCGTGAAGTTCTGCAAGGACCAGCGCGAGCCGGAGTTCCGCAAGGACGTGCTGGCCCCCGCGCAGGAGACCAGGAAGAAGCCCGACGAGGACATCGGTGACGATCTCGACCTGTTGGTGCAGGCGGTGGAGTTGGTGGTGACCTCGCAGTTCGGCTCGACCTCGATGCTCCAGCGCAAGCTGCGGGTCGGTTTCGCGAAGGCGGGCCGACTGATGGACCTGATGGAGACCCGTGGGGTGGTCGGGCCGTCGGAGGGGTCGAAGGCGCGTGACGTGCTGGTCAAGCCGGACGAGCTGGAGGAGGTCCTGGCCGGCCTGCGCGGCGACGTGGACTGACCGGCGGGGACGACCGACCCCGGCAAGCGCGACGGGCCCGCCGGCAGCCGGCGGGCCCGTACCTGGGGAAGCGTCAGTTGAGCAGGGCGGCGGCGATGACGGTGCCGAGGATCGCGCCGACGAGGCTGGCCGCTGCGGCGTACCAGCCGAGCGGCTTGTCACCCAGCACCGCGCCGGCGATGCCCGCGACGATGCCGAGCACGCCGAAGACGATCGGGGACAGCAGCAGGGCGATAACCGCGAAGACGAAGCCCACGATGGTGAGGATCCGGGCAGCGTTGGCTCGGGGGCGTGCGTTGCTGGGCAGGTCGGCCATGTCTTCCTCCGGGTGAGAGCCTGTCGTGACGGATTGATCACTACCCACTGTGGGCAGCGGCCACGCCTGTCGAGGTGGCTCCTCAGTGGAAGATTTTCAGGCCGATCACGCCGGAGACCACCAGCAGCAGGCACAGGATCCGGGGCAGGCTCGCCGACTCGCCGAGCGCCAGCATCCCGATCAGCGCGGTGCCAACCGCGCCGATGCCGACCCAGACCGCGTAACCGGTGCCGACCGGGATCTCGCGCAGCGCGTACGCCAGCCCGGCCATGCTCAGGACCAGCGTCACCGCGAACACGACTGACGGGACCAGCCGGCTGAAGCCGGCGCTGCGGTCCAGGGCGATCGCCCAGGCAGTCTCCAGCAGTCCGGAGATCACCAATACCAGCCAGGCCATCGTTCACCTCACGCGAGAGTGCCCGGGCCGCCGGGGCCGGGACGAGTCGGGTCTGCACGTCGCGGGGCGTCTTGGCCTGACCGGGTACGCCCACCACTCGTCCGGGATGGCCGCAGGCCACCGACGCCGACGCTAGCACCGGTCGGCCGTCGTGGCGGATGGATGAGCCGGGCCCGGGTGGACCAGTGACTCCCGCCACCCGGTATTGACCTGCACTTGACTCTAACTTGCAGGATGACCATCATGACGCTGATCTATGCCGACCCCGAGGTCGCCGCCGCGCTGGACGCCGCCACCACCGTCGACGCCATGCGGGCCGCCCTTCTGGCCGCGTACGAGGGACGCCTCGTGGCCCCGCCCCGGGCCGCCGCCCCGCTCAGCGGTGGGCGGCTGGTGCTCACCGCCGGGCACCTGGTCGGCGAATGGTACGGCTTCCGCTCCTACGACACCTTCGGCCACCCGCAGAGCGAGCAGGTGGTGGTGCTGCACGACGCGGGCACCGGGGCGATCCGGGCGGTCGCGGTGGGCGAGGAGCTGGGTTCCCGTCGTACCGGAGGGTTGGGTGGCGTGGCGGTCGACGCCCTGGCCCGCCCGGACGCGGCCACCCTCGGCGTGATCGGTTCCGGCCGGCAGGCCTGGACCCAGGTCTGGGCCGCCGCAGCGGTCCGCCCGTTGCGCGAGGTGGTGGTGCACAGCCGCTCCGCCGCCCGCCGGGACGCCCTCGCCGCGCGGATCCGCGTCGAGCTGGGCGTGTCCGCCCGAACGGTGACCGACCCGGGCTCGGCCGTCGCCGGGCGGGACATCGTGGTGCTCGCCACGACCAGCCCGGCCCCGGTGCTCTGCGCCGCCGACCTCAGCCCCGGCACGCACCTCAACGCGGTCGGCTTCAAGCAGCGGGACCGCAGCGAGTTCGGCACCGACCTGCTGGACGCCGCCGACCTGCTGGTCACCGACTCGCCGGCCCAGGCGGCGGACTACCAGCCGCCGATGCTCGCGGCCACGCCCCCGTACGCCGGGCGGTTGCGCGACCTGGGCGCCATCCTGGCCGGCGCCGCCCCCGGCCGGACCGCCGCGGACCAGATCTCGGTTTTCTGCTCCACGGGCCTGGCCGGCACCGAGGTCTTCCTGCTCGATGCGTTGACCCGCATGGCCGCCGTGGCTCGCTGAGCGCCGGCGGGGGACAGGGTGGCCGATTCGGCGTCAGGGCGCGCGTCCGGCCGTCACCGCAGCCCCGCGTGCGTGGGCTTCCCCGGACGGCCCGGTACCCTCGGATGGTGTCTGCCACCTCTCCTTCTCCCTCTGACAACGCCGAGGGCCGTCGCGTCGCCCTGCTCACCCTGGGCTGTGCCCGCAACGAGGTCGACTCGGAGGAGCTGGCCGCACGGCTGCACGCCGATGGCTGGCAGGTGACCACCGACGGCGAGGGCGCCGACGTGGTGGTCGTCAACACCTGCGGCTTCGTGGAGAAGGCCAAGCAGGATTCCATCCAGACCCTGCTCGCCGCCGCCGGCACCGGCGCCAAGGTGGTCGCGGCGGGCTGCATGGCCGAGCGGTACGGCCGGGAGCTGGCCGACAGCCTGCCCGAGGCGCAGGCGGTGCTGAGCTTCGACGACTACCCGGACATCGCCGCCCGGCTGAACGCGGTCGTCGCCGGTGAGCAGATCACCGCGCACACCCCTCGGGACCGGCGTGAGCTGCTGCCGCTGACCCCGGTGCAGCGGCGCGACAGCGCCGTGTCGCTGCCCGGTCACGGCACCGTGAGCCGCACCGCCGTCGACATCGACGAGCACACCCCCGCGCACCTGCGCCAGGTGCTGCGCCGCCGACTGGACACCGGCCCGGTGGCCTCGTTGAAGCTGGCCAGCGGCTGCGACCGGCGCTGCGCGTTCTGTGCCATTCCGGCCTTCCGGGGGGCGTTCGTCTCGCGTACCCCGGACGAGTTGCTCGCCGAGGCGGAGTGGCTGGCCAAGACCGGCGTACGGGAGTTGGTGCTGGTCAGTGAGAACTCCACCTCGTACGGCAAGGATCTCGGCGATCCCCGCGCGTTGGAGAAGCTGCTGCCGCAGCTCGCCGCGGTGACCGGCATCGTCCGGGTGCGGGCGAGCTACCTCCAGCCGGCGGAGACCCGACCCGGGCTGGTCGAGGCGATCGCCAACACGCCGGGTGTGGCCCCGTACTTCGACCTGTCGTTCCAGCACTCCAGCGAGCCGGTGCTGCGCCGGATGCGGCGTTTCGGCTCCACCGACCGTTTCCTGGAGCTGCTCGCTGGTGCCCGTGCGTTGGCCCCGGACGCGGGCGCCCGGAGCAACTTCATCGTCGGTTTCCCCGGCGAGACCCGCGCCGATGTCGACGAGCTGGTCCGGTTCCTGACCGAGGCCCGGCTGGACGCGATCGGGATGTTCGACTACAGCGACGAGGACGGCACCGAGGCCGCCGGCCTGCCTGGCAAGGTCTCCGCCGCGACGATCAAGCGGCGGTACGACCGGCTGAGCGCGCTCGCCGACGAGCTGTGCTCGCAGCGGGCCGAGGACCGACTCGGCTCGACCGTCGAGGTGCTTGTCGACTCGATCGAGGACGGCGTGGTGGAGGGGCGGGCGGCGCACCAGGCGCCGGAGGTGGACGGTTCCACCACGCTGGTCGCCCCGTTCGAGGGTGGGGTCGACCTCGTCGCGCTGCGCCCGGGTGACCTGGTGCGCGCAACGGTGACCGGCACCGAAGGGGTGGACCTGCTGGCGGTGCCGGATGAGATGATCTCGGCGGCGCCCGGCGCGGCACGGTGACGGTGGGCCCAAGCGGAGCGGGGGAGCCCAGTGGTGCGGTGCCGGGAACGCCACGGCGGGCCGAGCGGAGTGCGGCGGTGACCGGGGCGGCGGAGTCGACGCCGGCCCGGGTGGTCGCCGTGGTGCCCGTCGTCAACGCGGCCAACGCGCTGACCGCCCTGCGGCTCGCGCTGGTGCCGGTCTTCGCCGCCTCGGTGATCATGTCCGGGATGATCCACTCCGGCTGGCGGATGGCAGCGTGCCTGATCTTCGCGGTGGCGTCGGCGACCGACCTGGTGGATGGCTGGATCGCCCGCCGGTTCGGGCTTGTCACCTCGGTCGGCAAGGTGGCCGACCCGATCGCCGACAAGGCGCTCACCGGTGCCGCCCTGGTGTTGCTGTCCTGGTACGACCAGTTGCCCTGGTGGGTGACCGCACTGATCCTCGTCCGCGAGCTGGGCATCACCGGGCTGCGGTTCTGGGTGATCCGGCACGGCGTGATCGCGGCCAGCCGGGGCGGCAAGGTCAAGACTGCGCTCCAGATCCTCGCCATCGCCTGGTATCTCTGGCCGATGCCCGCTGCCCTCGCCGCCGTCGGCCCGTGGATCATGGCGGCCGCCGTCCTGGTCACTGTCGCCACCGGCTTCGACTACATAGCCCAGGCTCTCCGCCTCCGCCGCCCCCGCTGAAACCACCCCGCCCCTGCGTTGATCATGAAGTGGTTGCCATCCGCGGCGGCGTGTCGTGGTGCAAACTCCATGATCGACGTGACCGGGTCGGCAGGGTTGAGGGCCCTTGGGTGGGGAAGGACTGGTTCATGCAGCGGGACACGGGTGTCGAGCGGCCGGCGGATGGCGCGGCGGCGGACGATGCCACGGCTGGCAGCGCGGCGGCGGGCGTGGTGCACCGGTTGGCGCAGCGGCACGAGACCCTGGCCACCGTCGAATCGCTCACCGGCGGATCGCTTGCCGCGTCGATCGTCGACATCGCCGGAGTCAGCGGAATCTACCGGGGCGGCCTCGTCGTCTACGCCACCGAGTTGAAGAGCGCCCTGGCCGGCGTACCCGCCGACCTGCTGTCCGAGCGCGGGCCGGTGGACCCGGATGTGGCGGCGGCCCTCGCCGAGGGCGGTCGCCAGCGCTGCGGCGCGGACTGGGGGGTGGCCACCACCGGCGTCGCCGGCCCCGAACCGCAGGACGGCAGGCCCGTCGGTCTGGTCTACGTCGCGGTCGCCGGCCCGAACGGCGGGGAGGTCCGCCAGTTCGACCTGGACGGCGGGCGGGACCACGTCCGTGCGGCGGCGGTGGTCGAGGCGCTGCGCCTGCTCGCCGAGCGGATCCACGACGCCGACGGCCAGGACCCCGACGCCCACCCGGGCGCCGCAGCCGACGATCCCGAGGCCCGGGAATTCGACGACCCGGAGGGTCCTGCCGGGACCGCCGAGGGCACCCGGGGCAGGGCGGGGACGGCCGACGCCGCCCGCCGGTGAGTCCGCGCCGGCGAAGCGACGGGCGGGGCGGGATGTCGGCTGGGCTCGCAACGGGTACGGTTGCGGGAAGGCTCCGACGTTTCGGGGTCGGCGCGGTCCGCCGCGGCCGGCCGCCCAGCGCCGGGCGCGAGGTATCCCTCAGGGGGAGGTGCGATGATCCTGCTACGCCGGGTGATCGGTGACGCACTGCGGGCGCGCCGGCAGGGGCAGCAGCGCACGCTGCGTGAGGTCTCCACCGCCGCCAACGTCAGCCTCGGCTACCTCTCCGAGATCGAGCGGGGGCACAAGGAGCCGTCCAGCGAGCTGCTCGCCGCGATCTGTGACGCCCTCGGTGCCCGTCTGTCCGAGCTTCTCCGTGAGGTGAGCGACACCGTGGCACTCGCCGAGCAGATGCCCGAGGTGCTCGTCTCGATGCAGGACGAGCCGGCCAACGCCGGGGCTGTGTCCAAGAGCACCAGCCGGGGTGTCCGCCAGGTCACCTCCGATGGCAAGGTCGCCGTCTCGGTCCGCCACGACTCGCCGCTCAGGGCCACGCTGCGCAGCGCGCGCGTCCGCCCGACCGAGCGCGACCGGGACGTGGTCTGCGCCGCCTGAGCCCGTCGCCCGGTTGACCATGGGAGGGCTGGCTCCGGCCGCGTAGGGTGGCCCACAGGAGCTGCTGGTGCGGTCGACCGACCGGTACGGATGCCTTGTTGGCGTTCGGCTGGGACGATGGAGATCGGCCGGTGGTGGCCAGTCGGTCCGTCCGGCCCGGCCGGCCGTGGTGGAGCGATGCTACTGAGGGGATACCGCGGAGATGGCGAACCCGTTCGTCAAGGGTTGGAACTACCTGATGGCGCTCTTCGGTGCGAAGATCGACGAGCATGCCGATCCCAAGGTGCAGATCCAGCAGGCCATCGAGGATGCCCAGCGGCAGCACCAGGCGCTGGTCCAGCAGGCTGCCGCGGTGATCGGCAACCAGCGTCAGCTGGAGATGAAGCTGTCCCGGCAGATGTCCGAGGTCGAGCGGTTGCAGGGCAACGCCCGGCAGGCCCTGGTGCTGTCCGACCAGGCCCGGGTTAAGGGTGACGAGGCCGAGGCGACGCGGTTCGAGCAGTCGGCGCAGACCCTGGCCACCCAGTTGGTCTCCGCCGAACAGGCCACCGAAGACCTGAAGACCCTGCACGACCAGGCGTTGGGCGCCGCCGCCCAGGCCCGCCGTGCGGTCGAGAACAACTCGATGATCCTCCAGCAGAAGCTCGCCGAGCGCACCAAGCTGCTCAGCCAACTGGAGCAGGCCAAGATGCAGGAGTCGGTGGCCCGCTCGCTGGAGTCGATGTCGTCGCTGACCGCGCCCACCAACACCCCGTCACTGGATGAGGTGCGCGACCGCATCGAGCGGCGGTACGCCACCGCGATGGGTCGCGCCGAGCTGGCTGGCAACTCCGCCGAGGGCCGGATGTTGGAGATCCAGAAGGCGACGATCGACTCAGCCGGTTCGGCCCGGCTGGAGCAGATCCGGTCCAGCATGGCAGGGGAGCAGCTCGGCGGCGCGTCGCAACGACCCGCCGTGCCGCAGGCCGAGAAGGCCAGCCCGGCCACCGACCCGACGGCCGCGGCCCGGCTGGACGAGCTGCGCGCCAGCATGGCCCGCGAGCGGGGCACCGGCGACCCGACCGCCGCCGGCTGAACGACCGGACCGAGGAGGTCACTGTGGCAGACGAGCGGACCCGGTACTTCCGCAAACTGGGTAGGCTGCGCCGGTCCGCCCGACGGTGGAGCGTGCTGGCCGGTGGGCTCGGCGGCGCGGCTGCGTTGCTGACTCCGTACGCCGGCCTTGGTCTGCCCGACGCGGCCTGGGCCGGCGCCGCGGGCAGCGCGGTGGCGCTCGCCGCCTGGCGCTGGATCGACGTGCGTGCCCTCGCCGCCCAGCCGGCACCGCCAGCCCTCGATCCCGCGGAGGCGGCGGCCCGGTCGCGGGCCCGGCTGATCGCCGCCGTCGAGCGGCTGCCGGTCGGTCCGGGGGTGCTGGCCGAGGTCCGCCGGGTCCGCTCCCGGATCGCCCTGCGCGGCACTAGCGCCGGCGAGCAGTGGGCCCGACTGGACCGGGCGGCGCTCACCCTGGCCGGCATGGCCCCCCGGCTCACCGGGCTGGCCGAGCCGGCGGTGCTGGAGGCCGCCGCCGCCGACCGTTCGCTGCGCGACCTGGCCGCACGGGTGGCCAGCGTCGAACGTGCGCTGCGGTTGGCCCCGGCCGACGCCCGCCCGCCGCTGGCCGAGGCACACGCCGCGCTGACCGCCCAGTTGGAGAGTGGGGTCGCGGCCTACGAACGGCTGGTGGTGGCCGCCGCCGGTTACCTGGCCGAGGACGCCCGACCGGAGACCGCCCACCCGGCCGCCGACCGGCTCACCGAGGCGACCGACCTGTTGCACGGGGTGGCCGGGGCGCTGGCCGAGCTGCGCGCCGTCGGCACTCCGCTGCGCGCGCCGACCCGCTGAGAGACGCCCACCGCCGCACCACGCACCCGGCCCGGTCACGGCGGCGTCGTGACCCGGATCGGATCCGTGTACGGCGAACTGCCAACGACGTTGAACGACCGGATCCGGTAGTGGTAGGTCACGTCCCGGGCCAGTCCCGTGTTGCTGAAGCCGCGACCGGTCACCGTGAAGGTGGCCACCTCCCGGTCGAACGCCGGGTCCAGGGCCCGCTGCACGATGAACCCGGACCCCGGGCCGGCGGGGGTGCTCGCCGCCCAGGCCAGGATCACCGTCGCGGTGTCCGGCCCCGGCGCGCTCGCGGTGGCGCCCACCCCGTTCGGGGTGCCCGGCGCGGGCGGGCAGGTCACCGTGGCGACCGTCGACCAGGCCGAGGCGGCACCCAGATAGGTGGTCCGCACCCGGTAGTAGTACGTGGTGTCCGGGGCGATCGTGACGTCCAGGTGATTGTCGCCGGCACCGATCGCCGTGGTGCCCGGCCCGCTGGTGAACGTCGGATTGGTGGCCCGCTGCACGTCGATGCCGGTGGCGAACGAGCGGTTCGTCCAGCGCAGGGCCACCCGCAGCGGCGCGGCGGGTGGCAGCGCGGCGACCAGGCCGCTCGGCGCGGCCAGGTGCACCGAGGCGGGCACCCCGTTCGACCAGGACGAGTAGCTGACCGCGTTCTCCGCCCGGATCCGGTAGTGGTAGGTCACCCCGGGAGTGACGGACGCGTCCGTGTACCGGGTGGCCGCGGCCGCGACGGTGATCGTGGTGACCTCGCCGTCGAAGGTCGCGTCGGTGGCCCGGTGCAGCAGGTGACTGGTGGCGGGTGGCCGACCTCCGTTGCTGGTCCAGGCGAGCGCGATCGCGGGTAGCGCGGTGGCCGAGCCCGACACCGGCGTGGCGGTCAGCCCGGTCGGTGCCTTCGGCGTCACCCGCAGCACCAGTGGCCGGGTCATCCCGCCGTCGCGGTGGCCGGCGAGTTGACTGTGCCAGCGGTATTCCCAGCCGAGGTTGACCAGGTGGTTGACAACGGTGGCGGGTCGCCCGTCCGCCGGGCTGACCGGGGTCGACCCGGTCCGGGCACCGGCCGGGCGGCACGGGTCGAGCAGCCGGACGCTGTCGCCCAGCTTGAACGGCAGCGCCGGGGCGACCGGGCGCAGCGCCACGACGACGTCCTCCCGGGGGTTGACCCGGACGATCTGCTTCCAGCCCAACTCGGTGCCGTGCGGGAGGCGCAGCGTGCCGTCCCAACCGACCCGGTTCACCAGCTGCACGTCGCAGCCGCCGAAATGCAGCGGTTCGGTCTGCCGGACGTTGCCGCTGATCCGCCAGAGCTGGGTGCCGTCGGTCGCGGTGCCCAGCGGCACGGCGAGGTCGGTGGCGAAGAGCACCTCGGTGACCGGGTCGGTCGGGCCGAGGGGCAGGGTCGTCGGGTTGAGCGGCCCGGCGTGCGGGTGCCCGACGCCGAGTCGGCCGGCCAGCCGGCCGTGGTCGGGCTCGAAGACCTGCTGTACGGCCTTGACGGCGATCGGCAGTGTCACCGGCCCCGCGCCGGCCGTCGGTGTGATCGTCACCGAGGTGGCGTGCACCGGCACCGAAGTCGTCGATGCGGTGCGGGTGCCGAACGCCGTGTCGTACGCCGGCTGCGGCACGATCGGCGGGCGCTGACTGGCCGCGTACGCCACGGGCAGCCGTTCGCGCAGCCGGCCCAGGTCGTACGGCGGCGCCGGGATGCCCGCGACCCGGAACTGGAGCAGGGTGCGGGTGTTCGGGCCGTACCCCGGATCGGTGCCCGGCGGCCCACCCTCGGCCGTCCGGTCCGGTGCGTCGGTGTGCTGGTCGTAGCGCGGGTCGAAGCCCGGCAGCGGCGCCGGGGCGTCGTTGTACAGGATCAGCGTGCTGCCCGGCGGCACGGCGGAGAAGTCGACGAGCACGTCGGCCCGCTCACCCGGGGCGAGCAGCAGTGTGTGACCGTCGACGTTCAGCACTGTCGGGTCGAGCCGGTCGTAGCGGTAGCCGACCGGCCGGTTCGGCAGCACCACCGGGGCGGGCAGCAGTCCGGCCTCGTTGCCGATCTGGATGAACTCCGGCCCGGCGGCGCGCGGATCCGGCACACCGCCGTCGCGTCCGTCGGTCGGCCACCCCGGCGGGCGGTCCGCCGCCGGCACCGCCGGCACCATCGGCACCTCCCCGGCGTCGGCGTCGGCGAGCGCCCCGTCGGCCGTCCACATCGGCGCGTCGGAGCAGGCGCGGTAGAGCTGGAGGTTGAGGCTGCGGTCCAGGCAGGCATTGAGGATCCGGAACCGGTACGCGCGCGGCCGCACCTCCAGGTACGGGTAGGCGACGCCGTTGACGAGCGGGGTGTCTCCGTACGCCTCGGGCACCGCGGACGGGTGCGGCACGCCGGGGCGCAACGGGGGCTCGTCCGGTGCGTCGACCGGGTCGTGGTGCGGGTTGGCGACGCAGCCGTCGGCGCGGGTGCTGCCCGGGGCGGGATCACGCGACCAGGGGCCGTAGTCCCACCGGCCGGTGGGGTTGCGTCCGTCGGACCGGTACGGGTTCTGCCGCGGCTGGTAGACGTGCGGGTGCCAGAGGCTGCCCCGGGCGCCCCAGCGTTCCCGGTCCCAGGTCGGGTCCTCGGCGGCCAGTTGGGCGTCGTCCGGCACGAACGTCTTGTCCTCGATCACCAGCGGCAGTTGGTCGGCCGGCAGCACCGCGTCGGCGACGAGCTGCTCCTCGGCCGGGTCGGTGAGCAGGTAGAGCGCGAGTTGTCCGCCGTAGACGGTGAGCCGGGCCAGGCCGAGGGTGTTGTCGTGCAACCACAGCAGCCGGCCGCTCTGCTCGTTCGGGTAGTACAGGGTGGTGGCCCCGGCGCCCGGCGGCGGCATGTCCGGCACGTGGGTGACGCCCACCCCGTTCGGGTACGGGGTGATCTCCCCGGCCGGAGTGATCCACTGCCCCGGGTTGCCGGCGCTGTTCCAGCCGGTCTGCGCCCCGGCCAGGTGCAGCACCGCGCGGTTCTGCGGGAACGGGGCCGGCCCGTCCAGCGGGCCGATCCCGGCTCCCTCGATGCTGTCGTCGACCGGCAGGAACAGCTCACCGGCCCGGCCGGTCGGGAGTTGGTTGATGAACTTCACCCGGACCGGTCGGCCCCGCCGGGCGACGATCATCGGACCGAGGTGCCAGGGCCGATCCGGGGGCCCCACCGTGTTGTGGCCCGCCGGGTCGGTGCCCAGGTTGAGCTGCCGGTAGCCGCGCAGCCGGGTGGCTGGCAGGTCCCGGTGCAGCCGTTGCGCGTACTCCTGCACGACGATCTCGTAGTAGTCGCAGCCCGGATAGCTGATCGTGTCCGGCGTTGCCACCGGCAGGTGGCCGCCGAGGTCGGTGCCGCCCCGCCGGTCCGGGACGGACAGCGGGTCGACGAACTTGCGCAGCCCGGTCCCGGGCACGACCCGCCCGCCGGTGTTGCGCGTCGGGCGAGGGCTGTGGGCGAAGTTCGGCACCGGGCCGAAGCAGCGGGGCACGACGGCCGGATCCAGGCTCGACGCCGGGGTGGTCTCCTCGGCGGTACGCGCGGTCGGCACGGACACCGTTCGGCCATTGACGGAGCCGTCGGTGTCGCGGGTGGCCCGTTCGAAGAAGGTGGAGCGGAGTCTGCGGAACAACGCCATGACTCTCCCCGGGTCGGGGCGCGAGGGTCGCCACCCCGGCGTGGCTGCCTCGGCGCTCTGCTGACGATCGGTGAGCACTCAACCGCAGCATGCGACTCCGACGGCCGGATAGGAATTACCCAATCGTCCGTATCTGGGATGGCCTTGGCCGACGGGTGCCCTGGTCAGCCGGATCTTGGGGTGCCCGGGTGTTCGGGCTGGCAGACCGGACACCAGTAGGTGACCCTCTCGCCCAGCTCCTCCTTGCGGATCGCGGTGGCGCAGCGGCGGCACGGCTGGGCGCGGCGACCGTACACGTAGCTGGTCTGGCCCCGGTGCAGGGAGCCGGTGCTGCTCTGCGTCCACCGACCACGGTTGGCGGCGAGCAGCCGCTGCGCGAGGGCCACCAGGCCGGGCAGGTCGGGCACCGCGCCGACCGGCGTCCACGGCGACACACCGCGCAGGAACAGCACCTCGCACTTGTAGAGGTTGCCCACCCCGGCCAGGTTGCGCTGGTCGAGCAGTGCCTCGCCGATGGTCTGCTCCGGGTGGTCGGTGAGTCGGCGGACCGCCTCGGCCGGATCCCAGTCCGGGCCGAGCAGGTCGGGGCCGAGGTGGCCGACCAGGTGGTCCTCCTCGGCGGTGGGCACGACTGTCAGCTCGTGGAGGTGATAACCGACAGCGACAGCGCCGGGGCTGCGCAGCACCACTCGGATCAGGTGCGCGGGCCGGCGGGTCCAGCGTTCCCCCGGGGCGTACGCCCGCCAGGCGCCGTCCATCCGGAGGTGCGAGTGCAGGGTCCAGTGCGCCTGGTCCGGAGCGTTGAGGCGCAGCAGCAGGTGCTTGCCCCGGCTGGCCGACTCGCGGACGGTCCAACCGGTCAGGTCGGCGGTCGCCAGCTGCGGCACCCGGAAGTCACTGTCGGTGATCCGTGCGCCGGCGAGGGCGCGGTGCAGCACGCGCGCGGTGTTCCAGACGGTGTCGCCTTCGGGCACCCTCTCATCCTCTCTCATTTGAGCAGGATTCGCATGTGTCGCTATTTGTACACAGGTTCCTCCTGATCTCCTGACATGCGAGGGTCAGGGGGTTCTGAGGAGAATAACCATGACGCGACCTCGTCGTCGTACTCCAACCGTCGCCCTCGTCGGCTCTCTTACCCTGCTGCTCAGCGCCGCGCTCCTGCCCGCCGTCAACTCGGTGCCGGCTGCCCCCGCCGCCGGCCCGATCACCCTCATCGCGGCCGCCCCGCACACCGAGGAGTGGGGCGCCGACCTGTCCGTCGTCGACAGCGACGACGTCAACGTCCGGCGCACCGCGGCCGGCCTTCGACTCGGCGCGGCTCGGCCCACCGGGCGTGGCGCGCGCAGCCCGCACAGCGCGGTCGCGGAGGGGATGCTCCTGACCACACCCCGCACCCTGTCCCGGCCGGTCACCCGCGTCCGCGCCGAGATCAGCGCCTCGATCCCCGCCGGCGCCACCGTCGAGGCGCAGGTCCGCGGGTGGCGGGCCGCCGGCTGGACGGAGTGGCGGGCCGCCACCGCCGGCGCGGTCTTTGACCGGCCGGTGACCCGGGTACAGACCCGGGTGGTGCTCACCGCGCCCACGGGCGGCGGCACCGCGACGGTACGCGCCGTGCGGCTCAGCGCCGACGCGGCCGCCGCCGTCTCCGCCGCCACGCCCGGCCGCACCTACCGGGTGTACGCCACCCGGATCGGACTCGTCGGCGAACTGACCGCCAACGGCCGGACCGTCCAACCCCGGGACCACTTCGTGGCGCTGCCGTCGCGGCGCGGCCTCTCCCCACTCAACACCGGCGACTACACAGTGCGGGTCTGCACCACCAGCGGCTCCCGGTGCGAATACGCCCCGGTCTGGGACGTCGGGCCGTGGAACACCCGCGACGACTACTGGAACCTCTCGTCGGTCCGGGAAAACTGGAAGAACCTGCCGCAGGGCCGACCCGAGGCGCAGGCCGCGTACCAGTCCGGCTACAACGGCGGTCGAGACCAGTTCGGGCGGACGGTGCTCAACCCGGCGGGCGTCGACCTGGCCGACGGCACCTTCTGGGACGGCCTCCAGTTGACCACCAACGCCTGGGTGGACGTCGCGTACCTGTGGACCGGCGGTGGGCCGCGCGGCGTGGTCGGTGACGGGCCGCTGAACATCCGCGCCGGCGCCAGCACGTCGTCCGCGATTCGTGGCCTCGCCGCCCGGTTGGCGCACGTGCCGATCCAGTGTTACGTCACCGGTCAGTCGGTCGCCGGCCCCTACCGCACCACCACCCGCTGGAACCGCCTGGCCACCGGGCAGTACGTCAGCCACGCGTACATCTCCGGCGTGTACGGCGGCAGCGTGCCCGTCTGCTGAGCCACGCTCCCCGTCGGACGTCGGTCAGGGGCGCTCGTCGGGGCGGGCCGGGCGCACCATGTCCTGGTAGCGCGGGTGGCTGGCACCGTAGACGGCGTAGTTGAGTCTTGCGTGCGAGAGGCTCAGGTCGCCGTTGGGGCCATCCCGGACCGCGTCGGCGTCGGCGTCGGTCTGGCCGTCGTCGGTCCAGAAACAGACCGGGCAGGTCCCCCCACCGGTCCGAGACGCACAGCAGGGACAGCCCACGGGAACCACTTGTTCACCCACCGGGGCAGCATTCCACAGTCGAATATCAGCGGGAAACCCGCAGGACGTCACCCGGGGCCACCCGGAGGAGGTCCACCGCCCGCCCGCCGGGGTCGACGTGGGTGGCGAATATGGGACAGTGCGGTGACCGACCGGCCACTCCCGCGCTCGGGTGGCGTCGAGGGAGACTGCCCTGGTGACACATCGGAGCCTGCCCGCCGTCGCGGTCCTGCTGGTCGCCGTCGCCCTCACCGCCGGTTGCGGCGGTGACGACGCCGACCCGTCGAGCGCGGCTCCCACCGCCTCGTCCGCCTCGCCCGCCTCGGCCCCGACGGCCGCCGTTCTGCCGAGCGCGCCGACGCCCTCGGTCGCCCCGTCCAGCACCGGCGGTGCGCCACCTCCGCCGACCCCGCCCTCCATTGCCCCGCAGGGGCCCACGCAGCACCGGCCGGCCAGTCCACCGCCGGTGGTGCTGCCCCAACGCCCGGTCGGGGCACCCGGGGCGAAGCAGATCGTCGAGGCGTTCAAGGCCGCCGGCCTGAAGGTGCCGCATCCGAAGGACCGCTCGGTCGACTGCGGACCGGACGGGCTCGGCCTGGGTTGTTCCGAGCTGATCGCCACCGACGCCGTGACGGTGTACGTCTTCCCCGACGAGACCAGCGCCGGCGACATCGCGGAGACCTGGGGTGGCCAGTCGTACCGCCGTGGCGCGGTGGTGCTCAACTACCTTGAGGCGAAGACTCCGGCGGCCGAGCGCCCTCGTTACGAGAAGGTCCTCAACGGCCTTCGCTGACCGGAGCGGACGGATCAGCCGCGCAGGCGCAGGCCGCGTGGGGTCGCCCGGAAGCCGGCGGCGGTGAGTGCGTCGCGCAGCGGCGAGGAGTGCACCGCCTCGCCGTCGGCCCGCTCCACCGACAACGCACCCAACGCGCCGGAGTGGACGGCGTCGGCGAGGGCCTTGCCGGCCAGCGCGAGCGTGTCGGTGTCGTCGCTGAAGGACAACAGCGTCCGACCGCCGCGTTCGACGTACAGCACCAGGTCACCGCCGACCTGCACCACCAGCGCGCCGGCCTTGCGGCCGGCCCGGTGCCCGGTCGCCGGGGCGGCCCCGTCGCCGGAGTCGACCACCCGTTCCGGCCAGGGCAGCGCCGCGCCGTACGGGTTGGCCGGGTCGGTGGCGGCGAGGACGGTGGCCGGCGTGCCCCGCCCCCGGGTGCCGTCCATCGGCTCGGCCAGTGCGCGCAGCCGGTCCACCGCGCCGGGCACCGCGAACTGCGCGGCGCCCAGCCCTTCGACGAAGTAACCCCGACGGGCCGCGCCGCGCTCCTCCAGCGCCGACAGCACCGGGTAGACCGCCGAGAACCCGCCCACCACCTGCTCGGCCATCACCGCGCCGCGAGTGACCACCCCGTGCCGCTCCAGCAGCACGTCGGCGAGGGCGGCGGCGCGCCGGGTCGGGTCGAGGTCCCGTTCGGGCAGGCGCGACCAGCGGCCGGCGACGGTCGGCGGGCCACCCCTGGTGGGCAGCGCCACCCGACCGGGCCGCCGGTAACGGGTGCGCGGCGCGGACGGCCGGGCACGGTGCGCACCACCGGCACCGAGCACCGCGCGCAGCGGGGCCAGGGTGTCGTTGGTGAGGTGCCCGGCCCAGACCAGGTCCCAGATCACCCCGGTCAACGCCGCGTCGTCGGTCGAGCCGACGCGGTCGGCAAGCGGCCGGAAGAACAGCGCCTGCCCGTCGCCGAGCGCGTCGAGCACCGCGTCGTGCAGGGGAGTGCGGGTCAACGCCTCGTCGGGGGGCGGGAGCAGCAGCGGTGCGGAGTCCGCGTACGCCAGGGTGACCCAGCCGTCGCCGCCGGAGATCGCCCCCGACCCGGCCCAGAGCACCTCCCCGCTGGCGCACAGCTCGTCGAGGTGGGCGGGGGAGTAGTCGGCGACCCGACCGGGCAGCACCAGCCGCTCCAGCGCGGACGCCGGCACCGCCGCGCCCTGCAACTGCTCCACCGTCGCGGCCAGCGCCTCCACCCCCCGGGCGGACGAGCCAACCTGCTGCCAGCGGGGCAGGAACGTGGCCAGCGCCCGGGGCGGCACCGGCTCGATCTCCCGGCGCAGCGCCGCGAGCGAGCGGCGGCGCAGCATCCGCAACACCTCGGCGTCGCACCACTGGGCGCCGGTCGAATCCGGTGTGAACTCCCCGGAGACCACCCGCCCGGTGGCACCGAGCCGGCGCAACGCCTGCTCGACGACGAACACGCCCAGCCCGAAGCGGGCCGCACAGCTGGCCGCGGCGAACGGCCCGTGGGTGCGGGCGTAGCGGGCCACCAGGTCACCGAGCGGGTCGACCACCGGGGCGAGGTACGCCTCGGCCACCCCGACCGGCAGCGCCACGCCGAGGGCGTCGCGCAGCCGGGCGGCGTCCTCGACACCCACCCAGCGCTGCTCGCCGGCGATCCGGACCCGCAGCACCCGGCGGGCCGCTTCCAGCTCGGTCAGCCAGGTCTCCGGCACACCTCGCTCGGTCAACTCGGCGTCGCTCAGGTCACCGAGCACCCGCAGCAGCTCGACCACGTCCTCGGCGTCGCGGGGGCGGCGCTGCTCGGTCAGCCACCGCAGCTGCCGGTCGGTCTCGGCGAGCACGGCGGGGTCGAGCAACTCGCGCAGGTCGACCCGGCCGAGCAGCTCACCGAGCAGTGTGGAATCCAGGGCGAGCGCGGCGGCGCGTCGCTCCGCCAACGGGGCGTCCCCCTCGTAGAGGAACGCGCCGACGTAGCCGAAGAGCAGCGACCTGGCGAACGGGGACGGCGCGCTCGTCTCGACCTCGACCAGCCGCACCTTCCGGGCGGCCAGGTCGCGCATCAGCCCGGCCAGCGCCGGCTGGTCGAAGACGTCCTGGAGGCACTCCCGGGCGGCCTCCAGGGTGACCGGGAAGTCCGCGTACTCGCGGGCGACGTCGAGCAGTTGCGCGGCGCGTTGCCGCTGCTGCCACAGCGGTTGGCGGCGGCGCGGGTCACGGCGGGGCAGCAGCAGTGACCGGGCGGCGCACTCTCGGAAGCGCGCGGCGAACAGCGCGGAGGTGCCTACCGACTCCTCCACCAGTTGGGTGATCTCGTCGGGCTCGAAGACCACCACGTCGGCGCCGGGCGGCTCGTCGGCGGTGTCCGGCAGTCGCACCACGATGCCGTCGTCGGAGGGCATCACCTGGGCGTCCACCCCGTACCGCTCGGCCAGCCGGCGGCCCACCGCGAGGGCCCACGGCCCGTTGACCCGGGCACCGAGGACGTTGTGCACGGCGAGCCGCCAGTCGCCAAGCTCGTCGCGGAACCGCTCGACCACGACCGTGCGGTCGTCGGGCAGCGAGCGGGTGGCCTCCCGCTGCTCGCGCAGGTATGCCATCAGGTTGCTGGCGGCCCAGTCGTCCAGCCCGCCGGCACGCAGCGCGGCCAGCGCCGCCTCGTCGCTCTGTCGCAGCAGGGTGCGCACCCGGGCGCCGATCGCCCGACCCAGCTCCACCGGCCGGCCCAGCTGGTCGCCCTTCCAGAAGGGCATCCGGGCGGCCTGGCCGGGGGCGGGCGAGACCAGCACCCGGTCGGGGGTGATCTCCTCGATGCGCCAGGAGGAGGAGCCGAGCAGGAAGACATCGCCGATCCGGGACTCGTAGACCATCTCCTCGTCCAACTCGCCGACCCGCGCAGCCCGTTCGGCACCGGCCAGGAAGACCCCGAACAGCCCTCGGTCCGGGATGGTGCCGCCGCTGGTCACCGCCAGTCGTTGCGCGCCGGGACGGCCGGTGAGCAGGTCGGTGGCCCGATCCCAGACCAGTCGGGGGCGTAGCTCGGCGAACGCGGTGGACGGGTAGCGGCCGGAGAGCATGTCCAACACGGCGTGCAGCGCGGAGTCGGGCAGCTCGGCGAAGGGCGCGGCCCGGCGGACCAGCACCGCCAGGTCGCCGAGCGGCCACGGCTCCAGTGCCACCATCGCGACGATCTGCTGGGCCAGCACGTCAAGCGGGTTGCGCGGGTAGTGCAGCTCCTCGATCGCGCCGTCGGTCATCCGTTCGGCGACCACCGCGCAGGAGAGCAGGTCGCCGCGGTGCTTGGGGAAGACCACCCCCCGGGAGACCGCGCCCACCTGGTGCCCGGCCCGGCCGACCCGTTGCAGACCGGAGGCCACGCTCGGTGGGGCCTCGATCTGCACCACCAGGTCGACGGCGCCCATGTCGATGCCCAGCTCCAGGCTTGAGGTGGCCACCACCGCGGGGAGCTGACCGGACTTGAGCGCCTCCTCGATGTGCTTGCGCTCCTCCCGGGAGACGCTGCCGTGGTGGGCGCGGGCGATCACCGGCGCCGCGCCGGCCGCCGCGCCGGACTGGGCCATCACCTCGGCCGGCGGCCGGTTGCGCACCGGACCGGCGGGACCACCCCACCGCTCCGCGCCGGAGGCCGGGCCGCCGTCGCCCGAAGACAACTTTTCCGGTACGCCGAGCGCGCCCTCCGCCGACGTGGCGGCCACCGCTTCGGCGGCCAGTTCGTTGAGTCGGGCGCAGAGACGCTCGGCACTGCGGCGGGAGTTGGTGAAGACGATTGTCGAGCGGTGCTGCCCGATGAGGGTGAAGACCCGTTCCTCGACGGCCGGCCAGATCGAGGCGCGGCGTGGCCCGGGGCCGCCCAGGTCGTCCTCCGGTGGCTGCTCCTGCTCGTCCAGGCGGGTCATGTCCTCCACCGGGACCTGCACGCTGACCTCGATGGTCTTGGCGGAGGCCGGCTGCACGACGTCGACCGGGCGGGCGCCGCCGAGGAACTGCGCGCAGGCGTCGATCGGCCGGACGGTGGCGGAGAGGCCGATGCGCTGCGCCGGAGCGGGCAGCAACTCGTCGAGGCGTTCGAGGGAGAGGGCGAGGTGGGCGCCGCGTTTGCTGCCGGCCACCGCGTGCACCTCGTCGACGATCACCGTCTGGACGCCGCGCAGCGAATCGCGGGCGGCGGACGTGAGCAGCAGGAACAGCGACTCGGGCGTGGTGATGAGGATGTCCGGTGGGGTGCGGGCGAAGGCTCGCCGCTCGTCGGCGGGCGTGTCGCCGGTGCGCATGCCGACGGTGATGTCGGGCGGTGCGACGCCCAGTCGGGTGGCCGCCTGCCGGATGCCGGCCAGTGGGGTGCGCAGGTTGCGTTCCACGTCGACGGCGAGGGCCTTGAGCGGGCTGACGTAGAGCACCCGGCAGCGCTGCCGCGCCTCGGCCGGTGCGGGCTCGCGGGCCAGCCGGTCCAGTGACCAGAGGAAGGCCGCGAGCGTCTTGCCGGAACCGGTGGGTGCGACCACGAGGGCGTTGCGGCCGGCGGCGATCGACCGCCAGGCTCCGGTCTGCGCGGCGGTGGGGGCGGCGAAGGCCGCCTCGAACCAGGCGCGAGTGGCCGGGCCGAAGTCGGCGAGCACCGCGCCGGCGTCTGCGTCTGCCCCGGTCACCGGTCCATCCTGCCCCGCCGGTACGACAACGACGACCGGCCGACGGTGGAATGTGCCGGACAAAAGCAAAAAGCATGGAACGTGCGCTTAATACGTTAAGTCTCACTTAACTGCTTGCTTCTGAGGAGCAACATAAAGTAACTTCACTGCCAACGCGAACCGGGGTGAGGGGGTTTGATGGCTGGCGAGCAGCACACCGTCGAACCGGGCACCGACGTGCTGATTCGCAAGGTCGACGGCCACCTTGCCGCGCTGCGTGGCGGTCTGCACGGCGCCGAGTTCGAGCTCGCCGAACGCCTCGCCCGCTGCCTGCGGGAGTTGGTCCTGTGCACCGCCCAGGCCAGCGCCGCCGATCGTGGCCAGGTCCGCGCCGCCGTCCACTACTTCGTGCTGCGCCGGGAGAGTCGTGGTCGGTTGCTCTCGGTGCGGTCGCTGGCCGCCGCGGAACGGGTGGTCGACCGGGTGGCACGCCAACTCGGCCGAGCCGACCTGCTGACCGAACTGCGCCAGGACCGCCCCATGCCAGGCCGGCTGGGGTAGCGGGGGAATTCCGGCAAAACCGCCCGAAGGGCGACGAACAGGCGTCTGATCGCTGCTAGGGGCCGCCGCTGCACGGGCGTCGGCCACCTGGATCGGGAGCGCAGGTGCTGGTACTGCTCGTCCTCCACCTCGTGGCGGCCCTCGTCGCACCCCTGCTCGTCCGGTGGTGGGGACCCCGCGCCTGCTACCCGCTGGCGCTGGCGCCGGCCGCCGCCTTCTGCTGGGCGCTGGCCCGCACCCCGGCCGTCGCCGACGGCGGGGCGGTGGTCGAGACGTACCCGTGGATCCGGCAGCTGGGCCTCGACTTCGCGTTTCGGCTCACCACGCTCTCCTGGCTGATGACACTGCTGATCGGAGGCGTCGGCGCGCTGGTGCTGGTCTACAGCGCCCGCTACTTCAGCGCCGGGTCGAGGGGGCTGGCCCGGTACGTCGGGGTCCTGGTCGCCTTCGCCGGCGCGATGCTCGTCCTGGTCTTCGCCGACGACCTGCTGCTGCTCTACGTCGGCTGGGAACTGACCACGATCTTCTCGTACCTGCTGATCGGGCACAGCACCGAGCGGCGGTCCAGCCGGTGGGCGGCGGCGCAGGCGCTCACCGTCACCACGCTGGGCGGGCTCGCCATGCTTGTCGGGTTCATCATGCTGGGCGTGCACGCCGGCACCTACCGCTGGTCGGAGATCGCCGCCCAGCCATTGCCCGGCGGCGGGTACCTGGTGGTCGCCGTGCTGCTGATCCTGGCCGGCGCGCTGTCCAAGTCGGCGGTGCTGCCGTTCAGCTCCTGGCTGCCGGTCGCGATGGCGGCGCCCACGCCGGTCAGCGCGTACCTGCACGCCGCCGCCATGGTCAAGGCCGGCGTCTACCTGGTCGGGCTGCTCGCGCCGGTACTCGCCACGGTCGGGCCGTGGCGGCCGGTGGTGCAGATCGCCGGGGTGTCCACCATGCTGCTCGGCGGCTGGGGCGCGCTGCGGCAGACCGACCTGAAGCTGCTGCTGGCGTACGGGACGGTCAGCCAACTCGGTCTGCTGATCGCGGTGACCGGGTCGGGCACCCCGGACGCCGCCCTGGCCGGCACCGCGATGCTGCTGGCGCACGCCCTGTTCAAGGCGGCGTTGTTCCTGGTCGTCGGCATCATCGACCACGGTGCCGGCACCCGTGATCTGCGCGAGTTGTCCGGGCTGCGGCACTGGTCCCGGCCGCTGTTCGTGGTCGCGGTGCTGGCCGCGGCGTCGATGGCCGGTGTGCCGCCGCTTGTCGGCTTCGTGGCGAAGGAGGCGGTGTTCGGGGCCTTCACCGACCAGCCTCTGCTCCTCACGGGACTGGTCGCCGGGACGGTGCTCACCGTCGCGTACAGCGCCCGCTTCCTCTGGGGCGCGTTCGCCGACCGCCCCGCTGTGGCACCGGCCCAGTCGGGCCCGGTCGCCGCGTCGCTGCTGGTCCCGCCGGCGGTGCTCGCCGGGGTCGGGCTGCTCGCCGGCCCGGCCGCGAGCGTGCTGGACGACCTGCTGCGCCCGTACGCCGATCTGCTCGGTGGGGTCGACGCGCACCTGGCGCTCTGGTCCGGGCCGACCCCGGCGCTCGGCCTGTCCGTGCTGGCGCTCGCCGGCGGCGGCCTGCTCTTCGCCGTGCGCGGGCCGCTCGCCCCGGTGCTGGCCCGGCTCCGCGCGCCGGTAACCGGCAACCAGGGGTACGAGTGGATCGTGGGCCGGTTCGACAGGTTGGCCATCGAGGTCACCGGCGCGACGCAGCGCGGCTCCCTGCCGCAGTATCTGGGGATCATCCTGGTCTCTCTGGTGCTGGTGCCCGGTGCGGCGATGCTCTCCGCCGGCCCGTGGCGGGCCCGGATCCCGCTCTGGGACAACCTGCTCCAACCGGTGGTCGTGGTGGTGATCGCGGTCGCCGCGCTGCTGGCGGTCGGTGCCCGTCGTCGCCTGACCGCGATGCTGCTGGTGGGGATGACCGGCTACGGCACCGCGATGCTCTTCGTCCTGCACGGCGCGCCCGACCTGGCGCTCACCCAGTTCCTTGTGGAGACCGCGACGATCGCGGTCTTCGTGCTGGTGCTGCGTCGCCTGCCGGAGCGGTTCTCGGCTCGTCCGTTGCGGCGTACCCGCTGGGTCCGTCGGGCCATCGGGGTGGCGGTGGGTGTGGTGGCCGCCGGGCTGGCCCTCACCGCCGCCGGGGCCCGCCGGGCGCCGGACATCTCCGCCGCCTTCCCGGATCTGGCGGTGGCCGAGGGGTACGGCCGCAACGTGGTCAACGTGACCCTTGTCGACATCCGGGCCTGGGACACCATGGGGGAGCTGGCGGTGCTGGTGGTGGCCGCGACCGGGGTGGCCAGCCTGATCTTCGAGCGGTCCCGGACCGGGCCGCGACCGCGCCGGCCGGAGTCGGATCAGCGGGTCGACGAACCCGGCCGGCCGGTGTGGCTGCGGGGTGGGCCCACCCTCCAGGAGGAGCGCCGCTCGATCGTGTTGGAGGTGGTCACCCGGCTGATCTTCCACACCGTGGTGCTGTTCTCCCTGTTCCTGCTCTTCTCCGGGCACAACGCGCCGGGCGGCGGTTTCGCCGGTGGTCTGGTGGCGGGTCTCGCCCTGGTGGTCCGTTATCTGGCCGGCGGCCGGTACGAGCTGACCGAGGCGGCCCCGATCGGCGCTGGTGCGATCCTCGGCGCCGGGCTGGCCCTGGCGGTCGGCAGCGGCGTGGTGGCGCTGCTGGTCGGTGGGTCGGTGCTGGAGAGCGCCAAGGTCGACCGGTCGCTGCCGTTGGTCGGTGACGCCCACCTGGTCACGTCAATCTTCTTCGACATCGGTGTGTACCTGGTCGTGATCGGGCTGGTGCTGGACATCCTGCGCAGCCTCGGCGCCGAGGTGGACCGGCACATCGAGGCCACCGGGACGGCCACCGGTGGCCTGGCCGTCGACAAGGGGGAACGGTGAGCGCGAGGAGTGAGCCGGTCTTGCGAGCCCCGCAGTCGCGAACAGAGGTGGCACGGTGAGCGCGAGGAGTGAGCCGGTCTTGCGAGCCCCGCAGTCGCGAACAAGGGTGGCACGGCCATGACCGACAGCGACGCGGGACCGACGCTGGTGCTGGTGCTGGCTGTCGCGGTGCTCGTCGGTTGCGGGGTGATCCTGCTGTTGGAGCGCACCCTGACCCGGATCCTGCTCGGGGTGATCCTGCTCGGCAACGGGGTGAACCTGTTGATCCTGCTGGGCGGGCGGCCGGGTGGGGCGCCGATCGTCGGCACCGGTGCGGTGCGGCAGATGAGCGACCCGCTGCCGCAGGCCATGGTGTTGACCGCCATCGTGATCACCTTCGGGTTCACCGCGTTCCTGCTCGCGATCGCGTACCGCAGTTGGTATCTCACCGGTGACGACGAGGTGCCCGACGACCTGGAGGACCGGCAGATCATCCGCCGGGCGGTGCGGAACGAGGTGGGCGCCGTCGACCACGGCGGGGAGGGCCCGGACGGCGACCCGGAGCAGGTCGATCCCGAGCCCGCCCGCCGCCGGCTCCGCCGCGGGGAGGAGGCGTGATGAGTGCGCTGGTGCCGCTGCCGGTGGTGGTGCCACTGCTCGGTGCGGCACTGACGCTGCTGCTGGCCGGGAAGCCCCGACTCCAGCGCTCGATCAGCGTGTTCTGCCTGGGCGGCACGCTGATCGTGGCGTTGCTGCTGCTCGTGCAGGCGTACCGGCACGGGCCGGTGGTGGTGGCGGTCGGTGGGTGGCCGGCACCGGTCGGCATCGTGCTGGTCGCCGACCAACTCGCCGCGCTGATGGTGGTGGTCTCGTCGGCGGTGACCCTCTGCGTGCTGCTGTACTCGATCGGCCAGGGTCGCAGCGAGTCGAGCGAGTCCAGCCCGGTGGAGATCTTCCACCCGACGTACCTGGTACTCACCGCGGGCGTCACCAACGCGTTCCTGGCCGGTGATCTGTTCAACCTCTTCGTCGGCTTCGAGATCCTGTTGGCCGCGAGCTTCGTGCTGATCACCCTGGGTGGCACCGAGACCCGGATCCGGACCGGGTCGACGTACGTGGTGGTCAGCATCCTCTCCTCGATGATCTTCCTGACCGGTGTGGGCCTGGTGTACGCGGCCACCGGCACGCTCAACCTGGCCCAACTCGCCCAGCGTCTCGACGACCTGCCCGACGGCGTCCGACTGGCCCTGGAACTGATGCTGCTCCTGGCCTTTGCGATCAAGGCGGCGGTCTTTCCGCTGTCGGCCTGGCTGCCGGACAGCTATCCCACCGCGCCGGCCCCGGTCACCGCCGTCTTCGCCGGTCTGCTCACCAAGGTGGGCGTCTACGCGATCATCCGCACCGAGACGTTGCTGTTTCCCGGTGGGCATGCCGACGTGCTGCTCATGGTCGTCGCCGGGCTGACCATGGTGATCGGCATCCTCGGCGCGGTGGCCCAGTCCGATCTGAAGCGGCTCTTCTCGTTCACCCTGGTCAGCCACATCGGTTACATGATCTTCGGGGTGGCGTTGAGCACCGCCGCCGGGCTCTCCGGCGCGATCTTCTACGTGGTGCACCACATCACCATCCAGACCACCCTGTTCCTCGTCGCCGGGCTGGTCGAGGAGCGCGCCGGCAGCACCGACCTACGCCGCATCGGCGGGTTGGCCCGGGTGGCGCCGCTGCTCGGGGTGCTGTTCTTCGTCCCGGCCATGAACCTCGCCGGGGTGCCGCCGTTCTCCGGTTTCCTCGGCAAGCTCGGCCTGCTCCAGGCCGGGGTGGCGGCCGGCGGTCCGCTGCCCTGGATGCTTGTCGCGGCGGGCACGCTGACCAGCCTGCTCACCCTCTACGTGGCGTCCCGGGTGTGGAACATCGCCTTCTGGCGGGCGCCCCGACTGGCCACCAGCGAGCCGGCCGTCCAGCTGCCGAAGCTGATGGTCGGGGCCACCGTGGCCCTGGTCGCCCTCGGGCTGGCGCTGACCGTGCTGGCCGGTCCGCTCCTCGACGTCACAGCGGATGCCGCCGCCGACCTGCGGCTGCGCACCCCGTACGTGCATGCCGTGCTGCCGGGCGGCGTGCCGTGACCGGCCCCCCTGAGCCGGCTCCCGACGCCCCCGCGCCCAGCGTGGTGGGGCGCGGCCGGCTCGGGCGTTGGCGCGACCAGGTGCTGGCGCTCGGGTGGTTGGTGGTGGTCTGGAACCTGCTCTGGGGCGACATCAACTGGGCCAACGTGCTCGGCGGCCTGCTGGTGGGCGGCGCGGTGCTGGTCTTCTATCCGCTGCCGGCGGTCAGCTTCGTCGGCCGGCTGCGGCCCGGGGCGCTGCTGGTGTTCGCCGGCCGGTTCGTCGTCGAGTTGGTCAGCGCGAGCCTGCACGTCGCCCGGATCGCCGTGCAGCCCGGCTATCGGCCGCGTGGGGCGATCATCGCGGTCCGGCTGCGGGTGTCCACCGACCTGAATCTGGCGCTCACCGCCGAGGCGGTCTCGTTGGTGCCGGGCACGCTGATCCTCGAGGTGGACCGGGACTCCGGGACGCTCTACCTGCACGTGCTCGACACCCACGGGCCGGCGGACCTCGACGTGGCCCGCGAACGCACCCGCACCGTCGAACGGCGGATCATCCGGGCGGTGGGCTCCGCCGCCGAACTGCGCCGCGTCGAGACCGACTCGTCCGAGAGGGGCACCAGCCCGTGACCACGTTCCTGGCCGTCGTCCTCACCGTCCTGCTGTCGGTGACCGCGCTGCTCGCGCTGGCCCGCCTGTACCGTGGCCCGTCGCTGGTGGACCGGGTGATCGCCGCGGACATGCTGCTCGCCACCATGGTCGGCGCGGTGGGCGCCGAGGCGGCGGTCAACCGACATGCCACCACGCTGCCCGTGCTGGTGGTGCTCTCCCTGCTCGGCTTCGTGGGCTCGGTGTCACTGGTCCGCTTCGCCGTTCGGGAGCAGCGGTGATCGCGACGATCGCGGACTGGCTCGGCGCCGGTTGCCTGGTGGCCGGCGCGCTGCTCGGCCTGGCCGCCGCGATCGGCGTGCTGCGATTTCCGGACGCGCTGTCCCGGATGCACGCGGCCACCAAGCCGCAGGTGCTCGGGGCGCTGCTGTTGCTGCTGGGCATCGCGTTGCGGCTGCGCTCTCCGGCGGACCTGGGCATGATCCTGCTGGTGGCGATCTTCCAGTTGGCGACCGCACCGGTCGCGGCCCAGATGATCGGGCGGGCAGCGTACCGGTCGGGGCGGCTGGACCGGAGCCTGCTCGACGCCGACGAGCTGGCCGAACGGGGCTCGGGCGGTGGACCGGCCGGACCGGCGTGACGGCGGGCGAACCGGACGTTCCGCTTCGTTCGGCCCACCCCCAGCGGAGTCCCAGCCAGCGACGATAAAATAGCGGCATGATCGACTCTTCTGCCCAGGAGGGCAGCAGTAGCCAGCCGGGTCGTGCCCGGCATATCCCCGTACCGACGACCCCGGGAGCCCTGAGCGACCCGTGTTGATTGTCGTTGGTCTCCTTCTGATCATCGTGCTCACCGCCGCCACCGGTTACTTCGTGGCGCAGGAGTTCGGCTACGTCGCCGTGGACCGGGGCAAGCTGCGCCAGCTCGCCGATGACGGCGACCAGGCCGCCGCCCGGGCCCTGACCGTCACCAGCCGGCTCTCCTTCATGCTCTCCGGCGCCCAACTCGGCATCACCGTCACCGCCCTGCTTGTCGGCTACGTCGCCGAGCCGTACCTGGGCGGTGGCCTCGCCGAGCTGCTCGGCGTGGCCGGCGTCAGCGAGGCGGTCAGCCTGCCGCTGTCGGTGGCGTTGGCCCTGGTCATCGCCACCATCGTGCAGATGGTCCTCGGTGAGCTGGCCCCGAAGAACCTGGCCATCGCCCGGGCCGAGCAACTGGCCCGGGCGCTGAGCCGCTCCACTCTGCTCTACCTGGCCGTCTTCGGGCCGCTGATCCGGCTCTTCGACCGAGCCTCGGTCCGTCTGCTGCGCCGCCTCGGTATCGAACCGATCGAGGAGCTGCCCAGCGGCGCCACCCCGGCGGACCTGGAGCAGATCATCGCCGAGTCCCGCGAGGAGGGCAGCCTCGACGCCGAGATGTCCACGCTGCTCGACCGAGGTCTGGACTTCCGCGAGCTGACCGCCGGCGAGGCCATGGTGCCCCGCGTCGACGTGCACACCGTACGGGCGCACGAACCGGTCAGCCGGGTGGTCGAGCTGCTGGACACCGGCCACTCCCGCTTCCCGGTGCGCGGTGCGGAGGGCGTCGACGACCTGCTCGGCATCGTCGGCATCGCCGACGTGCTCGGCGTACCCCCGGCGGAGCGGGCCACCACCCCGGTGAGCGCGGTGGCCGGGCCGCCACTGCTCGTACCGGAGACGTTGCCCCTGCCCACGGTGCTCGACCGGCTGCGGTCCGGGCATCGCCAGATGGCCTGCGTGGTCGACGAGTACGGCGGCTTCGCCGGGGTGATCACGCTGGAGGACATCGCCGAGGAGTTGGTCGGCCCGATCCGGGACGAGGACGACCCGCCCGACCGGGCACCGGCCCGGCAGGACGACGGGTCCTGGGTGGTGCCGGCGCGCTGGCGGATCGACGAGGTCGCCGACAGCACCGGCATCGCCCTGCCCGAGGCCCCGGAGTACGACACGCTGTCCGGACTGGTGATGCGGGAGTTGGGCCGGGTGCCGGAGGTCGGTGACCGGCTGGAGATCAGCCTGCTGCCCGAGGGCGTCGAGGCCGACGAGACGGACCCGGAGCCGCGGGCGCTGGTCGAGGTGCTGGCCGTGGACCGGCACGTGGCCGACTCGGTGCGGTTGCAGCTCACCAAGCCGGGGGTGACCGCATGAGCCCCGGGATCGCGCTGTTCAGTTCGGTGATCCTGCTGGCGCTGAACGGGTTCTTCGTGGCCGCCGAGTTCGCCCTGGTGGCCAGCAAGCGGTACCGCCTGGAGCAGGCGGCGGTGAACGGCGGCCGGGCGGCACGTGCCGCGCTGGACGGCGTCCGCGAGCTGTCGCTGATGCTGGCCGGCGCGCAGCTCGGCATCACGCTGTGCACCCTGGGTCTCGGCGCGCTGGCCGAGCCGGCGATCGAGCACCTGCTCAGCCCGCTGCTGCACGCGGTGGGCCTGCCGGACGCGGCCAGCCACCTCATCGCCCTGGTCTTCGCCCTCGGGGTGGTCACCTTCCTGCACCTGGTGGTGGGGGAGATGGCACCCAAGTCGTGGGCGATCACCGACGCGGAGCGTTCGGCGACGCTGCTCGCGCTGCCGTTCCGTGCCTTCGCCCGGGTGTCGCGGCCGGTGCTCTCCGCGCTCAACGCCCTGGCCAACGCGATCCTGCGGCTGGTCGGGGTGAACCAGCAGGATCAGCTGGCCCAGGTGCACGGCCCGGACGAGCTGCGGATCCTGCTGGAGCAGTCCCGTGAGCACGGGCTGCTCGGCGCGGAGCAGCACCAGCTGCTGACCAGCATGCTGGAGTTGCAGGGCACGTCCGTGGCTCAGGTGATGGAACCGTTCGCCACCATGGTCACCGTCCGTCGGGACGACCCGGCCGAGCGGATCGAGCAGGTCAGCCGGGACAGCGGTCGGTCCCGACTGGCGGTGCTCGACGAGGCGGGCGACGTCTGCGGCCTGGTGCACGTCCGGGAGGCGGTACGGGTGGTCACCGCCGGCCGGGTCGCCACCGCCGGGGCGCTGATGACGCCCGCGTTCACCCTGCCCGCGACGTCCTCGGTCACCGAGGCGGTGGCGGCGATGCGGGCCCGGCAGTCGCAGCTCGCGTTGGTGCGCAACGGCGGTGGCCCGGCCCGGCCGATCGGTTTCGTGGCGCTGGAGGACCTCCTGGAGGAGGTCATCGGCGAGTTCGACGACGAGACCGACATGGTGCCGCGCGGGCGGCGGTTGCGCTGAGCTGCCAACCCGGCCGCACAACGCCAGTGCGGCCGGGTCGGCGCGCAGCGCCGTATGGTGCGGCCGGGTCGGCGCGCAGCGCCGTATGGTGCGGCCGGGCCGATGTGCGCACAGCGCCGAATGGTGCGGCCGGGTCGGCGCGGGCGGGCTTGAGGTCACCTCGACCGGGTAGGCGCGGCTGGTGCGGGGCGGCGGTGCCCCGTCCCGGGAGGGGGCGCGCGGTGCGGCTGACGGGAGTGTCCCCGGAGTCCGGTTGGACCGGGCTGTCGGTGCAGACCACGCTCCCCAACCCGAGCACCCGGCCGGGCCTGCGCCTGCCGGGGCGGGTGACCCTCGCAGCCGGGCCGGAGGACGTGCTGGTCCGGCACATCCGGCTCGGCCTCGTTACCACTGTCGAACCGGAGGATCCGGCCGGCGCCCGTCGTCTCGTGCAGTTCCACCAGGTGCCGATCGCCGGTCGGTTCGTCGTGCCGGCCGGGCGGCGCAGGGCTGTCGACTTCGCGTTGCCGTTGCCCTGGGAGACCCCGGTGACGACCTTCGGTGGGGTGCCACTGCTGAGCCTGCGGATGGGTCTGCGGACCGAGGTGTCCGTCGATCCTGATCTCGACCAGGGGGCGATGGTGCCCGTCTTCGTGCACCCGATCCCCACCCAGCAGCACGTGTTCGCGGCGCTGGACACCCTCGGTTTCATGATCCGCCAGGCGGGGTTGCAGCAGGGTGGGCTGCCGGGGGTGGAGCACACCCTGCCGCTGCACCAGCGCTGGGGCTACTGGGTGGGGCCGCTCTACGCCGGCCCGATCACCGAACTGGAGGTGATCTTCGTGACCAACTCGGCGGGCCTGGAAGCGATCCTCTGGATGGATCGCCGGCTGGCGCTGGCCGGGATCACCCACCAGAGCATCAGCCGGTTCCGGATCTGGCACGAAGATGCCGACCGGCGGGACTGGGTCGCCACAGTGGACGGCTGGATCCGCCAGGCGATCAACCGGCACGCCGCCGCTGCCGCGGACGCCGACTGGTCCGCGCAGATCGCCGGGTCCGCCCACGTCAGCCGCCACCCCGACGAGCCGATCCGACCCGGCTACGGTCTCGGCGGCACCGCCGGCGGCGCCGGCGTAGGAGGCGGCGGCTCCGGCGGTGGCGACGGCACCTAACCCCCACCCCTCCCCGGGTCAGCCGTCAAGCCACCACCCTGCCAACCCGCGCGCGCCCCGCGCGCCCCGCGCGCCCCGCGCGCCCCGCGCGCCCCGCGCGCCCCGCCAAGATTCGAGCAACTTCCCCGAAACTGCTGCCTCAGACGCACCGGAGGCAGCAGTTTCCCCGAAGTTGCCTGGATCTTGCGGGTTTGCGTGAACGCTGGCCGCCCGAGGGCATGGTTCCCTTACCCGCCGGGAGTGCGGACTCGCCGGCGGGTGAGCGGACAGGGGGCAGCGTGGGTGGGCGTACCCGTTGCGGCCGCCTCGACCGGTACCGGGCCGGCCGGCGTCGGGTCAGCCGGCGCTGGCGGTGGCCAGCTTGAGGCTGAAGGCCAGGAAGAGTGCGGCCATGGCGGTGGTGCCCCCGGCGGCCAGCCGGCGACGTTGGCGGAACTGGGCGGCCAGGAAGGTGCCCGCGAAGATCAACGCGGTGAGGTAGAGCGCGCTTGTCACCTGGGCGATCAGCCCGAGCAGCAGGAACGACAACGCCGGCCAGGCGTAGCCGGGGTCGACGAACTGGATGAAGAACGAGATGAAGAACAGGATCGCCTTCGGGTTCAGCAGGCTGATCACCAGCGCCTTGCGGAACGGGCTGCGCATCGCCGCCGGCTCCGCGGCGTCGATGAGCCGCGGCGTGCTCGGGTCGTTGCGGTCGCGCCAGCGCCGCGCGGCGCCGAGCAGCATGGTCACCCCGACATAACCGAGGTACGCGGCGCCCGCGTACTTGATCACCATGAACAGCGGGGGGTACGCCTTGAGCAGCGACGCCACCCCGGCGGCGGAGAGGAACATCAGCACCCCGTCGCCGACGAACACGCCACCGGCGGCCCGGTAGCCCACCGCGATGCCCCGCTTGGCCGCGGTGGAGAGCACGAAGAGCGAGTTCGGCCCGGGCAGCAGGATGATGGCCACGGTGCCCAGCACGTACGTCCAGATGTCGGTAATCCCCAGCACGCCCGCCATCATCACGCCACCGGTGCCGTCCGCAGAAGTCTTTTGCGCAGCCGGGCCTGTGCCTTCGGCCACTCGTCGACGGTCATCGCGTACTGCACGGTGTCCCGCCAGGAGCCGTCCGGGCGTTGCCGGTGCATCCGGAGCACCCCTTCCCGGGTCGCGCCGAGCCGTTCGATGCCCGCCTGGGAGCGAAGGTTGCGGATGTCGGTGTGCCACGCCACCCGCACCGCGCCCAGGTCGTCGAAGGCCCGGCTGAGCAGCAGCAACTTGGCCTCGGTGTTGATCCCGGTACGCCACCAGGGCCGCCCGAGGAAGGTGTGCCCGATCGCCACCGATCGCCGCTGCGGGTCGATCTCGTAGTAGGAGGTGCTGCCGACCACGGCCCCGGTCGCCGCGCACCGCTGCACCCAGGCCACCCGCTCGCCACCGTGCTGGGCGGCCAGGGCGGTGCGGATCACCTCGGCCGTCGCGGCGGGCGTGCTGGGTAGCGCGACGCTGAGGTGTCGCCAGACCTCGGCGTCCGCCGTGGCGGCGTGCAACTCGTCGGCGTGCGCCAGCTCCAACGGCTCCAGCCGGACGTGCTCGCCGCGCAGCGACACCGGATCGTGCCAGGGCGTGCGGGCCGTCCGCAGGAACGCCGGCAGCGGTGCGGTGACCCCGGCGTCCGGCTCGGGTTGCCCGGCGGTCAGCCGCAGCGGCAGCACGCCGGCCCAGTGCGGCAGGTGCAGGTCGGCCTCGTCCTCGCGGACCCCACCGGTGCGGTTGCGGACCGACACCTCGTGCAGTGGCAGTGCCAGCACGGCGGTCTCGGCCAGCTCGCGCCGGCTGGGTGGGCGGGTGTCCGTGCTGCGCCCCGAGCCGACCTTCTCGACCAGCGCGGTGAGCATGGCGCTCTTCTCCCGCTCGTCGGTGACAAGTCGGGCGGTGCCGAGCGCGACCACCGAGCGGTAGTTGGCGCTGTGGTGGAACTGGGAGCGGGCGTAGACCAGGCCGTCCAGCACTGTCACCGCGACGCAGACCTCCAGCCCGTCACCGCGGGCCGCGAGCAGCGGGCGGCTGCCGGTGGAGCCGTGCAGGTAGAGCGTGTCGCCGATGCGGACGTGCAGGGTGGGCAGCACCCGTGGCTGGCCGTCGACGGTGAAGCCGAGCGCGCAGTGGTACGCCTCGTCGAGCACGGCGTGGGCGGCGGCCCGGTCGTAGCTCATCTTGTCGCGGGAGCGGTGGGGTGTGGTCCGGGCGGTGGGTGGATACATGCGCTCGCCCCTTTGTTCTAGTACAATCTCTTGTTTGTGTCAGCACGCTATCAGCTCAGTGGTACGACGGCCGTCGAGATTTCGGCCAGCATCGAGTCGGGCATCCGGACCGGCGCCCTGCCGCCGGGGGCCGCCCTGCCGCCCGTACGGGCGCTCGCCGCCGAGTTGGGGGTCAGCCCCGCCACCGTCGCCCGCGCCTACCAGGACCTGCGCCAGCGCGGCCTGCTCGCCACCGCCGGGCGGCACGGCACCCACGTGCGTCAGCGCCCGCCGGTGGCCGCCCGCCGCTCCGCGCTGCGCCCCCCGCCGTTGCCCGGCGCCCGCGACCTGTCCCGGGGCGAACCCGACCCCCGGCTGCTCCCGCCGCTCGGCCCGCAGCTGGCGGCCCTCGCCACCGACACCGGCCCGTCGGTCGGCTACTCCGACGCGGGAGTGCTGCCGGAGCTTGCCGAGGCGGCCCGCGCCCGGCTGAGCGCCGACCGCGTACCGGCCGGGGAACTCACCCTCACCGGCGGCGCGCTGGACGGCATCGAACGGCTGCTCGGCGCACACCTGCGCCCCGGTGACGCGGTGGCGGTGGAGGACCCGGGCTGGGCCAACCTGCTCGACCTGGTCGCCGCGCTGGGGCTGCGCCCGATCGGCGTACCCCTTGACGACGAGGGGCCACTGGTGGCCGGGGTGGCCGCCGCGCTGGCCGCCGGAGCACGGGCGCTGGTGGTCACCAGCCGGGCGCAGAATCCGACCGGCGCCGCCGTCTCCGCCGCCCGCGCCGAAGCACTACGGGCGCTGCTCGCCGGTCGGCGGGACCTGCTGTTGATCGAGGACGACCATGCCGCCGAACTGGCCCGCGTACCCCTGCACCCGCTGGCTGGTGCCACCCCGAGCTGGGCCTTCGTCCGTTCGGTGAGCAAACCCTTCGGCCCGGACCTGCGGCTCGCGGTGCTGGTCGGCGACGAGACCACTGTGGCCCGGGTGACCGGCCGGACCCGGGTCGGCGCCGGCTGGGTCTCCACCGTGTTGCAGCGGCTGGTCCTCGCCCTCTGGCAGGACCCGGTGGTCACCGAGCAGGTGCGGCGGGCGGCGCAGAGCTACGAGCAGCGGCGCGAAGGGCTGCTGGCCGCACTGGCAGCGCACGGCCTGACCGCGCACGGCCGCAGCGGCATCAACGTCTGGCTGCCCGTCTCCGACGAGACCAGCGTGGTCACCGCCCTGCGCGATGCCGGCTGGGCGGTGGCCCCCGGCGCCCTCTACCGAATCGCCGCGCCACCCGCTGTCCGCATCTGCGTCAGCCCCCTGACCACCGAGGATCTGGCCCCGCTGGCGGCCGCCCTGGCCCACGCGCAGAATCCCACCCCGCCCCGGGGCTTCCCGACCTGACGCCCACCCGCCGCGCGCGTCCGTTCACCCAAAAAGTGCACCATCGCGATGATTCGGGGTGGATGAGATGGGTATGCGGGGCGCCGGAGGTGGGGATCATGGCTTCAGGTGGGGCACGTAAGGGAGTCTGGATCGCTGTCGCAGTCGCGATCATCATCATCATTATCGTGCTGATCGCGATCGCTTCCGGCGGGGATGGCGGCGGCAACGGGTACTGACGCGGGTCGGTCGGTGCCGCGTCGCCAACGCCTCGCGTCGCGGCACCGCGCCGCGGACGTACCCGCCGTCGAGCACCCAACGGGTATATAACAGTCGGCATGGCCGAGCAGACCGGGAGCGCTCCGGGCGCCCAGCGATTCATCCCGCCGGATGCCGACACCATCGATGACCTGCGCACCGCGGCCGGTGGCTGCCGGGGCTGCGAGCTGTACCGCGACGCCTCGCAGACGGTCTTCGGCCGGGGCGACGAGAGCGCCCGGGTGGTGCTGGTCGGTGAGCAGCCCGGTGACATGGAGGACCAGAAAGGCCTGCCGTTCGTCGGCCCCGCCGGACGGCTGCTGCGACGTGCCGTCGACGACGCCGGGCTGGAGCCGGGTCAGCTCTACGTCACGAATGCCGTGAAGCACTTCCGGTTCGAGTTGCGCGGCAAGCGGCGGATCCACCAGACACCGGACCAGGTGCATATCACCGCCTGCCGGCCGTGGCTGGTCGCCGAGTTCGCCCGGCTGCGTCCGGAGATCGTGGTGGTGCTCGGCGCCACCGCCGCCAAGGCGCTGCTCGGCCCGTCCTTCCGGGTCACCCGGCAGCGGGGCGAGTTACTGCCCTGGCCCGAGTCGGCACAGCACCCGGAGGACTTCCAGCGGGTGCCGGTGGACAGCGCCGGAAAGCGTGCGGACGTGCCGACGGCGCGGCTGCTGGCCACCATCCACCCGTCCGCGGTGCTGCGCGCCGACGATCAGGACAAGGCGTACGAAGGGCTGGTCACCGACCTCGCCGTCGTCACCCGCGCCCTGGCCGGGTAGCCCGGCGGCTCTGCTGGCCGCCCTGCGCGTCGCCGCGACCTCTCCAGATCTTGTTCCCGTCCCCGGTCGGCTGACGGAAAGTGTCAAAGATTGACAGTGCGAGCCGGATTGCGCGGCTGCCGTGGGCGGGTAGCAGGGGTCGATGGATGTCGACAGCGATGCGCGTCGGATCGGTGCGCCTGCCGCCGTCGGTGACCCTGCCGCGACAAGCGGGCGTCGCCGGGGGTGGAAGCGGTTCCTCGAACGGGCGCCCGGCTTGCAGATCATGGCCGTCCACTGGGTGCCGATGACGGTGCTCATCGGGCTGCCGGTGCGCTGGCTCTTCGACCGGCAGGAGTCGTTTGTCGAGGCCGTTCTGGGCGCCGCTCTGAACACCGTCTGGATCGTCCCCTGGATCTACCTGGCGCAGCGGATCGTGGGCGATGCACGGCGGGATCCCGAGGGGTACGCGCTGCGCCAGTCGCTGCGTACCGGCACCGTGCCCGAGGACGAGGCCACGCGCGCCGCACTGCCCGCGTACCTGGCGGAGCAGCGGCGAGGCACCTGGGCGGCGCTGCCGCTCATCCTGGGCGTCTGCCTCGGGCTGGTCCTGCTCGCTCTGCTCGGCGCCGACAGCGAGGGCTTCGCGGTGGTCTTCGGCGTGGTGGCCGCCGTCAGTGTGGGCGTCACCGCGCTCACCCTGACCCGGGTCCGCCGGCTCGCCTCCCTGCTGGCTGTGCCCAACCCACCACGACCGCGCGAGTAGAACGACTTCCCCCGGGCGCCCGCCCACGCGCCCGAACCACCGCCGGCGCAACATCGGGGAAAATGCTGCCTCCGGGCGCGCCGACACAGCAACTTCACCGAAGTTGCGCGGATCTTGGGCCGGCCGGTCGGCCGGTCGGCCGGTCATCGGTTCGGCTGTCGGCAAACCCGCTGCCGCTGGTCTGGGTGGGTGCGCGAGGATGGGTCACCCCCCACCTGAGGAGCGCAGATGGCCACCGACCTGATCGCGCCGCGTACCGTCGCCCGCCCCGACGTCACGTCGATCCAGCGTCGTACCCTGCGGCTGCTCTTCACCACCCAGATCATCGGTGGCATCGGCGTGACCATCGGCATCGCCGTGGGCGCGCTGCTCGCCGCGCGGATCGCCGGCACCGCGATGGCCGGTGTGGCGCAGAGCGCCGGGGTGGTGGGCGCGGCGCTGCTCGCCGTCCCGGTCACCCGGATCATGGCGCGGCACGGGCGGCGACCGGGCCTGGTGGTGGCGTACGCGGTCGGTGCCGTCGGCGGCGTCCTCGTGGTGCTGGCCGCGGCCACCCGCTGGGTGCCGCTGCTCTTCCTCGGGATGCTGCTCTTCGGTGGCGGCACCGCCGCGAACCTCCAGGCCCGCTACACGGCGGTGGATCTCGCCGAGCCGGCCCGCCGAGGGCGGCAGCTCTCCCTGATCGTCTGGGCCACCACCATCGGCGCGGTGGCCGCGCCTAACTTCGCCGCGCTGGCCGACCGGGTCACCACGGGCTGGGGGCTGCCCCCGCTGGCTGGGCCGTTCGCGTTCAGTTCGGTCGCGTTCGTGCTGGCCGCGGCCGTACTCCTCGGGTTGCTCCGGCCCGACCCGCTGCTCACCGCGCGGCGGCTCGCGGCGGCCGGCGCGCCGGCGACCGGTGGGGTGACCCCGGCCGCCGCGCCGGTCGGGGTGCGCGCCCCGACCGGCGCCGGGATGTGGGCGGCCTGGTCGGTGGTACGCGGGCGGCCGGCCGCCCGGCTCGGCATCGCCGCGGTGGCGGTCGGTCACCTGGTGATGGTGGCGGTGATGGCGATGACGCCGGTCCGGCTCGGCGAGTCGCACGCCGACGCCGACGTGCTGCGGCTGGTCGGCATCGTGTTGAGCCTGCACATCGCCGGCATGTACGCGCTCTCCCCGCTGGTCGGCTGGCTCACCGACCGGCTCGGCCGGCGGGCGGTCATCCTCGGTGGGGTCGGGTTGTTGCTGGCCGCCTGCGCGGTCGCCGGCACCGCCGGGCACCACACCCCCCGGCTGTCGGTGGGTCTGGTCCTGCTCGGGTTGGGCTGGTCGGGGACGATGGTGGCCGGCTCGACGCTGCTGTCCGAGTCGGTGCCGGCCGGTGTGCGGCCGAGCGTGCAGGGGCTGTCCGACCTGATCATGGGTCTGGCCGGGGCCGGGGCCGCCGTGGCCAGCGGGTTTGTCATGCAGTCCGCCGGATATCCCGTGCTCACCCTGCTCGCGGCGGTCGCGGTGGTGCCCCTGGTGGCGCTAGCGTTGCGGCCGGTGCCGACCAGGGCACCGGACGAGGAGGGCTGATCACTGTGCGGCTGACCGACTTCTGGACGCGCCTTGACGAGGCGTTCGGGCCCGGCTACGCGGCCAGCATCGCCCGCGATCAGGTGCTGTCGCAGCTCGGCGGACGGACCATCGAGCAGGCCCTGGCGTCGGGGGAGCAGACGCACGTGGTGTGGCGGGCGGTTTGTGCCGCGTACCCCGACCGTGTGCCCGCCCGACTACGCTGAGCAGCCTTTTCGTCGCTTCCGCGTGTCGCTTGTCGAGTCGTACACCTGTTCGGCTATTGTCCACAGCGGGGTGCTCGTCCACAGCTCGCGGCCCGTCGGCTGGTTTTCTGTCGGACCCAGCGCCTAGCGTGTCCGCGTGACGCGAAGCTCAGCAAAGACGCCGGCGAAGGCAGGGGTGGCAACCATGGCAGCAGGGCCTGACCGGGAGAAGGCACTCGACCTTGCTCTCGCTCAGATTGACAAGCAATTCGGCAAGGGCTCGGTGATGCGGCTGGGTGACCGGCCGGTCGTCCAGACCGCGATCATCCCGACCGGCTCCATCGCGCTCGACGTGGCGCTGGGCATCGGCGGTCTGCCGCGTGGCCGGGTGGTCGAGATCTACGGTCCCGAGTCCAGCGGTAAGACCACTGTGGCACTGCACGCGGTGGCCAACGCCCAGCGCAACGGCGGCATCGCCGCCTTCATCGACGCCGAGCACGCCCTCGATCCGGAGTACGCGAAGGCCCTCGGCGTCGACACCGACGCCATGCTGGTCTCGCAGCCGGACACCGGCGAGCAGGCGTTGGAGATCGCGGACATGCTGATCCGCTCCGGCGCGATCGACATCATCGTGATCGACTCGGTGGCGGCCCTCGTGCCGCGCGCCGAGATCGAGGGCGAGATGGGCGACAGCCACGTGGGTCTCCAGGCCCGGCTGATGAGCCAGGCACTACGGAAGATCACCGGTGTGCTCAGCAACACCGGCACCACGGCGATCTTCATCAACCAGCTGCGGGAAAAGATCGGCGTCATGTTCGGCAGCCCGGAGACCACCACCGGTGGTCGGGCGCTGAAGTTCTACGCCTCGGTCCGGCTCGACGTGCGACGCATCGAGAGCCTCAAGGACGGCACCGACGTGGTCGGTAACCGCACCCGGGTCAAGGTCGTAAAGAACAAGGTCGCCGCGCCGTTCAAGCAGGCCGAGTTCGACATCATGTACGGCAAGGGCATCTCGCGCGAGGGCTCGCTGATCGACGTCGGCGTGGAGCAGGCGATCATCCGCAAGTCCGGAGCGTGGTACACGTACGACGGCGACCAGCTCGGTCAGGGCAAGGAGAAGGCCCGGGAGTTCCTGAAGGAGAACCCGGACGTGGCCGCCGAGATCGAGAAGAAGATCCTGGAGAAGCTCGGCGTCGGTGTCGGCGCGGGTGACGCCGCCGGTGGCCCCGAGCTGCCGCCTGTCGACTTCTGACCGGTCGCTGACCCATGGCAGGACGACGCGCCCGAACGGGGCGGGGCTGGGATGCCAGCCCGCCCCGTACGGGCGACGCCACCGATCCACCGCGCCCCCGCCAGGGACGCCGTGGACGCTCCGCCGAGACCGACGCGGTCGAGTCTCCCGGCCCCCCTCGTGACGAGTCGGAGGTGGCCCGCGAGATCTGCCTGCGGCAGCTCGCGGTCCGGCCCCGCACCCGGGCCGAGTTGGCCGGTGCGCTGGCCAAACGGGGCATCTCCGAGCAGGTCTCGGCCGAGGTGCTCGACCGGTACGACGAGGTCGGCATCATCGACGACGCCGCGTTCGCCCGAGCCTGGGTGTCCAGTCGGCACACCGGGCGCGGGCTGGCCCGCCGCGCGCTCGCCAACGAGTTGCGCCGCAAGGGCGTGGACGGCGAGGTGGCCACCGAGGCGCTCGGTGAGCTGGACGAGGAGACCGAGGCCGACACTGCCCGCGCCCTGGTGGAGCGCAAGCTGCGCACCGCCCGAGGAGAGCCGGACGCGGTGTTCCGCCGGCTGGTGGGCATGCTGGCCCGCAAGGGCTACCCGCCCGGTGTGGCGATCCGGGCAGTGAAGGACGCGCTGGCCGCGCAGAGCGCCGAGGCGGCCGAGTTCGCCGAGCAGATCGACGCCGACGCGCTCGCCGACGCAGAGGGCGAGTTGGACCGCGACAACCGCCCGTCCGACTGACCGGCCGCCGGGCCGCGCTGTTCGACGTCGGCGTGGCTGCCGGGCGATCTGGATGCGGTCCGGCGGGCGGGGCGCGGGGGTCATGGTTGTCACAAAGCCGGCTCTGCGCGCGGTCCGGCCGTCGCTGAGCAGCCACGACAGCCGGATCCGCATCGTCGGATCGCCACGTTTGTCACCGGGTGTCCGCAACCACATCAGCTTTGCGTGACGATGCAACTTCTCTCCGTTCGGGGGGTTTGATCATGAGTCCTTGACCAGAGCACCCCCGGCGACCTAGCCTCGCCATACAGGCTCACATTGCCCGACCAGCGCAGGCTAAGCGCACAACATAGATCGCGTAACAAGACAGCATCACTTTGGCCGACTCCGCGGCCTTTGGCGGCAGATCTGGACAGGCCGGTCCGGAACTCCGCGACAACTGCACCCGGTCGCCGACGATGCCCGAGGGCACCGCCGGCGGAGAGAGCTACCCACGGCCAGCCGCTCCGGTCGGGCGTCCACAGCCGCAGGAGTGTGCCCCGGCACGGTCGCTGCGGTCTCGACGTTAGGGGAGGCGGCCATGGCGGGGCGGCGGCACAGGTTCATCGGTAGACCCGACGGGGTCCCGGCATGAACGCGTTCGACGTCGTGCTCCTCGCGGCCGTCCTCGTCCTCGCCGTGGTGGTGATCGGGGCCGTGCTGGTCGGCATCCGGACGCTGCGGCGGATGGGTGCCGCGCCGGCTCCGGAGGATCCCGCCTTCATGGCCGAGAAGGACCGCCAGGAGCAGTCCCTCGCTGTCCTGCGGACCGCGGCCGACGAGGCGAACAGCACGATCGACGTGGCGAAGTCCGCGGCTGCGGCGGCCCGCGCCGAGGCGGCGGCGGCGAAGGCCGAGGCGAAGGCCGCTCGCGCCGAGGCGCGTCGGATGCTCGACGACGCCCGCGCCGAGGCGGACACCGTCCTGGAGCGCGCCCACAAGCAGGCCGAGTCGGACGCCGAGCAGCTGCGGACGACGGCCCGCCGCAGCGGTGAGCGGGAGGTCGCGGTGCTCGCCGCCACCACCCGCGAGCAGGCCGCGGAGGTGGAACGCCGGGCGGCCCGGATGGACGAGCGGGAGCGGATGCACACCGAGGAGGTGGAGCGGTTCGCCGAGCGGGAGCGGCAGCTCACCGCGGCGAGAGCCGCCCTCGCGGCCCGGGAGTCCGCGCTCGCCCAGCGGGAGGCCGAGCTCGCCGAGTCCGAGGAGCTACGCCGCCGGGAGCTGGAACGGATCGCCGGGCTCACCGCCGACTCGGCTCGACTGGAGCTGGTCGAGGCGATCGAGACGTCTGCCAAGCGGGAGGCGGCGCTGCTGGTGCGCGACATCGAGTCCGACGCGCGCAACACCGCCGAGCAGCGGGCCCGCCACATCGTGGTGGACGCGATCCAGCGGGTCGCCAGCGAGCAGACCGCGGAGAGCGTCGTCAGCGTCCTGCACCTGCCCGGTGACGAGATGAAGGGGCGGATCATCGGCCGGGAGGGGCGCAACATCCGCGCCTTCGAGTCGGTGACCGGTGTCAACCTGATCATCGACGACACCCCCGAGGCGGTGCTGCTCTCCTGCTTCGACCCGGTCCGCCGGGAGGTGGGTCGGTTGACCCTGGAGAAGCTGGTCCTGGACGGACGGATCCACCCGCACCGGATCGAGGAGGTCTACGACCTGGCCCGGCAGGAGGTGGAGCAGCTCTGCCTCCGGGCCGCCGAGGACGCCCTGGTCGAGGTCGGCATCACCGAGATCCACCCGGAGCTGGTGGCGCTGCTCGGCCGGCTGCGCTACCGCACCTCGTACGGGCAGAACGTGCTCAAGCACCTGGTCGAGACCGCGCACATTGCCGGCATCATGGCCGCCGAGCTGCGGCTGGACGTGCCCATCATCAAACGGTCGGCGTTCCTGCACGACATCGGCAAGGCGCTCACCCACGAGGTGGAGGGCAGCCACGCCATCATCGGCGCGGACCTGGCCCGCAAGTACGGCGAGCACGAGGACGTGGTGCACGCCATCGAGGCGCACCACAACGAGGTGCCGCCGCAGACCATCGAGGCCGTACTCACCCAGGCCTCCGACGCCTGCTCCGGCGGTCGGCCGGGCGCGCGTCGGGAGAGCCTGGAGGCGTACGTCAAGCGGCTGGAGCGGATCGAGGAGATCGCGGCCGGCAAGCTCGGCGTGGACAAGGTCTTCGCCATGCAGGCCGGCCGGGAGATCCGGGTGATGGTCAAGCCGGACGACGTGGACGACATCGGGGCGGCCGTGCTCGCCCGCGACGTGGCCAAGCAGATCGAGGAGGAGCTGACCTACCCGGGTCAGATCCGGGTCACAGTGGTCCGCGAGTCCCGGGTCACCGAGATCGCCCGCTGATCCCGGGAACAGACGACGGGCGGGTGGCTGTGGCCACCCGCCCGTCGCTCGTTCTGGTTCCGCTCAGATCATCCGGCCGACGGCGTCGCCGACATCCTGGGACGGGAGCACCTTCGCGGCCGTCCGCGGGGTGCGGCCCATCCGCTTCTGCAACCACCAGGCCAGGGCCGACAGCGCGCCGCAGATGGTGATGTAGATGGCGGCCACGACAAGGTACGTCGGCACGTACGGCAGGCCGAACGGCAACCGGCCGCCGATCTGCTTACCCACGAAGAGCAGCTCGGGGTAGGTGATGATGAAGCCCAGCGCGGTGTCCTTGAGCAGCACCACGAGCTGGCTGACGATCGCCGGCAGCATCGACCGGACCGCCTGCGGCAGCAGGATCAGCCGAAGCACCTGGTTCTTGCGCAGGCCGATCGCGTACCCGCCCTCGGTCTGGCCGTAGGGCACCGCATTGATGCCGGCCCGGAAGATCTCCGCGAGCACCGAGCCGTTGTAGAGCATCAGCCCGATGACCAGCGCCCAGAGCTTGTCGATCGACCAGCCGTACTGCAACGGCACGTAGTAGCCGAAGAAGATCAGGATGAGCAGGGGAATGGCCCGGAACAGCTCCACCACGAAGGTGGCCGGGGTGCGCAGCACCCACTTGTCGCTCAGCCGGGCGCTGGCGAAGAACGCGCCGAAGAGCAACGCCAGGACCGCGGCGATGCCGGCGGCCTTCAGCGTCGCCCACAGGCCGCCGAGCAGTTCGCGCTGCACCGAGGCGTACTGGAACTGCTCCCACTTGCGGGCCTCGAACTGGCCGGTGTCGGCGAACTTGTAGCCGATGTAGGCGAGCAGGGCGATGATGCCGGCTGTGGAGACGACGCCCAGGATCGTGTTGCGCCGCTTGGCGCGGGGTCCGGGCAGGTCGTAGAGGATCGACGCCTGGCTCAACTCAGCCACCTTCCGTTCGCGGCCGTCGGGCCCGCCAGCTCGCTCATCGGGCCACCCTCCACTTGCGCTCCAGGATCCGCTGCAACGCCACCAGCGGCAGGATCAGGATCAGGAAGCCGATGGTGATCCAGAGCAGGACGGCGAACTGCGGCTCGCCCCGCTCGGCCATGTACGAGGGGATCGCGCCGGCTTCCAGCACCGAGAAACCGGCGGCGATCGTGGTGTTCTTCAACATCGCGATGAACACGCTCATCATCGGCGGGACCATCGCGCGCAACGCCTGCGGCAGCACGATGAGCGTGAGCACCTGACCGAAGGTCATGCCCAGCGCGCGGGCCGCCTCGGCCTGACCGGCGGCGACCGTGTTCACGCCGGAGCGGATCACCTCGCAGACGAACGCCGAGGTGTAGATGGTCAGCGCGATGGCGGCGCTGGCGAAGTAGTCGATGTTGACGTCCAGCTTCGGCACCGCGAACACGAGGAACGCGAAGACCAGCGTCAGCGGGGTGTTGCGCACCAGGTTGACGTACGTGGCGCCGAACGCGCGCAGCGCCGGCACGGGGGAGACCCGCATCGCGCCGAGCAGCGTGCCGATGACGAGGCAGCCGACCGCGGCGATCAGGAAGAGTTTGACGGTGTTGGTGAACCCGTCAACGAACAGTTGCCCGTTGTCCGTCAGTACGCGGAAGAACTCGCCCATGCCTCGCTCTCAGTCCTCGGACGGGCGCCGGACGGGGACGAGCCCCGCCCGGCGCCACAACTCGTGTCGAGCCGGTTGGTCAGTACCGCTCAAGGGTGGGCGGGGTGCCCGCCGAGCCGGACAGGCCCAGCGTGCCGTCGTAGATCTTCTGCCAGGTGCCGTTGCCGAACGACGCCTCGATCTGGTTGTTGACGTAGTCGCGCAGCGCCTTGTCGTCCTTCGGCAGGCCGATGCCGTACTTCTCGGTGCTGAACGGCTTGCCGACCACCTTCAGCTCGCTCGGGCTCTGTGCCGCGAAGCCCTTGAGGATGGCGTCGTCGGTGGTGACGGCGTCGACCTTCTTGTCGAGCAGCTGCGAGACGCACTCCGAGTAGGTCTTGAACTCGACGATGTTGTTCGCCTCGGTCAGACCCTCGTCGCGGACCTTCTGGATCGGCGTCGAGCCGGTGGCCGAGCAGACCTTCTTGCCCTTGATGGTGTCCTTGCCGGTGATCGACGTCTCGTCCTTGCGGACCAGCAGGTCCTGGCCGGCGACGAAGTACGGGCCGGCGAAGGAGATGTCGGCCTTGCGCTTGTCGGTGATCGAGTAGGTGCCGACGTAGTAGTCGACCTCACCACCCTTGATCGCGGTCTCCCGGTTGGCCGACGCGATCTCCTTGTACTCGATCTTCGCCGGGTCGATGCCCAGCGTGCTGGCCACGTACTGGGCGATCTCGATGTCGAAGCCGCACCGCTTGCCCTGGGCGTCCTTGTAGCCGAGGTTCGGCTGGTCGAACTTGACCCCGACGGAGACCTTGCCGGACGTCTTGATCTTCTCGAAGGTCGGGCTGCCGGCGATGGCCGCGTCCGTCTTGGGGGTGAAGGTCGCGCCGGAGCTCTTGCAGGTGTCGGACTGGGCGCCACTCGGGGCGCTGCCGCCCGCGCTCGGGGTCGGCTCACCCTCCTTGCCGCAGGCCGCAGCCGACAGGGCGAGGGAGGCCATCATGGCAACCGCCGCCACGCGCTTCATACGCATACTCTTCTCCTTCTTTCACGGAGCCCACCGGTGTTCGGCGCGCTCCACTACGGACGCCTAGTGCGTGAGGATCTTGGAGAGGAAGTCCTTCGCCCGGTCGCTGCGCGGGTTCTCGAAGAACTCCGCCGGGGAGGCGTCCTCGACGAGCTTGCCGTCGGCCATGAAGATGACCCGGTTGGCCGCGTGCCGGGCGAAGCCCATCTCGTGGGTGACCACGACCATCGTCATGCCGTCGCGGGCCAGCGAGGTCATCACGTCCAGCACCTCGCCGACCATCTCCGGGTCGAGGGCGCTGGTGGGCTCGTCGAAGAGCATCGCCTTGGGTTGCATGGCCAGGGCGCGGGCGATGGCCGCCCGCTGCTGCTGCCCGCCGGAGAGCTGGGCGGGGAACTTGTCCGCCTGGTTGGCGATGCCGACCCGGTCGAGCAGGGCCAGGCCGCGCTCGCGGGCGGCGGCCGGCTTCTCCTTGCGGACCTTGATCGGGCCGAGGGTGACGTTCTCCAGGATGGTCTTGTGCGCGAAGAGGTTGAAGGACTGGAAGACCATCCCCACCTCGCTGCGCAGCCGGGCGAGGGGCTTACCCTCGGCCGGCAGCGGCTGGCCGTCGAAGGTGATCGTGCCGGAGTTGATCGGCTCCAGTCGGTTGATGGCGCGACACAGCGTCGACTTGCCGGAGCCGGACGGGCCGATCACCACGACCACCTCACCCCGACCCACCGACAGTGAGACGTCGTCCAGCACGTGCAGCGGCCCGAACCACTTGTTGACCGCGTCCAGCACGATGAGCGGTTCGCCCGTCGTCACGTCGTCCACCGTCCCCTGTCGTCTCCCGGATCGGGGTCGGTTGACCCCCGGTGCGGCCACTGTAGGCGGCCTGATGTGGCGGAATGCAACTCAGCGGGTCACGGAGCGGTAACACCGGTCACGATCGTCGGCAAGGGTCCGATTCCGGTCACTGTGCGGGTGGCAACGGTGGCGATCGTGGCGGGTTGTCGAGATCATGGAGGGATGACCGAACCGGTACGGCTGACCCGTTACGCCCGTGGTGGCGGTTGCGCCTGCAAGATCCCGCCAGGTGAGTTGGAGATCATGGTGTCCGGTCTCGGCCCGGCCACCGGAACCGCCGAGTTGCTTGTCGGGTTGGACCACGGTGACGACGCGGCGGTGGTGCGGCTGGACGAGCGGACCGGCCTGGTCAGCACCGTCGACTTCTTCACCCCCGTGGTCGACGACGCGTACGACTGGGGTCGGATCGCCGCCGCCAACGCGCTCTCCGACGTGTACGCGATGGGCGGCACCCCGCTGGTGGCGCTCAACCTGCTCTGCTGGCCGCGCGACGTGCTGCCGATGGAGTTGGCCGGTGAGGTCCTGCGCGGTGGCCAGGACGTGGCCCGGGAGGCCGGCTGTCACCTGGCCGGCGGCCACAGCGTGGACGACGACGGCCCGAAGTACGGCCTCGCGGTCACCGGCACGGTCCGCCCGGAGGAGTTGATCACCCTGGACGCCGGGCGGGTCGGGGTGCCGCTGTCGCTGACGAAGCCGCTCGGGGTGGGTGTGCTCAACACCCGACACAAGGCCACCGGTGAGAGCTTTCCGGAGGCGGTGGCCTCGATGAGCGCGCTCAACCGGGACGCCGCCCGCGCGGCGGTCGCCGCCGGCATCCGCTGCGGCACCGACGTGACCGGGTTCGGGTTGCTCGGGCACGCCTCGAAGCTGGCCCGGGCCAGCCAGCTCACGGTGGCCATCGACGCGGCCCGCGTCCCGTATCTGGCGGGTGCGCGGGAGGCGCTACGCGACGGGTACGTCAGCGGCGGCAGCCGGCGCAACCTGGAGTGGGTGACGCCGTGGACGGATTTCGGCGCCGTGGGCGAGGAGGAGTGGTTGTTGCTTGCCGACGCGCAGACCTCCGGCGGCCTGCTGGTCGCCGGCGAGGTTCCCGGCGCTCCCGTGGTGGGTGAGTTGCTGCCGCGCGGCGAGCACCTCGTCGTCCTGCGCTGACCCTTTCCGGAGGCTGACGCCGGACACGCGAGGGCCGCTCGCCGGACACGCGGTCGCGGTGGTGCGGTTGGCGCACCATAGCCGATAAACTGTCACCTTCCCGCTACTCCGAGCAATGCGGCTCAGGGAAATTTTGCCCGGAATGGTCACAGACCGGTAACTTGCCCCCGCCTGGGGTCAAATGCCCCCCACCATCGTGAGTAAGGCCCGATCCGGAGGCCGGTGGGACGAACGCAGCGAGGAGGCGGAATGACCGAGCTGTGGAACTGGAGAATCGACGGGGCTCGACCCGTGGAGGTCTACCCGGCGCTGGCCGAGGCGCTTGGTCGGGTGGTGATGCCGCTGGCGGTGGCCGACCCGGCCCGGCTTCCGGCGTACGCGGTGGTGTGCGACGTCTGGGAGGCGCCGGGCGAGTTCGCGACGGTGGTGGATTGCTACGGGGTGCCCGAGGGTCTCCCCGAGCACGCCAGCATCGCCGCGCTCGCTCGACTGTTGGGCCGCAACTGCCTGTTGCGCGACGACACGCTCGACGCGGGCCGGCACCTGCTCGTCGCCCCGGACGGCACGGTCCGCCCGGTGCACTTCGACGTGCGGGACACCGAGGACGGTGAGGTGCTCAGCAGGCACCGGCTCTGCACGGCGGGCGACCCCGGCTGTCGGGGCTGGTCGCAGTGCCACCGTTCGCGCTGGGCGCCGGACACGATCGTCCCGGCGCTCGCCGCGGCCTGACCCGCGGCCGAGGGGCGGGCCTGACTCGCCGCGGCCTGACCCGCCAGGGGGCGGGCCGGGTGCCGCGCCGGCGAGTCGGTCCGCGCCCGCGATCAGGTGGTGGCGGCGGCCTGCCGGTCCGCGGCGCCCGAGCCGGCGCCCCGCACCACCAGTTGGTCGAGCAGGTCGCGTGTCGCCGCGGTCACGGCGGCCACCGCGGCGTCGAACGCGGCGGCGTTGTGTGCGGCGGGCGCCCGGAAGCCGGAGATCTTCCGGACGTACTGCAACGCCGCCGCCTCGACGTCCGCGTCGGTCACCTGCGGGGTGAACGGCTCACGCAGCGTCTTGATGCTCCGGCACATGTGGTTCCTCCTCTGCCGACACCCGGATCACCACCCGCGGTGCTGGCGGTTGTACCGACGGTGACACTGGGTCGATATTTGTCTATCCTGGTCAGGGACCAGAGCCTTTCGCGCAATTATCGCCGCTCGCGCTCTCAGCGCCCGGGCCCTCGGAGACTCATTGTGGACCATGCCCCCACCCGCTCGACCCGTCCCGACCTCGACAACCTCACCCGCAGCCTGCACATTCCGCTGGAGCGGATCGCCGCCGAGCACGCCGATCTGGTCGAGGCGGTCCGCCGACGCGTCGTCGTGGACGACTCCGTGCCGTCCGGCAGCGTGCCCGTCGCCGCCTTCAACTCGTCCATCTGACTGATGGTCGGCCGGTGCGGTCCACCCGGAGCGGGCGGGTCCTGCCGGCCGATCAGCCAGTTCGTGCTGAAGGTGCACAGCCGGTGCGACCTCAGCTGCGACCACTGCTACGTCTACCAGCACGCCGACCAGACCTGGCGGGGCCGGCCGGTGCGGATGGCGGCGGCCACGGTCCGGGCCGCCGCGCGACGGATCGCCGAGCACGCCCGCGAGCACGAGCTGCCGGTCGTGCACGTGGTGCTGCACGGGGGCGAGCCACTGCTGCTGGGTGCCGTCGGGCTGCGCGAGGTGCTGGCCGAGCTGCGGGCGGCGATCACGCCGTGGACACGGCTCGACCTGCGGATGCAGACCAACGGGGTGCTCCTCGACGACGAGCTGTGCCGCCTCCTCGTCGACTACGACGTGCAGGTCGGTGTGTCGTTCGACGGCGACCGCGCCGCCAACGACAGGCACCGGGTCTTCGCCCACGGCGGCAGCAGTCATGACCACGTCCGGCGGGCACTGGCCCTGCTCCGGCGCCCGGAGCACCACGCCAGCTACGCCGGCATCCTCTGCACCGTCGACGTCCGCAACGACCCCGACCGGGTGTACGAGGCACTGCTTGCCGAAAGCCCGCCCCGGGTGGACCTGCTGCTGCCGCACGCCACCTGGGACCAGCCCCCGGAGCGCCCCGGCCCCGGGTCCACCCCGTACGCGGACTGGCTGGGGCGGCTGCACCGGCGGTGGGTCGACGAGGGGCGGCCGGTGTCGATCCGGCTGTTCGAGGCGTTGCGGCCCGGTGGTGGCGGCACCGAGGCGTTCGGCCTCGCGCCGGCCGACGTGCTGGTGATCGAGGCGGACGGCAGCTGGGAGCAGGTCGACTCGCTGAAGACCGCCTATCACGGCGCGGCGGGCACCGGTTTCGACGTGTTCGGCCATTCGGTGCACGAGGCTGCCCGGCACCCCGGGGTGGCCATCCGGCAGGAGGGCGTGGACGGGCTCTGCGCGACCTGCCGGGCCTGTCGGGTGGTCGACCGGTGCGGCGGCGGCCTGTACGCCCACCGCTGGCGCACCGGCTCCGGCTTCGACAACCCGTCGGTGTACTGCGCCGACCTGCTCCGCCTCATCGACAGCGTCGACGCGTACCCACGGCCGGCGAGCCAACCGCCGGCCGTCGCGCCGGTCGACGAGCTGCTGGACGACCTGGCGACCGGCCACGGGTCGACACCGACGCTGGCGCTGCTCGCCGCCACCCAGCTCTCCATCACCCGGGCGTTGCTGGTGGCCTGCCGGGACCGGGCCGGTTCCACCGCCGCCTGGGAGCTGCTCGTCCAGCTCGATCAGGCGGCGCCGGAGGCGGTCCGGGCGGTCCTGGAGCACCCCTTCGTCCGGCCCTGGCTGGTGCATCGCCTCGACTCGTCGACCCGGTCGGGCGTCCGCCCGGCGGTCGACCCGCTGCCGGCGCTCGCCGTCGCGGCGGCTCTCCGGGCGGGCGTCCCGGCCGCGGTGCACGTCCCGGTACGGGCCGACACGATCACGTTGCCCACGCTCGGCAGCCTGGTGCTGCCCGGCCTGGGGGAGAGCGCCGAGGTGACCGTCCGGCCGGGTGGATTCCGGGTCCGGGGCGGGAGCACCGAGCGAACGGTGCTCCTCGATCCGGTCGAGCTGTCGGCCGACTGGCGACCGGCGCGCGAGGTGTCGGTGCCCGGTGGCTGGTTGCTGATCGAGGACGGCGACCCGTACCGGGACTGCTACGGCCAGTCGGTGGCGTCCCGCCTGGCGGACCCGGCCGCGCGGGCGTTGGGGCGTACCGTGGCCGAGGCCTGGCGGGTCGTGCACCGGGACGTGCCGGCGCACGCGGCGGCGCTCGACGGTGGTCTGCGCGCCGTCGTGCCGCTGACGCCCGACCCGGCGAGACCACTGCGCAGCGCGACCGCGCGGCATGCGTTCGGCGCGGTCGCGGTCACCCCCGATGCGGACCCGGAGACGATGGCGGTGCTGCTCGTGCACGAGTGGCAGCACGCGAAGCTCGGTGCCGCGCTCGACCTGTACGACCTCGTCGAACCCGGCCGGGGCACCCGGATCAGCGTGCCCTGGCGCCCCGACCCGCGGCCACCCGAGGGCGTCCTCCAAGGGGTGTACGCCCACCTGGCGGTCACCCAGGTGTGGCAGTCCCGGGCGGCCCGCGGCGGGGGTGACGCGGCGGCGCACGCCGACCGTTACCTGACCTGGACCCGGGATGGCGTCGACGCGCTGCTGGCCAGCCGGTCGCTCACCGCAGCGGGCGAGCGGTTCGTCGGCCAGCTGCGGCACGCCCTGGGGGAGACCCGTGTCGGGTCCCGATGAGCGGCATCCGCCCACAGTGGGCCGTCCTCGACTCGCCGACGACCTGCGAGCGTTGGGCGTCCGCCCGGGGGCGTGTCTCGTGGTGCACTGCGGCCTGCGTCGGGTGGGCCGGCTGGAGGGCGGGCCGGCGACGCTCGCCGGCGCTCTGCGGGACGTCCTCGGCCCCGCCGGCACGCTGCTGGTGCCCACGCACACCGACGGCAACTCGACCACCTCCCGGGCCCACCTGGCGGCCGTCGCCGGCATGGACCGGGCGCAGCGCGACCGGTACGAGGCGGCGCTGCCGGGCTGGGACCGCCGCGGCACGCCCTCGCAGCGGATGGGCGCGCTCGCCGAGTACGTCAGATGTGCTCCCGGCGCCGTACGCAGTGATCACCCCCAGACGTCATTCGCCGCGCTCGGCCCTCGGGCCCGGCAGCTCACCGGCGACCACGACCTCACCTGTCACCTGGGCGAACGCTCACCGGTCGGTGGCCTGTACGCGGCTGACGGACAGATCCTGCTGCTCGGCCTCGGGTACGAGGCGTGCAGCGCCCTGCATCTGGCCGAGTACCGGCTGCCGGTGCCGGCGCCCGAGCGCGACTACCGCTGCTTCCGGCTTGTCGACGGGCACCGGGTCCGCCTCGACTTCCGTGCCCTGGACCTGGACGACCGCGACTTCCCCAAGGTGGGCGCCGCGCTCGACGACGCTCCGTTCGTGCGGCACGGCCGGGTCGGTCTGGCCAGCGCCCGGCTCCTGCCGGCGCGCGCCACAGTGGACTTCGCCGTCGACTGGTTCGCGGCGAACCGGCTGGCGGCGCAACGTTGACGCGGGGTCTACGCTGATGATCCGGCCGCGTGAGCAGGGCGGAGGGTCAGCGGTGAGCACAGCGGACGCACCCTCCCGAACGCGCGCCCCGCTCTTCTTCCTCAGCTATTCCAGGGCGCCGGTCGGCCGGGCCACCGGCAAGCCCGCCGAGTACGTCTCCCGGTTCTTCGAGGACCTCTCCGTCCACGTCAGCGAGTTGGTCGGCCCGGTGACCGGAGTGGACGCCGGTTTCCTGGACAGCTCCATCGCGGGCGGCGAACGCTGGAGCCCGGAGCTTCTCGAGGCCGCCGGCACCTGCCAGGTCTTCGTGCCACTGGTGTCCAGCGCGCTGCTCGGCAGCGAGTGGTGTGGCCGCGAGTGGGACGCGTTCTCCCGCCGACGGATCGTCCCACGGCACAGCTCCGCCTCGGCCCACGAGACGGCGATCGTGCCGGTCACCTGGTCGCCGACGAACGGCGCCGCACTGCCCCGGGTGCTCCGCGACATCCAACGGTTCTCCCCGACCGCCATGCCGGATCCCGACATCGCGGTGCACTACCAGCGGGATGGGGTCTATGGCTTGCTGACCATGCAGTGGGAGAACGCGTACCGCGCGGTGGTCTGGCGGCTCGCGCAACGGATCGTGGCGATCCACCGCTCGTACCTGGTGGAGCCCTGGGTGCCGGCGAGCGTGGACGAACTGTGCAACCGGTTCGCCGAGGAGCCGGGATGAGCCCGCCGGCGGACCGCCGCCGACCGGCGGCACGAGGGACGTACTTCTTCCTCAGTTACGCCCACTCGGCGCCGGCCCCGGGCGCCCGGGCCGACGCCGACGTCTGGGTCGGGCAGTTCTTCACCGACCTGGCCGACGAGGTGCGCCGCCAGGCGCGACCGGTGGCCGGGATGCGGATCGGCTTCTTCGACCAGCACATCCCGTTGGGCGCCGACTGGAAGGCGGCTCTCGCCGAGGCACTCGGTGACGCCGAGGTCTTCGTCCCGCTCTACTCGCCCGGCTACTTCAGCCGCCCGTGGGCGTTGGGGGAGCAGGAGTCCTTCCGGGCCCGGCTGGCCGCCGCCGGGCCGGCCCGGCGCACCGCCGGCCACCTCACCCCGGTGCTGTGGATCCCGTTCCCCCCGTGGGAGGCCCATCCGGAGCTGGACGGCGCACTGGACCTGGGTCGGGACATCCCGGAGTACGCCGAGGACGGTCTGCGCGCCTTCTGCATGCTGGCCTCCTACCGGACGCAGTACGAGCTGCTGCTGAGCCGCCTGGCCAGTCGGATCGTGCACACCGCCGAGCGGCGACCGTTGGGTCCGTCCCGTGCGCCCGGCCTCGACGAGGTCGCCCGCCCGGGGCCGTCCGACCCGGACTTCGTCGTCGCCGTCCTGGCCCCGACCCGGGACCGCCTTCCGACCGACCGGGACCCGGCCGGCTACGCGGCCAGCGGCCGGCTCTGGCGGCCGTACGGGCGTCGCCAGGAGCTGCCCGCCGCCGAGTACGCGGTGAGCACCGCCGAGCGCCTCGGGCTGTCCGCCCGCACGGAGGACTTCGCGCAGGCCGCCGGTCTGCTTGAGCGCCGACCGGCGGTGTTGCTCGTGGACCCGTGGATCGCGGCGGCGCCCGACGCGTCCGCCCTGCTCGGCCGCATGCTGCACGGCCTGCGGGAGTGGGTCGTTCCGCTGGTGGTCACCGACGACGACGACACCCAGGACGCGACCCGGTGGGCGACCGAGGTGACGCAACTGCTGCACGACGCCGGTCTGCCCCAGGTGAAGCGGGCGTGCAGCATGCCGGAGTTCGTCGACCTGATGCCGGCGCTGGTCACCGAGGCCCGCCGCCAGTTCCTCAAGTACGGCCCGGTGGTCCCCTTCGAACCACCGCCGGAGCCGGTGCCGAGCCTGCGCGACGGCCTGCCGCCCGCCGGCTCCACCGCCACCACCGACCCCGCGTCCACGCCTGATGATCCGGCCCCATTGCGTCCCCACGGAGAAAACCGATGAACAACGATCGCGAAGGTCAGGTCGTCACCTTCTACTCGTTCAAGGGTGGGACGGGCCGGACGATGGCGCTGGCCAACGTCGCCTGGATCCTCGCGGCCAGCGGCCGCCGGGTGCTGGTCGCCGACTGGGACCTCGAGTCCCCCGGCCTGCACCGTTTCTTCCATCCGTTCCTCGACGCCGAGGCGATCCAGGGCACCAGTGGCGTGATCGACATGATCCGCGACTACGAGTGGGAGACCACCCGGGTCGACGACCGGCCGGACCGCTGGATGGAGCAGTACGCCCGGGTCGGGCGGCACGCGTTCTCGTTGCGCTGGAACTTCCCGGACGGCGGCGGCCTCGACTTCCTCTCCGCCGGCCGGCAGAACAGCGACTACGCCGTCTCGGTGAGCGGGCTCGACTGGGACAACTTCTACAACCGGCTGGGCGGGGCGCAGTTCTTCGAGGCGCTGCGGGCGGACATGAAGCGCCAGTACGACTTCACCCTGATCGACAGCCGGACGGGGTTGAGCGACGTCGCCGACATCTGCACCCTGCACCTCCCGGACACGCTTGTCGACTGCTTCACGCTCAGCGACCAGGGCATCGACGGGGCGGCCCGGGTGGCGCACTCGGTGCGGGACCGGTACCGGCGGCGCGACATCCGGGTCCTGCCGGTGCCGATGCGGGTCGACCAGGCCGAGAAGGAGCGGGCCGAGGCGGGTCGCCTGCTGGCCATGCGCCGGTTCGCCGGGTTGCCGGCGGGCATGACCGAGGCCGAACGGCGGCGCTACTGGGCCGCGGTCGAGGTCCCGTACCGGCCGTTCTACGCGTACGAGGAGACCCTGGCGACCTTCGGCGACCCGCCCGGCTCGCCGACGTCGCTGCTGGCCGCGTTCGAGACCCTGACCGGGATCCTCACCGACGGCACGGTGACCGCGCTGCCGGTGATGGACGAGTCGGTGCGGGAACGGGGCAAGGCCCGCTTCCGTCGGCGTACCGAGGCGATCGACGACCAGATCGTGCTCCGTTGCGCCCCGGAGGACGCCATCTGGGCCGAGTGGCTGGAGCGGGTGCTCAGTTCGGCCGGGCTGCGGGTGGTGGATCCCGCGGCCGCCATCGGGTCCGCCGGTACGCCCGCGCCGCGCACGCTGACAGTGGTCTCACCGGCCTACGTGGCGACGCCGTCGGGCGGTCTGCCCGACCGTGACACGAGCACCGGCTCCACGGCCCTCGCCGTGTACGTCGCCGACCTGCGCCCGCTTGCCGAGTTTCCCGCCCAGAGCTCCACCAACCTGGTCAACGTGAGCGCCGCGACCGCCGTGGAACGGGTGTTGCGGCTGGTCGGCCGTCCGGTGCCGTCGTCGGCGGACGGTCCGGCCGCCGGGGCCACCCGTTATCCCGGCACCGAGCCGCTGATCTTCAACGCCCCCAACCGGAACGCCCGGTTCACCGGCCGGGAGGACGACCTGGCGCAACTGCGCGCGCAGTTGCAGAGCGGGGGCAGCGCTGTGGTGCTGCCGGTGGCCCTGCAGGGCATGGGCGGCGTCGGTAAGACGCAGGTGGCCCTGGAGTACGTGCACCGGTTCCGGGCCGCGTACGACGTGGTCTGGTGGATCGTGGCGGACCCGCCGCAGTTCGTCGACACCGCCCTCGCCGACCTCGCCGGTCGGCTCGGCATCCTCATCGGGCCCACCCTGCCCGACACGGTCCGGTCGGTGTTGCAGGTGCTGGGCCGTGGTGAGCCGTACGAGCGGTGGCTCGTCGTGCTGGACAACGCCGAGGAACTGGACCAGATCGAGCCCTTCCTGCCGCAGGGCCCCGGCCACGTGCTGCTTACCTCCCGCAACCGCGCCTGGGGTGACCGGGCGAACCCGATCCAGGTGGACGTCTTCGACCGCACCGAGAGCGTGGCGCACCTCGCCCAGCGGGTGCCCACGATCAGCGCCGAGGAGGCCGACCGGGTGGCCGAGGCGCTCGGCGACCTGCCGATCGCGGTGGCCGCGGCGGGTGCCTGGCTCGCGGACACCGGCACGTCGGTCGCCGACTATCTGCGGCAGATCGAGCGGCACGGCCCCAGCGCGCTCTCCGTGGAGGCCACCTGGGACCTGTCGCTGAACCGGCTGCTGGAGCAGGCGCCCGCCGCGTACCGGCTGTTGCAGCTCTGTTCGGTGCTGGCTCCGGAGATCGCCCTCGAACTCATCTACAGCGACGAGATGGCGGCGGCGCTCGTGCCGTTCGACCCGTCGGTGTCGGAGCGGCTCGTGCGCGGCGCGCTGGTCCAGCAGATCAACCGCCTGGCGTTGCTCAAGCTCGACGTGCAGGGCGGTCGGGTCCAGGTGCACCGGCTGTTGCAGGCGGTGGTCCGCGACCGGATGACCGAGGACGAGATCATCGCCGCCCGACACCAGGTGCACCTGGTGCTGGCCGCGTCCCGACCGCGCGGCGACGTGGACGACCCGACCACCTGGGCGAGGCTGCGGATGCTCTGGCCGCACCTGGAGGTCTCCGAGGCGCTGACCTGCCCGGACGAGTCGGTGTGTCAGCTGCTGATCGACCGGGTCCGTTACCTGTGGCAGCGCGGCGGCCTGGACCAGGCCGACTCGTTCAGTCAGGAGGTGGACGACACCTGGAGCGCCCGGCTCGGTGACACGCGCAACGAGGTCGAGGCGTCGGCGCTGGGCCGGCAGTTGCTGCACCTGCGGTTCAACCGAGCCAACATCCTGCGCAGTCTGGGCCGCTTCGACGAGGCCCGGGACCTGGACGAGGCGGTGCTCGCCGAGCAACGACGGTTGCTGGGCCCGCTGCACCCGCACAGTCTGATGACCGCCGGCAGCCTCGGTGGTGACCTGCGGGCGCTCGGCCGCTACGCCGAGGCGCTGGAACGGGACCGGTCCACCTACGCCTCCTGGCTCCAGGTGTTCGGCGAGGACCACCCCCGGACGTTGAGTGCGGCCAACAACCTGGCCGTCTCGTACCGGCTGGTCGGCGACTACCGGTCGGCCCGCCGGTGGGACGACGAGGTGCACCAGCGGCGGCGGCTGGTGCTCGGCCCCACCCATCCCTACACGCTCGTCTCCGCGGTACGGCTGGGCAGCGATCTGCGGGAGGCCGGTGAGTACGAGAGGTCGGCCACCCTGCTGCGCACGGTCTTCGAGACCTACTGCGAGGTGCTCGGACCGGACGACGGGCAGAGCCTCGCCGCCCAGGTCAACCTCGCGGTGTCGCTGCGCAGCGCCGGTCGGGGGAGCGAGGCCGCGCCGATGTTCGAGACGGCCTACCGTGAGCTCGACGAACGCTTCGGGTCGGACAATCCGGACACTGTGGCGTGTCGGTCCAGCCGTGCGGCGAACCTGTTGGCCGTCGGCGACGCGGCCCGGGCGTTGACCGAGATGACCGCGGTGAGTCAGGCGTACCAGGAGCAACTCCGGCTCGGCCCGGAGCACCCGCACACCCTGGCGACGCTGAGCAACCTCTCCGCCGCCGAGCGTGCGCTCGGGCGCAGGTCGGAGGCGCTCGCGTCGGCTTCCCGCGCGGCCGGTGAACTGCGCAAGGTGCTCGGCCCCGACCACCCGCACACCCTCGCCGCGGAGGTCAACCAGGCGGTGTGCCTCGCCGAGAACGATGACTGGGAGTCGGCACGGGACCGGCTGCGGGAGACCGCCGACCGGTTGGCCACGGTGATCGGGGCGGACCATCCGGACACGCTGCGCTGCCTCGGTGATCTCGCGCTGGTGTCGAGGCGGGCCGGCGACGGCGCCTCCGCCGAGGACGTCGGCGCGGTGGCCGACCGGTTGGCCGAGGTGATCGGCCCGGAGCACCCGACCGTCCAGACGCTGCGTGAACGGCGGTTCATCGTCCGGGTCATCGACCCGCAGACGATCTGAGCGGATCGGCGCGGCGGGTGGGTCGGGCGTCCGCCCCGGCCCACCCACCCAGCCGCGCCGCGTCGATCGCTCAGAGTTGCGGGCTGGTCGCCAGGGCCGGGGTGGCCAGCCAGGTCAGGGTCTGCGGCAGGATCTCCACCGCCCCGAAGTGCGCGGCACCGGGCTGGACCTGCACCTGGGCGCGCGAGATCCGCGAGGCGAGCCAGTGGGAGTGCTCCACCGGGGAGAAGCGGTCCTGCTCACCGTGCCAGAGCCGGACCTCCGCACGGATGGCGCCGAGGTCGAACCCCCAGCCCCGTCGGATCGCCAACACGTCGTCGATCCAGCCCTCGGGGCCGTGTCGCAGCGCCTCGGCGTACATGTCGGTGAGCAGTCGGCGGATCGCGACGTCGTCGACGACCCGGATGTCCTCGTCGGGCAGTTGGGGGCGGAGAAAGTCCAGCAGCGTCATCGGGTCCCGTCGAGCCTCCTCGGCACGGACCTTCAGGTTGAGGGTCAGCTCGGTCAGGTCCTCGTCGGCCTGCCCGTAGTCCGCCACGTTCGTCGCGGCCATCCCGGCGTACCAGTCCAGGTCGGGCGCGCCGGCCGGGGCGAGCCCCACCAGCACGGCGGCTCGGGTGACCCGGTCCGGCAGCAGCGCCGCGCAGGCCAGGGCGTGTGGCCCGCCGCCGGACCTGCCGACCACCGCGAACCGTTCGATGCCGAGGTCGTCGGCGATGGCCGCCACGTCGGCGGCGGCGTCGGCCACCCGCCGACCCTCGTGCCGGTCGGAGTCGCCGTAACCGGGCCGGTCGTAGCAGACGAGGTGCACGCCGAGGCGGTAGACGACGATGCCACGGGGCCGGGGGCCACTGCGGCTGCCCGGGGTGCCGTGCAGCAGGAAGACCGCGGGCCCGTCGGGCGCACCGGAGGTCTCCACCGCGAGGCGTCGCCCGTCCGGAGTCGTGACGGTGCGCTGTGTCGCATCTTGTCGCGTCACGGTTGGCCTCCCGCGGGTCGTCATGTGCTCCCCCGTGAACGGAGCCGCGCATCGTCGGCGCCGAGTGCAAAGCCCCCGAAATCGCCCAGAACACATCCTTGTTGTGCAGCGTACTGCCCGTCGTGGATGCCCGCCATGGGCCGCCGGGTCAATGCCGGTGGGTCGGGGCCGCCAAACGGGCCGCTACCCTGGTAGCCCGAGGGGAAGGGGCACCAAGAGGGTGGCTAGGACCTACAACGTCGTGACGTACGGCTGCCAGATGAACGTCCACGATTCCGAGCGCATCTCCGGCCTGCTCGAACAGGCTGGCTACGTACGCGCGGTGCCCGCCGACGACACCCCGGACATCGTCGTGTTCAACACCTGCGCCGTCCGGGAGAACGCGGACAACCGGCTCTACGGCAACCTCGGTCGCCTGCGCCCGGTGAAGGACAAGCACCCCGGGATGCAGATCGCGGTCGGTGGCTGCCTGGCCCAGAAGGACCGGGGTGAGATCGTCCGCAAGGCGCCCTGGGTGGACGTGGTCTTCGGCACCCACAACATCGGTGCGCTGCCGGTGCTGCTGGAGCGGGCCCGGCACAACGCCGCCGCCGAGGTCGAGATCCTGGAGTCCCTCGACGTCTTCCCCTCCACCCTGCCCACCCGCCGCGAGTCCACCTACGCCGGTTGGGTGTCGATCTCGGTGGGCTGCAACAACACCTGCACGTTCTGCATCGTGCCCGCCCTGCGCGGCAAGGAGAAGGACCGCCGTCCCGGCGACATCCTCTCCGAGGTGCGCGCCCTGGTCGACGAGGGTGTGCTGGAGGTGACCCTGCTCGGGCAGAACGTCAACTCCTACGGGGTGGCGTTCGGCGACGCTGGCGAGCCGAACTGGAAGCGCAGTGGCGGCCGGTCCGCTTTTGCGGAGCTGTTGCGGGCCTGCGGCGACATCGACGGGCTGGAGCGGGTCCGGTTCACCAGCCCGCACCCGAAGGACTTCACCGACGACGTGATCGCCGCGATGGCCGAGACGCCGAACGTCTGCCACTCGCTGCACATGCCGTTGCAGTCCGGCTCCGACGACGTGCTCCGGGCGATGCGCCGGTCCTACCGCTCCGAGCGCTACCTGGGGATCATCGAGAAGGTCCGGGCGGCGATGCCGGACGCGGCGATCACCACCGACATCATCGTCGGCTTCCCCGGCGAGACCGAGGCCGACTTCCAGCGCACCCTGGACGTGGTTCGCGAGGCCCGGTTCTCCTCGGCCTTCACCTTCCAGTACTCGAAGCGGCCCGGCACCCCCGCCGCGACGATGGACGACCAGCTCCCCAAGCAGGTCGTGCAGGAGCGCTACGAGCGGCTGGTCGCCTGCGTCGAGGAGATCACCTGGGCGGAGAACAAGCGTCTGGTCGGCGAGACCGTCGAGGTGCTTGTCGCGGTCGGCGAGGGTCGCAAGGACGAGCGGACCGGGCGGATGTCCGGTCGGGCCCGCGACGGCCGGCTGGTGCACTTCGCGACCCAGGCGCCGGGCGCGGAGTCGATGGCCGACCAGATCCGGCCGGGCGACATCGTGCACACCACGATCACGTACGCCGCTCCGCACCACCTCAACGCCGACGGGGCGCCGGTGTCGCACCGACGGACCCGGGCCGGCGACGCGGCCGAGGCGGGCCGCTCCCCGCGTACCCCAGGGGTGTTGCTCGGTCTGCCGACGATCGGCGCGCCGCCGGTCGTGCCCGCACCCACGGCGGGCTGCGCCACCCACTGAGCCGCCGGACGGCCCCTTGTCGTCGCGCGACGACAAGGGGCCGCTGCGCTCAGACGGTGATCCGGCCGGCGCCGGCGCCCGCCGTCACGATGGACTTGACGTTGCTCGCGGTGTCCAGTTGGTACGAGTACGGGATGCTGGCCACGCTGCCACCGGTCTGCCCGGCCGGCGAGTTGACGAAGTGGTTGTTCCGGGCGACCAGACGGCCCGGCCCGGAATCGGCCTCGCCCAGGTGGTACGTGTCGTTGACGTTCTCGAAGTAGTTGCCCTCGACGAGCACGCCGGCGTTCTCGGTGGAGGCCACGCCGTAGCCGCCGTTGGCCCGGTAGTAGTTGTTGAACACGTGCACCGGGTTGCCGAAGCGCACCCGGGGGTTGCGCTGTTTGCTTCCGTCGAACCAGTTGTGGTGGTAGCTCACCCGCAGGTGGCCGGTGTCCTGTGCGCCGTTGTCGTCGCTGTGGCCGAGCAGCATGGTCTTGTCGTGGTTGAAGACCCGGTTCCACGACACGGTGACGAAGTCCGATCCGCGCTTGATGTCGACCGCGCCGTCGTATCCGTTGCTGAAGCTGTTGTGGTCGATCCAGATGTTGGTGGCCGACTCCTGCACGTTGATCGCGTCGTCGTTCCAGTCCCGGAAGGTCAGGTTCCGGATGATGACGTTGCGGTCACCGCTGACGTTGAGTCCGCAGCCGGCGATGGTGGCGCCGGAGTTGCCGAGGATGGTCTTGTTGGACCGGACCCGCAGCATTCCCGAGCAGGAGATCGTGCCGGACACCCGGATCACCGCGGCGCCTGTCGCGTTCAACGCGCTGGTCAGCGCCGAGGCGTTGGTGACGGTGGTGGTCGCGGCGTTGCCGCCGCCGCTGGTGCCGCCGTTCTGGGTGGCCCAGCCGACCAGGCCGGTCTGCGGCGGGTTGTTCGTCGGCGGCGGCGTGGACGGCGGCGGCGTGCTCGGTGGCGGGGTGCTGGGTGGTGGGGTGCTCGGTGGCGGGTCGCTCGGCAGCGGCGGGGTGGTCGGCGTGGTGCTGCCGGTGCAGGCGGCGTTGTTCAGGGTGAAGCTGGTCGGGTCGGGGTTGCTGGCGTTGTTCCAGCTCGCGTTGAAGCCGAACGAGGTGCTGCCGTTGGTCGCCAGGTTGCCGTTGTAGTCGACGTTGGTCGCGGAGACCTGCGCGCCGCTCTGCGAGACGGTGGCGCCCCACGCCTGGCTGGTCTGCTGGCCGGCCCCGTACGACCAGCGCAGTGTCCATCCGGAGACCGGGTCGCCGAGGTTGGTGACAGTGACGTTGCCGGTGAACCCGCCCGGCCACTGGCTGGCGACCGCGTAGGCGACCCGGCAGCCGGCGGCCGCCTGCGCGGACACGGAGGTCAGCAGTCCGGCAGTGACGAGGCTGGCGGTGGCGGCGGCGGTGGTGGCGATCAGCGTCATTCGACGCCGTCCTGTGCGCATGCTGCTTCCTTTCGATGAGGCGGACGGACCGTCGCGACGCCCATGCCCGTGGGCGGCGAAATCGTGGCCGGGACCGGTGGTCCTCGGGCCCGCCAGTGCGATGACGTGAAGGAAAGCGGCTCCCGCGCTCGCGCCCGCCCCTGCGGAGGCAAGCGCTTTCCCGATGAAAGCATAGAAGCTTCTGGATGTATGGACCACCGACGTCCGTCCCGATCCGAGTGACGAGCACGGGGACAGGCCGACACCGACCGACGCTCCCCAGCCCGTCTC
>NZ_JBEXHQ010000035.1:0-75925 GCF_040607915.1 Micromonospora sp. NPDC005215 | reverse complement strand
GACTGCAGTTAACAGGTGTGCTCTAACAAACTCCCGCCGTGGCGCGGCTCGTCCGACCTTCGTGGCACCGGTCAGCCTCCCGCACCCTGGCTGGTCACCGACGGCTTACCGGTGGCCGGCCGCGGCACGCCGATGGTCTTGCCGTCCGGCAGCCGGATGTAGCCCGGCTCGCCAGCGTCCACCAGGCCCAGCCGCCGCGCCTCGGCGGTCAGGTTGCCCGGCGCCTCGTACTCGGCGATCTGCTTGTCCAGCTGCTGCTTCTCCAGGTCCAGTCGAGCCTGCTGCTGCTGCAACCGCTCCAACCGGAACGCGTTCTCATTGATCTTGGTGTTGACCGCCAGGATGCCCAGCACCCCACCGACCACCAGCACCACGATCAGCGCCGCGAACGGCGCACGCGGCACCGAGATCGGTGGCGGCGGCGCCACCCGCAGCCGCGGCGGCCGGGCGCTGGTGGCGCCGGCGGCCTTCTCGACCGGCCGCAGCGCGGCGGTGCCCTGGGTCGGGAACTCGCGCGCCCCCCGGGCGCGAGTCTCCCCCTGCCGGTTCACTCGATCGATGCGTGGCGTACCGTTTCCGAGGCGCGGAGCCCGCTCCGCCGCGGTCCGGCCCCCCGACCGCGGTGTGCGCTGCTCGCCACCGGTGACGTCCCGGCGGCCGCGCTTGTCAATGTTCATGTCCCTCCCCCTCAACGTCCGTCCCTCTGCCGTCCCGGTGTCCCTGATCCCCCACGGATCAGGCGGACCCCGTGCCCGGTTGGTGCATTCCCTTCACCCGTCGGCGAGACCGTTCGCGGTCGGTCCGCCCTTGCTCTGTCGCGATCGGGTCGAGTCGCTCCGCGGCCCGCAGCCGCACCGAGGCGGCGCGCGGGTTCGCGGCGACCTCCGCCTCCCCGGGCAGTTCGGCGCCCCGGCTGAGCAGCCGGAACGTCGGACCGGACCCGGGAAGCTCGACCGGGAGGTCGACCGGGCCCGTGTTGCGGACCCGGTCCGCGAGCGCCGCCTTGGTGAGCCTGTCCTCCAGCGAGTGGTAGGACAGAACCACCATGCGACCGCCCACGGTCAGTGCGTCGAGCGCGGATGGCAACGCTGTCTCCAGCGCTGCCAGCTCTCTGTTTACCTCGATCCGTAAAGCCTGAAACGTTCTCTTTGCCGGGTGTCCGCCCGTTCGTCGGGCCGGCGCCGGGATGGAGTCCCGGACCAGCTCCGCCAGCAGCGCGGACGAGGTGATCCGGGCGCGTTCCCGTTCCCGGATGATCGCCGAGGCGATCCGGCCGGCGAACTTCTCCTCGCCGTAGACCCGCAGCACCCGGGCCAGGTCCGGATGCCCGTAGGTGTTGACCACCTCCTCGGCGGTCACCCCCCGGGTCTGGTCCATCCGCATGTCCAGTGGCGCGTCCTGGGCGTACGCGAACCCGCGGTCGGGCGCGTCCAACTGCAACGACGACACACCCAGGTCGAACAGGACGCTGTCGATGCCCGGATAGCCCAGCCGGTCGAGCACGTCCGGCAGTTCGTCGTAGACGGCGTGCTCCAGGTGCACCCGATCGGCGAACCGGGCCAGTCGGACCCGCGCGTGGGCGAGCGCCTCGGTGTCCCGGTCGAGCCCGATCAGGACCGTCTCCGGGTGCGCCTCAAGCACCGCCTCCGCGTGCCCGGCCAGGCCGAGCGTCGCGTCGACGTGGACCGTCCGGCCGCCTCGACCCAGCGCGGGGGCCAGCAGCTCGAGACACCGCTCGAGCAGCACCGGCACGTGCGTGCCGCGCAACTCCCCCATGATGACCCCCACTGGTTGAAACGTCCGTTCTCCTCGTGCGCCTGTCGTCGGACGGCGCTGCCGTCGTACCGCCAGATCCCCATCCGCTCCCGCCGGACACCGGACCGTCGCCCGATGACTGGATCGTGCGCCTGGCACCGGGGAAGGGGTGCCAGGAACTCGAAAGCGGCTGGAGATCTCGCAGTACGTCGGGCGCCGTTCCGCCCTACAGACCGCCGGGCAGCACCCCCTCCGAGATGTCGGCGAAGTCGTCCTCGCTGTCGGCGAGGTACGTCTCCCAGGCGGCCTTGTCCCAGATCTCCACCCGCGTGCTCGCGCCGATCACCACCAACTCGCGGTCCAGCGCGGCGTACGCCCGCAGGTGGGCCGGAATGGTTACCCGGCCCTGCTTGTCCGGAACCTCGTCGTGCGCGCTGGCGAAGAAGACCCGGCTGTAGGCCCGGGCCGCCTTGTGCGTCATCGGCTGCGCGCGCAACTGGTCCGCGATCCGCTGGAACTCAGGGGTCGGGAAGACGTAGAGGCAGCGCTCCTGCCCTTTGGTGACCACGACACCCCCCGCCAGCTCATCCCGAAACTTGGCCGGAAGGATCAACCGGCCCTTTTCGTCCAGGCGTGGAGTGTGGGTGCCGAGAAACACCGGCCCAACCCCCTCGCCCCTGAGCGGCGTTCGCGGCGCCGCTGACCCCCCGGGCCGGTGAGCCCTCCCGGCCTCACCATTGGTCCCCACTCTACTCCACTTCCCTCCACCCGCAACCAATTCCGCCCGCGTGGCGTGTCCTGTCCGGCGGCAAAACAGCACGTCACAAGGGGTGGAGCGGAGTGGAGGGCCGCGGCGGGCCGCCGGCGTGGTCCGCTTTCCGACATAGATCGACTCCGTCCGGTGGAGGTCCTCCCGGCCGCCCGCGCCGCAGTCACGGCCGAACGGTTCACCGTCGGCGGCGATCTGGCGGGGCGGGCGGTCCGGTAACCTCGCTCGCGTGACGGACGCGAAAATGCCCCTACGGGCCAAGGTGGCCAGCTCCGTGTCACGGACCGCCGCGGCGCTCTCCCGGGCGGCCGGCCGTGGCGACGGTTCGGTGATCGGCGGGTGGATCGGCCTGAAGATCGACCCGGACCTGCTGGCCCACCTGTCGGCCGGGCGTGCGATAGCGCTCGTTTCCGGCACCAACGGCAAGACCACCACCACCCGGTTGACCTCCGCCGCGGTCGGCGTGCTCGGCCGGGTCGCCACCAACTCGTTCGGCGCCAACATGCCCAGCGGGCACACCTCGGCACTGGCCAAGGCCGGCAGCACCCCGTACGCGGTGCTGGAGGTGGACGAGCACTACCTCGCCCAGGTGCTGGAGGCGACCGAGCCGCACGTGGTCGCGCTGCTCAACCTCTCCCGCGACCAACTCGACCGCGCCAAGGAGGTCGCCATGATGGCGCAGCTCTGGCGTGCGGCGCTGGTCCGGCACACCAACGTGCGGGTGGTGGCCAATGCCGACGACCCGCTGGTGGTCTGGGCGGCCACCCCGCCGGGCGACCCCGCCCGGGGCATCAACCCGCCGCACGTGACCTGGTTCAGTGCCGGCCAGCGCTGGCACGACGACTCCTGGGTCTGCCCGGAGTGCGGCTCCACCATCCAGCGCTCCGGCGAGCAGTGGTGGTGCACCGGCTGCCCGCTGCGCCGACCGGAGCCGCACTGGCTCGTCGAGGACGAGGGGGTGCTCGACCCCACCGGCGCCTGGCACAAGGTCTCCCTCCAACTGCCCGGCAAGGTCAACCTCGGCAACGCGGCGACCGCGCTGGCAGTGGCCGCCGAGTTCGGCGTCCGCCCGGTCGACGCGGTGTCCCGCCTCGGCATCGTCACCTCGGTGGCCGGCCGCTACGCGCAGGTCGACAAGGACGGGCGCAACATCCGGCTGCTGCTGGCCAAGAACCCGGCCAGTTGGCTGGAGGCGTTCGACATGGCCGACGACGCCCCGACCCTGCTCTCCATCAACGCGCGCGACCCCGACGGCCTGGACACCTCCTGGCTCTACGACGTCGACTTCGCCCCGCTCCGCGGCCGGCAGGTGTTGATCACCGGCGATCGGGCCTACGACCTGGCCGTCCGCCTGGACGTCAACGACGTACCGTTCCAGCACGTCCGCACGTTCGACGACGCGCTCCGGTCGGTCCCGCCCGGGCGGCTGGAGGTCATCGCGAACTACACAGCGTTCCAGGACATCCGAGCGGAGTTGGACCGTGTCATCTGAGAGCCTGCGCATCGTCTGGATCTACCCCGACCTGCTCTCCACCTACGGCGACCGGGGCAACGCCCTGATCCTCGCCCGCCGGGCCCGCCAACGTGGCATGCCCGTCGAGGTGCTGGAGGTCCGCTCCGACGAGCGGCTGCCCGCGACCGCCGACATCTACCTGGTCGGCGGCGGCGAGGACGGCCCGCAGGCCCTCGGCGCCCAGCGGCTCCTCGCCGACGGCGGCCTGCACCGCGCCGTCGCGCAGGGCTCGGTGGTGTTCGGCGTCTGCGCCGGCTACCAACTGCTCGGCACCTCGTTCTTCGCCAAGGGCGTGCAGTGCCGCGGGCTGGAGCTGCTCGACCTGCAGTCCGACCGGGGCGAGAGCCGGGCCGTGGGCGAGCTGACCGGTGAGATCGACCCCCGGCTGGGCCTGCCCCCGCTCACCGGTTTCGAGAACCACGGCGGTCGCACCCACCTCGGTCCGGAGGTCTCCCCGCTGGCCCGGGTCACCGCCGGGGTGGGCAACAACGGCGCCACCGAGGGCGCGTGGCGCGGCAAGCTGCTGGGCACCTACTCGCACGGGCCGGCGCTGGCCCGCAACCCCGCCCTGGCCGACCTGCTGCTGCGCTGGGCCACCGGGGCACACCAGCTTCCGCCGTTGGACGACACCTGGTCCGACCGGCTCCGCAACGAGCGCCGCTCCGCAGTGGCCGCCGCCCGGGCATGATCCATGCCGTCCGGCGGCTGCTCCGGCAGCCGTCGGCCGCCCGGTTCGCCCTGCTCGTGTTGCTGATCGGCGGCTGCGGGCTGCTGCTGCTCCTGGTGCCCCGACCCGATCCGGAGCAGCTGCCGCTGCTGGCCGACCGGCTGGGCGACCTCGCCCCGGTGGCGGCCATCCTCGGCGGCGCGCTGCTGCTTGTGGCGCTGGTCCCCCGGACCTTCATCACGCTCGCCGCGGGCGCGATCTTCGGCCCGCTGGAAGGTGCCGCGTACGCCCTCGGCGCCGCGCTGGTGGCCGCGGCGATCGGGTTCACGGTCGGCCGGCTGCTCGGCCGGGAGTTCGTAGCCGTTCGGGTTCGTGGCCGCCTGGCCCGCCTCGACGGCTGGTTCGCCCGGCAGAGCGTGGTCGGTGTGGTCACCGTCCGGCTGCTGCCGATCGCCGGCTTCGGGCTGGTCAGCTACGGCTACGGCACGACCGGCGCCCGGGTGCTGCCGTTCCTGGCCGGGAGCGTGATCGCGTCCGCGCCGACCGCATTCGGCTACGCGGCGATCGGCGCGTCGGTCAGCTCACCCGGCCACATCAACTGGTACGCCGCCGCCCCGGCCAGCCTCGGCCTGATCGCCAGCGTGGTGCTCGTGCACCGCTGGTGGCGCGCCGAGCGCCGCCGCCGGCAGATGCCGGCCTGACCCGACAATCGAACCGCACGGAAGCACCCCGCACCAAGATCCGAGCAATGTCCCCGATGTTGCTGCTTGCGGCGCGCGGGAGGCAGCAACATCCCCGATGTTGCTGCCTCCCGGCGGAGGGCGGAACGGACACCGGGGTCAGACGACGACCGAGACCATCCGGCCCTTCACCACGATGACCTTGCGCGGGTCCTTGCCGGCCAGCGCCGCGGCCACCGCGTCCAGGGCCGCCGCGCGGACGACCTCCTCGGCGGCGTCGGCGGGCACCTCGATGCGCCCACGGACCTTGCCGTTTACCTGCACCGGATAGGTCACCGTGTCGGCCACCAGCAGCGCCGGGTCGGCGGTCGGGAAGTCCGCGTACGTCAGCGAGGTGTCGTGGCCCAGCTTGCGCCACAGCTCCTCGGCCACGTGCGGGGCGAACGGCGCCACCATCAGCACCAGCGGCTCGGCCACCTCGCGGGGCGTCGCCGACAGCCCGGTCAGCCCGTTGGTCAGCTGGATCAGCTTGGCGATCGCCGTGTTGAACCGGATGCCGTCCATGTCGCCACGGACCCCGTCGATCGTCTTGTGCAGTAGTCGGCGGGTCGCCTCGTCGGCCGGGTCGTCGGTGATCCGCAGCGCGCCGGTCTGCTCGTCGACGACGGCCCGCCAGACCCGCTGCAGGAACCGGTACGAGCCGACCACCGCCCGGGTCTCCCAGGGGCGGGACACCTCCAGCGGACCCATCGACATCTCGTACACCCGGAAGGTGTCCGCGCCGTACGCGGCGCACATGTCGTCGGGCGTCACCACGTTCTTCAGCGACTTGCCCATCTTGCCGTACTCGCGGTTGACCGCCAGGTCGCCCAGGTAGTAGGCGCCGTCGCGCTCGAAGACCTCCTCGGCCTGCACGTAGCTGCCGCGCGAGTCGGTGTACGCGTACGCCTGGATCATGCCCTGGTTGAACAGCTTGCGGAACGGCTCGATCGACGACACGTGCCCCAGGTCGAACAGCACCTTGTGCCAGAACCGCGCGTACAGCAGGTGCAGCACCGCGTGCTCGGCGCCGCCGACGTACAGGTCGGTGCCCCCGCAGTCACCCTCGCGTTGCGGGCCCATCCAGTAGCGCTCGTTCTCCGCGTCGACGAACCGCCCGCTGTTTGTCGGGTCCAGGTAGCGCAGCTCGTACCAGCACGAGCCGGCCCACTGCGGCATCACGTTGGTCTCCCGGGTGTAGCGCTTCGGCCCGTCACCCAGGTCCAACTCGACCTCGACCCAGTCCCGCCGCCGCGACAGCGGGGTCTCCGGGTTGCTGTTCGCGTCGTCGGCGTCGAACGTCTTCGGGGAGAAGTCGTCCACCTCCGGCAGCTCGACCGGCAGCATCTCCTCCGGCAGGGCGATGGCCGCGCCGGTCTCGTCGTAGACGATCGGGAACGGCTCACCCCAGTAACGCTGCCGGGAGAACAGCCAGTCACGCAGCCGGTAGGTCACCGCGCCGGTGCCGTGCCCGTTCGCCTCCAGCCAGGCGATCATCGCCGCCTTGGCGTCGGCGACCCCCAGGCCGTTCAGGTCCAGGCCGCGTTCCGGCGCGGCGCTGTTGATCGCCGGGCCGTCCCCGGTGTACGCCTTGCCGTCGAAGCCCTCCGCCGGCTGCACGGTACGCACGATGGGCAGCTCGAAGACCTCCGCGAACGCCCAGTCCCGCTCGTCCTGGGCCGGCACCGCCATGATCGCGCCGGTGCCGTAGCCGGCCAGCACGTAGTCGGCGATGAAGATCGGGACCTGCCCGCCGGTGACCGGGTTGGTGGCGTACGCGCCGATGAAGACGCCGGTCTTCTCCTTGGTGTCGGCCTGCCGCTCGACGTCGGTCTTGGCCGCCGCCGCCTTGCGGTACGCCTCGACGGCCACCCGGGGGCTGGCGTGCCCGCCGGTCCAGGCGTCCCTCGTCCCGTCCGGCCAGGCGGCCGGCAGCAGCGTGTCGACCAGCTCGTGCTCGGGCGCCAGCACCATGTAGGTGGCGCCGAAGACGGTGTCCGGCCGGGTCGTGAACACCCGCACCGGCGCCACCGCGGTCGGGAAGTCGATGTGGGCGCCGGTGGAGCGGCCGATCCAGTTGCGCTGCATCAGCTTGATCGGCTCGGGCCAGTCCAGGGTGTCCAGGTCGTCGATCAGCCGGTCACCGTACGCGGTGATCCGCATCATCCACTGCTTCAGGTTGCGCTTGAAGACCGGGAAGTTGCCCCGGTCGGAACGGCCGTCGGCGGTGACCTCCTCGTTGGCCAGCACGGTGCCCAGCCCGGGGCACCAGTTGACCGGGGCCTGCGAGACGTACGCCAGGCGGTGGTCGTCGACGACCTGGCGGCGCTCGGCGACGCTCAGCTCGGCCCAGGCCCGGCCGTCCGGGGTGGGCCGGTTACCGCCCTCGAACCCGGCGATCAGCTCGGCGATCGGGCGGGCCCTGCCGGCGTCGCGGTCGTACCAGGAGTTGAAGATCTGCAGGAAGATCCACTGGGTCCAGCGGTAGAAGTCGGTGTCGATGGTGGCCACCGAGCGGCGCTCGTCGTGCGCCAGCCCCAGCCGGCGCAGCTGCGCCTTGTACCGCTCGATGTTCGCCACGGTGGTGGTCCGGGGGTGGGTGCCGGTCTGCACCGCGTACTGCTCGGCGGGCAGGCCGAAGGCGTCGAAGCCCATCGCGTGCAACACGTTGCGGCCGGCCATCCGCTGGTAGCGGGCGTAGCAGTCGGTGCCGATGTAGCCCAGCGGGTGGCCGACGTGCAGGCCGGCGCCGGACGGGTACGGGAACATGTCCAGCACGTACAGCTTGTCCGCGCCGGCGCGGGGGTGGGTCGGGTCGGCCAGCGGGCCGGTCGGGTTCGGTGCGTGGAAGGTGCCCTCGCGCGCCCAGCTGTCCTGCCAACGGATCTCGATCTCGTCGGCCAGGGCCGCGGTGTACCGGAACGGGGGAATGTCGCCCGCCGGTGCGGCTGCCTCACTCATCGTCTCTCCTCGCTTCGCTTCGCTTCGTCATCGGCGTCGCCGGGCCGGGCCGGCGGCGGGCACAAAAATGCCCCTCGCACAGGAGGGGCCGCCGTGCTGTCGCGCGTTCAGCGCATCAGCACGGCCCGATAAGAAGCAGGAAGACTCCGGCCATGTCCGGCAGTGTACCTCCCCGACGGTCCGGCCTGCCGGCGGCACGGGTGCGCCGGGCCGGGTCCCCCGAGGCGGCGAATATCGGGGCGTAACCGACGGACTACCTGCGGGGGTCGGCGATAACGACAAACATGGTTAGCCTGAGAGGCTAGTGAGAATCCTGCGGCAAACGAGGCTCGACGTCGCGAACCCAACGGCGGGTCCAGGTGCTCTCTAGAGAGCTGCCGTGACGGCGACGAGGAGGAGGCCCGTGACACAACAGACCTGGGACGAGGTGGGCGGCCTACTGCCGCACGACGAGTTCCGCGCCGCCAGCGAGGCCATCGTGGCCAACATCGAGCAGGTCATCGAGGGTAAGACCGCCACCGTGCGGCTCGCCCTGGCCGTGTTGCTCGCCGAGGGTCACCTCCTGATCGAAGACGTTCCCGGTGTCGGCAAGACCAAGCTGGCCAAGGCCCTCGCGCGGTCCATCGACTGCACGGTACGACGGATCCAGTTCACCCCCGACCTGCTGCCCAGCGACGTCACCGGGGTCAGCGTCTACAACCAGGAGACCCACGACTTCGAGTTTCGCCCGGGTGCCGTCTTCGCCAACCTGGTGGTGGGCGACGAGATCAACCGAGCCTCGCCGAAGACCCAGTCGGCGCTGCTGGAGTGCATGGAGGAGCGGCAGGTCACAGTCGACGGGGTGACGTACCAGCTCCAGACCCCGTTCATGGTCATCGCCACGCAGAACCCGATCGAGATGGAGGGGACCTACCCGCTGCCCGAGGCGCAGCGCGACCGGTTCACCGCCCGCATCGCGATGGGTTACCCGGACTCCAATGCCGAGATGGCCATGCTCGACGGCCACGGTGCCACCGACCCGCTGAACGAGCTGCGCGCGGTCTCCGACGCGGCCATCGTCCGGCAGCTCATCGCCACCGTCCGGCAGGTGCACGCCGCGGACGCGGTCAAGCAGTACGCGATCGACCTGGTCACCGCCACCCGCGAGGCCCCCGATCTGCGGCTCGGCGCCTCCCCCCGAGCCACCCTGCAGCTGCTGCGCACCGCCCGGGCGGTCGCCGCCCTGGAGGGCCGCGACTACGTCCTCCCCGACGACCTGCAGGCCCTGGCGGTGCCGGTGCTCGCCCACCGGATCATCCCGACCGCCGACGCGCAGCTCGCGCGGCGCACCACCGACGCGATCGTCTCCGAACTGGTGCACCGTCTGCCGCTGCCGCACGACAGGCAGCGCAACCCGTACGACACCCGGCCCGCTTCCGGCAACGGCCGCGCGCCCTACGAGCCGCGGAGGCCATGACGTGCGTGCCGGGCTGCGCGGGCTGACCACCCGCGGGCGCTCCTTCCTCGCCGCCGCCGTCGCGGCGGCGCTCTCGTCCGGCATCCTCGGCGAGCGGGACCTGCTCCGGGTAGCTGTGCTGCTGGCCATCCTGCCGTTGCTGGCCGCGGCCTACGTCGGGCGCAGCCGTTACAAGCTGGCCTGCAACCGGTCACTGGACCCGCACCGGGTTCCGGTCGGCGCCAATTCCCGGGTGGTGCTGCGTCTGCAGAACCTCTCCCGGCTACCGACCGGCACCCTTCTGCTGGAGGACCGGTTGCCCTACGCGCTGGGCAGCCGGCCCCGGGTGGTGTTGGAGCGACTCGGCGCGCACCAGGCCAGTTCCGTGGCGTACACAGTGCGGGCCGATGTGCGGGGCCGCTACGACGTGGGCCCGCTGGTGGTCCGGATAACCGATCCGTTCGGCCTCTGCGAGCTCACCCGGTCCTTCCCCAGCACCGACCACCTGACGGTCATCCCGCAGGTCACCCCCCTGCCGTCGGTCCGGCTCCCCGGGGAGTACGCGGGCAGCGGCGACAGCCGGGCCCGGTCGGTGGCGGTGCACGGCGAGGACGACGCGGCGACCCGGGAGTACCGGCGCGGCGACGACCTGCGCCGGGTGCACTGGAAATCCACAGCGCGCACCGGCGAGCTGATGGTGCGCCGTGAGGAGCAGCCGTGGGAGAGCCGGGCCACTGTCGTTCTGGACACTCGCGCGTACGGCCACCGCGGCGAGGGGCCGACGGCCAGTTTCGAGTGGGCCGTCTCCGCCGCCGCGAGCGTCGCCGTCCACCTTCGGCAGGCCGGCTACAAGCTGCGCCTGGTCAGCGGCTCGGGCGTCGACGTGGACGCGTCGGAGGCCGGCGGTGACGGGGCGCTGCTCGACCACCTCGCGGAGGTACGCCTGGATCAGCGCGCCGAGGTGACCAGTCTCGTGCAGCGGGTCCGCCAGCGCGCCGACGGCGGTTTGATCATCGGGCTGTTCGGCACGGTGAGCGTGGCCGAGGCCGAGCTGCTGGCCGGGCTGCGGGGCAACGGCGCCACCTGCATCGGCTTCCTGCTGAACAGCTCCACCTGGCTCAGCCTGCCGGAGAAGGCGCGGGCCGAGGCGGAGCACGCGCACGGCGCCGCGGTCCTCGCCATGTTGCAGAGTGGCTGGCGCGTCGTCGGCGTCGACCACGGTGCCCGACTGCCGGCGCTGTGGCCGCAGGCCGGCCGGGGCTCTCAGGGTTTCGCCCTACGCGCCGCGCTGGCGGAGACGGTCGCCGGCGGCGTGCGATGAACGGAAGGGTCCCCTCATGATCGCCAGTCGGAACATCGGCCTGGTGGCGGCCACGGCCACACTGCTGGCCGCCGCGCCGCTGGCGGCCATCTTCCAGAGCTGGACGTGGCTTGTCGAGTCGATCATCGCGGTCGCCGTGGTGGCCGGGGCGGCCGCGCTGACCAGGCTCGTCCGGGCACCACTGTGGGGTCAGGTGCTGGGCATGCTGGCCGGTCTGGTCCTCGCCCTGACCTGGTTGTTCCCCAGCAACCAGGAACTGCTCGCCATCCTGCCCAGGCCGAGCACGTTCGCGCACTTCGCCGACCTGCTCAGCGGCTCCATGCAGGACATGCGCTCGTACGGAGTCGAGGTCCCGGACACCGACCCGCTGCTGTTCATCGCCGTACTCGGCGTCGGCTCGGTCGCCGTACTCGTGGATTTCCTGGCGGTGGGGCTGCGCCGGCCCGCGCTGGCGGGGCTGCCGATGCTCGCCATCTACTCGGTGCCGGTCGCCGTCTACGTGGACAGCGTCCCCGCGACGCCGTTCGTGGTGGGCGCCGCCGGTTACCTCTGGCTGCTGGTCACCGACAACGTCGACCGGGTACGCAGGTTCGGGCGCCGGTTCACCGGCGACGGCCGCGACGTCGACGTGTGGGAGGCCTCGCCGCTGGCGTCGGCCGGTCGTCGGCTCGCGGTGGTCGGGGTGGTGCTGGCGGTGGCGCTGCCGTTGGCGGTGCCCGGCATGAGCGGCGGGCTCCTCGACTCCCTCAGCCGAGGTCCGGGCAACGGCACCGGCAACGGGTCCGGTCCGGGCGGCACGTCGGGTCGGATCGACCTGTTCGCCTCGCTCGCCGGTCAGCTCAACCAGTCTCAGGTGGCCGACCTGGTCAAGGTCACCACATCCGAGCGCGACCCGTTCTACCTGCGCTACGCGGTCGCCGACGAGCTGCGCCCGAACGGATTCCAGGCGCGCAACCCGAGCGGCGGGCCGGCCAACCGGGACCTGCCCGACCCGGCCGAGCGGGCCCGCCCCGGCGTGCAGCAGACCACCTACCGGGCCACCGTCGAGGTCACCAAGAGCCTGAGCATGGCGCTGATGCCGGTGTACGCCGAGCCGGTGCGCACCGACGACCTCAGCAGCAACTGGCTCTACGACTCCAACCAGCAGGTCGTCTTCTCCAACCGGGAAAACTCCCGGGGCCGGAAGTACTCCTTCGACTACGTCCGCTCGACGTACACGCCGGCGACGCTGCGGGCCACCCAACCGCTGCCGGCCGAACACCCCGTACAACGACAGTCGACCGCCACCCCTGGGCTGGTGCCCGAGGTGGAGGAGCTGGTCAAGGGACTGGTCCAGAACAAGCGCACCGACTATGACCGGGTGTTGGCGATCTACCAGCACTTCTCGGCGGACAACGGGTTCCGCTACCGGCTGAGCACCGAGAGCGGCAGCAGCGGGCAGGACATCGTCAACTTCCTGACCAACAAGGTCGGCTACTGCCAGCAGTACGCCGCCGCGATGGCCTGGCTGGTCCGCTCGGCGGGCATCCCGGCCCGGGTGGCGTTCGGGTTCACCAACGGCAGCAAGCGCGACGGTGACACCTTCACCCTGACCAACCTCAACCTGCACGCCTGGACCGAGGTCTTCTTCAACGGGGTCGGCTGGGTGCCGTTCGACGCCACCCCGACGTACGGGGTGCCGGGGTCCACCCGATCGGCCTGGGCACCGGACACTGACGCGCCGGAACCGACCACCCCGGGCTCCGGCGTCACGGACACCCCGACGGGCCCCGACGCGTCGGCCGGGCCGGCCGGGCCGGACAACGCCGACCGGGACATCGACGACGGGTTGTCCCTGGGCGGCACCACCCCGGCCGAGCAGCCACCGGTCTGGCCGTGGTGGACGGCGGGCCTGCTGGCCCTGCTGGCACTGCTCGCCATCCCCGCGCTGCGCCGGCTGGCGCTGCGCCGCCGCCGGGGTGGTCGGCCGGCGAGCGCCACGGCGACCGTCCCAACGGCCGTCGGCGTCGGTGTCGAGCCGGGAGCGCCGGTGGTGGTGGTCAGCGTGGACGCCGACCGGGCCCGCGCGGACGCACACGCCGCCTGGGCGGAGCTGCTCGACACGATGGTGGACTTCCGGGTTCCGGTCGACCTGACCGAGACGCCCCGGGCGACCGCGGACCGGCTGGTCCGCGACACCCTCGGCGACGACACCGCCGTGACCGGGTCGGCGCGGCTGCTCGGCCAGGCGGAGGAGCGAGCCCGTTACGCACGGGACCCGCTGACCGGTGAGCGGTTGCTGCCGGCGCTACGCGCGGTCCGTGGGGCGCTCGTGGCGCGGGCCGACCGACGCACCCGCCTGGTCGCCGCCGTGTTGCCGCCGTCGGTGCTGCTGCGCTGGCGGACCACCATGGCGGACACGTCCGGCCGGATGGTGGCGCTGACCGGGCGAGCCCGGTATCGGCTGCTGCGCTGGAACCCTCGACGGCTGTTGGCGGACCGAGCGGCCCGCTGACCTGTTCAGCTGACCGAAGCCCGGTTCCAGGGCCGGGGTGGCGGTCCACCAACCGCCGCCCCGCCCGCCGCCCCGGCACATCCCTTGATCAGGTGATGAGAAGTAGGTCCGGGAGGCTCGCACGCCCTACTTCTCATCACTTGATCAAAGTTCTGCGGGTTCGACGCTTGATCAAGTCCTGCGGGCAGCGGTGCGAGGTTACGCAGTGGGAAAAGGGCGCGCGGATACGACGGAGGTCGCCGGGGCCGGTGCCCGGCGACCCGCTCGTCGCGGCGTTCGGCCCGCCTCAGCGGCGGGACCGACTCAGCGGTGCCCCTCCGGGCGCTGCCGCCACCTGTCCTCCATGCGGTCCAGGAGTGACGACTTGCGGCCGGACCGGCCACCGCGGGGACGGCGACGACTTGTCGTGCCGCCCACCACGTGCAGGTCGGGTGACTGCGCTCGCCGGTGCGACTGCACCGCGTACGCGGCCGAGGCCAGCATGACGACAAATCCCGCCACCGCCAGCGGTGGAGTCTTGATCACCGCCCCGTAGACCAGTAGAGCCAAGCCAGCGATGATGACGCCGGCGGCGACGAGCAGGCGACGCCGCGCATGGAAGCGCGGATCGCTGGCGCGCACGGCCGAGGCGAATTTGGGGTCCTCGGCAAGCGACCGCTCGATCTGCTCGAACAGCCGCTGCTCGTGCTCCGAGAGCGGCACGGCACTCCTCCCCGGTCACGTTGGTCGGGCCCACTCGGGCCGACAGACCGTGGCAGCCAACCGGCTGCTTACCCGCAAGTCTACGAGGGGGGTCGCGCGTCGGAAAGCGGGACGACCTACGGGTGGGGTGGATTTTCCTTTCGGTGAGCGTCACGGTCGCCCATCAGACTGGCCGGACCTATGACGGACCGCCCGAATCGGGCAGCGGCGGCGTCGGCGACAGCTTCCGCCTCCCGCCAACCGCGCTCGGGCGCGCCGAGGGTGAGCTGCCGCGGCGCGCCCCGCGCCGGGGCGAGCCCCTCCACCCGGACACCGACGAGCCGGATCCGCTCGCCCGGGTCCAGTGCGGTGTAGAGCGCCCAGACCGTGTCGAACATCTCGCGGGCGGTGTCGGTGGGCACGTCGAGGGTGCGGGAACGGCTGACGGTCCGGAAGTCGGCCATCCGCACCTTGAGTGCGACGGTGCGCCCGACCTGCCCGGAGCCGCGCAACCGGACGCCGACCTTGGCGCTGAGCGCGAGCAACGCGCGGCGGATCTCCAGCGGGTCGGCCACGTCGACGTCGAAGGTCACCTCGGCGCCGATCGACTTGTCGACGTGCTCGGGGCTGACCCGGCGCGGGTCCCGTCCCCAGGCCAGCTCATGCAGGTGGGCCGCCGACGCCGCGCCGACCGCCTTGCGGAGCATGCCCAGCGGGGCCTCGGCGAGGTCGCCGACGGTGGCCAGGCCGAGCCTGCGCAGCGACTCGGCGGCCCGCTCCCCCACCCCCCAGAGCGCGTCCACCGGCAGCGGGTGCAGGAAGTCGAGCACCTGCCCCGAGGGCACCACCAGCAGGCCGTCCGGCTTGGCCCGGGTGGAACCGAGCTTGGCCACGAACTTGCTCGGCGCCACCCCGACCGAACAGGTCAGCGCCTGCTCCTCGGCGACCCGTCGGCGGATCAGCCGGGCGATGGTGGCCGGGGAGCCGAAGAGTCGGCGGGCACCGCTCACGTCGAGGAACGCCTCGTCGAGGGAGAGCGGCTCGACCAGCGGGGTGACGTCCCGGAAGATCTGCATCACCGCCCGGGAGGCAGCCGTGTAGGCGGTGAATTCCGGTGGCAGGTAGACCGCGTGCGGGCAGCGCGCCCGAGCCTGACTGGTCGGCATCGCGCTGCGTACGCCGTAACGGCGGGCCTCGTAGCTGGCCGAGCTGACCACCCCGCGCGGCCCCACCCCGCCGACGATGACCGGCCGGCCGCGCAGCTCCGGCCGGCGGCGCACCTCGACGGCGGCGAAGAAGGCGTCCATGTCGACGTGCAGGATCGGGCTGCCCGAGTCGTCGGCATCCGGCCCGAAGCGCGGATCCCTGCCCCGGGGCAACGACTGACTGCGGCCCATCCTGGCAGGTTAACCCGGAGGTACGACACCACCAGCCGGCGGCGGGCCGGACCGTGCCCCGGTCAGCCGCGCACGACAAGCAGCGGCACGGTCAGCTCGGCGGCGGTGTCCGACCCGTGGTACGCCACCAGCTTCGACGCCATCGGCCGCTCGGTGCGGCTGGCCATTACCGCGTAGGTGTCGTTGCAGGTCACCACCACGTCGCCGATCCGAGCCAGGTGTTGCTCGGACACCGGCCCGAACCAGCCGGTGGCCACCACCTCGTCGCGGGTGCGTACCCGCGCGGCGTCGCCGAGCACTGTCGACCAGGCGGCCACCACGTCGTCGAGCGCGCCCGGCGCGACGTGCAGGTACCGCACCCGGGCCTCACCGGCGACCACCCGGATCCCGTCGCGCAGACGGGGGTCGGTGTCCAGGTCGAAGCGGTGCGCGGCGGGAATGTCGAGCTGGCCGTGGTCGGCGGTCACCAGCAGCGCCGCGTCCGGCGGGAGCCCGTCGACCAGCCGGGCGACCAGCGCGTCCACCTCGGCGGCGGCGACCCGCCAGGGCGCCGAGTCGAGGCCGCTGACATGGCCGTGCCGGTCCAGGTCGGCGTGGTAGCCGGAGACCAGCGTCGGCCCGGGGCCGGCGGCCAGCGCGGCCAGCATGGCGGCGGCCACCGCCTCCCCGCCAGCGGCGCCCCGGAAGTCGCCACCCCGGTTGGCGGCCACTGTCAACCCGCTGCCACCGAACTCCGGCCGACTCACCACTGTCGTCGTCACACCGGCGGCACGGGCGCGCTCCAACTGGGTGGTCACCGGCTGCCAGCTCAGCGGCGACGGATCTCCGGCCCAGTCGGTGTGGGTGAGCACCCGGTCCGTTCCGGGCACCCGCACGGTGAAGCCGAGCACCCCGTGCGCGCCGGGCGGCACGCCGGTGCCCAGCGACACCAGGCTGGTCGGGGTGGTGGACGGGAAACCGGCGATGAGCGGACGGCCCACCGTCGCGGCGAGCCCGGCGAGCGTCGGCGCGTACGGGGCGGCGGTCGGCACCTGGTACCAGCCGAGCCCGTCGACAAGCAGCACGGCGATCCGGCGCACCCCGGCCAGCATGGGGGCCAGCCCGAGCGGGTCGGCCGAGCCGGGTACGCCCAGCACGGCGAGCGCGCTGGGCAGCACCTCGGCGAGACGGCCGCCGCCGTGGTCCGGCCCGAGGACCGCCAGCGGCGTCGGCGGGCCGTCCGGAGCGGGGATCATGCCGGTCGGCGGGCGAACAGGTGCAGCTGGGCGGCCAGGTCCCGATACGGCGGTTGGGCGGCCAACGCGCGTTCCAGCTCGACCACCGCGGCGGACTGCCCGTCGGCGACCACGGCCGGCAGCAGGTCGGCCAGCACACGTACCCCGTGGATCTCCTCGACCACCAGCCCGGCGGCGGCGAGCAGCGCGGCGGCGCCGGGGGCGTCGTAGCGCCGGCGCAGCGTGTCGCGCGGCCCGGCGGCGCCGGTCGGATCGGCGGCCAGGGCGGTCGCCACGTCCAGGTGCCCGTTCATCGCCCGGCCCAGCACGGCGGCGGCCCGGCCGGCCACCAGGACACTGGCCGCGCCGCCGGGACGCAGCGCGGTGGCCAGCGCGGACACCACCGGCGTCGGGTCGTCGACCACCTCCAGCACGGCGTGGCAGAGCACCAGGTCGACGCCGGCCGGCTCGACCAGCCCGGCGAGGGCGTCGCCGTCGCCCTGCACGGCGGCGATCCGGTCGGCCACCCCGGCCTCGGCGGCCCGACGGGTGAGCGCCGCCAGCGCGTCGGGGCTGGCGTCGACAACTGTGACGCGGTGCCCGGCGCGGGCCAGCGGGACGGCGAAACCGCCAGTGCCGCCGCCCACGTCGAGCACTGTCAGCTCGGCGTCGCCGCGCCGGTCCAGCTCGGCGCGGAGCACCGACCAGATCACGGCGGTACGGGGTGTCAGCGGCGGCCCGGCGAACCGGCCTCGGGTCTGCTCCACCCGGACGAGCCTAGTCACCCGGTCCAGTCAGCCCTTACGGCCGGTCAGGCCTCGGTGCCCTCGGCCTCGTCCTCCGCCCGGGACCGGCGCTCGTTGGCCACCGGACCGTTTGTCACCTCGTACTCGCGGGGGTCGGCGAGGTGCGACGGCACCCAGCCGGTGCCCAGTCGGGTCCGCCGGGCGTTGGCGATCCCACCGGTGTACGCGTGATTACCCGTCACTGTCGTTCCCCCTTACGGATCGCGGGCCACTCTGCCCGCTCGGGACGAGTCTCCCGCTCGACGGCTCAGGAAACCGTAATGTGGATCACTGAATCAACGGAAGTCGCGGGAGGCGGGGCTGACCGGTGGCTCGATGGCGTCCAGTCGGTCGGCGACCAGGTTGGTCACCCCCTCGTGCCGCTGCAACCGCCCCCGCACCACCAGCGCGGCGCTGGTCCGGGCCACCCGCCGGTAGCGCTGCCACAGCCCCGGCGAGCAGGTGACGTTGAGCATTCCCGTCTCGTCCTCCAGGTTGAGGAAGGTGACCCCGCCCGCGGTCGCCGGACGTTGCCGGTGGGTGACGATGCCGCCGACCCGGATCCGTTGCCCCGGCTCCACCCGGCCCAGCCGGGCGATCGGCACCGCGCCGAGCACGTCGAGCTGACCCCGGATGAACCGGGCCGGATGGCTCTCCGGGGACAGCCCGGTGGCCCACACGTCGGCGACCAGCCGGTCCACCGCCTCCATCCCGGGCAACGTGGGCGCCGCCGCGCCGGTCACCGTGCCGGGCAGCCGGCCCGGCCGGTCCTGGGCCGCCGCGCCGGCAGCCCAGAGCGCCTCGCGCCGGGTCAGCCCGAAACAGGCGAAGGCGTCCGCGGTGGCCAGCGCCTCCAGCTGTGCGGCGGTGGGACCGACCCGCCGGGCCAGATCCGGCATGTCCCGGTACGGCCCACCGGCGTCCCGGTCGGCCGCGATCCGCTCCGCCACGTCGGCGCCGAGGGTCCGTACGCTGGACAGGCCGAGCCGGACGGCCGGGCCGCCCAGCCCCCAGGCGTGCGGCGGCTCCCCCGGCCCGCTGCCCCACCGGGTGTCCGCTGTGGACTCCAGCACCGCCAGAGCCCCGCTGGCGTTGATGTCCGGGCGGCGGACCTCCACCCCGTGCCGGCGGGCGTCGTCGACAAGGGTCTGCGGGGAGTAGAAGCCCATCGGCTGGGCGTTGAGCAGCGCCGCCAGGAACGGCGCCGGGTGGTAGCGCTTGAGCCAGGAGCTGGCGTAGACCAGGTAGGCGAAGCTCATCGCGTGGCTCTCCGGGAAGCCGTAGCTGGCGAACGCGGTGAGCTTGCGGTAGACGTCGTCGGCCAGCTCGCCGGTGATGCCCCGCTCGGCCATCCCGGCGTAGAGCCGGTCGGCTATGCGGGTCATCCGCTCGACCGAGCGTTTCGCGCCCATCGCCCGGCGCAGCTGGTCGGCCTCGGCCGCGTCGAAGCCGGCCAGGTCGATGGCGAGCTGCATCAACTGCTCCTGGAACAGCGGCACACCCAGGGTCTTCTCCAGCGCGTTGCGCATCAACGGGTGGGCGAAGGTCACCGGCTCCTGGCCGTTCTTGCGCCGGATGAACGGGTGCACCGAGCCGCCCTGGATCGGGCCGGGTCGGATCAGCGCCACCTCGACCACCAGGTCGTAGAACTCGCGGGGCTTGAGTCGGGGCAGGGTGGCCATCTGGGCGCGACTCTCCACCTGGAACACCCCGACCGAGTCGGCCCGGCAGAGCATGTCGTAGACCTCCGGGTCGTCCAGGGTCATGTCACCCAGGTCGAGGCTCTCGCCGATCATGTCGTAGCCGTAGTGCAGGGCGGAGAGCATGCCGAGGCCGAGCAGGTCGAACTTGACCAGGCCGACCGCGGCGCAGTCGTCCTTGTCCCACTGGAGCACGCTGCGCCCGGGCATCCGCCCCCACTCCACCGGGCAGACCTCGATCACCGGCCGGTCGCAGATCACCATGCCGCCGGAGTGGATGCCCAGGTGCCGGGGGAACGTCTGCAACTCGTTGGCGTACTCCACCACCTGCTCGGGGATGTTCTCGACGTCGACAGTGGCGACCGAGCCCCACCTGTCGATCTGCTTGCTCCAGGCGTCCTGCTGCCCGGGTGAGAAGCCGAACGCCTTGGCCACGTCCCGCACCGCCGATCGGGGCCGGTAGGAGATGACGTTGGCGACCTGGGCGGCGTGTTCCCGGCCGTAACGGGTGTAGACGTGCTGGATCACCTCCTCCCGGCGGTCGGACTCGATGTCCACGTCGATGTCCGGTGGGCCGTCCCGCTCCGGGGCGAGGAACCGCTCGAAGAGCAGCCGGTGCCGGACGGCGTCCACGTTGGTGATGCGCAGCGCGTAGCAGACCGCCGAATTGGCCGCCGACCCCCGACCCTGGCAGTAGATGTCCTTGTCACGGCAGAACGTGACGATGTCGTAGACCACCAGGAAGTAGCCGGGGAAGCCCAGCTCCTCGATCATGTTGAGCTCGTGGTCGAGCTGCGCGTACGCCGCCGGGTGCGCCTGCGGCGGCCCGTAGCGCTCGTGCGCACCGTCGGCGGTCAGCTTGCGCAGCCAGCTCATCTCGGTGTGCCCCGGCGGCACCGGGTACGCCGGCAGCTGCGGCGCGACGAGCTGGAGGTCGAAGGCCAACTCGGCGCCGAACTCGGCAGCCCGAGCCACCGCACCCGGGTACGCGGCGAACCGGGCCGCCATCTCCGCGCCGCTGCGCAGGTGGGCGGTGGCCGCGGCGGGCAGCCAGCCGTCGATCTCGTCCAGGCTGCGGCGGGCCCGGACGGCGGCGACGGTGGTGGCCAGCCGACGCCGGCCGGGGCTGGCGTAGTGCACGTTGTTGCTGGCCACCGTCGGCAGCCCGGCCGTGGCGGCCAGCTCGGCGAGCGCGTCGTTGCGGTCGGCGTCGACGGGATGACCGTGGTCGGTCAGCTCCACCGCGACCGTCTCCGCACCGAAGAGCGCGGTCAGCCGGTCCAACTCGCGGGCCGCCGCGTCCACCCCCTCGGTGAGCAGCGCCCCCGGCACGTGCCCCTTGCGGCAGCCGGTCAACACCAGCACGTGGTCGCGCAGCTCGGCGGCGACCTCCTCCAGGTCCCCGTAGACCGGGCGGCCCTTCTCCCCGCCGCGTAGCTGGGCGCGGGCGATGGTGGTGGCCAGCCGGGCGTACCCCTCGTGGCCGTGCGCGAGGACCAGCAGGTGCGCGCCGTGCGGGTCGGGTTCACCGTTCTGCGGGCCGGGCAGTCCGAGGGACAGCTCCGCGCCGAAGATGGTCGGCAGGCCCAGCGTGCGAGCCGCCTCGGCGAACCGGACCACCCCGTAGAAGCCGTCGTGGTCGGTGACGGCGAGCGCGGTGAGCCCCAGCCGGGCCGCCTCCTCGGCCAACTCCTCCGGGTGACTGGCACCGTCGAGGAAGCTGAAGTTGGTGTGCGCGTGCAGCTCCGCGTAGGGCACCACCCCGTCCGGGCGGGTCAGCTCCGGTGGCTGGTACTGCTCGCGCCGACGGCTCCAGGCCGGGGAGTCGCCCCCGTCGGCGTCCACGGCGAGCGGGTCCACCACGTGCAGGTGCCGCTCCTCGCGCGACCGCCCGCCGCCCGACCGGCCGGAGCCGCCACTGGCCCGACCGGAGAGCACCCGCTCCAGTTCCGACCAGGGCATCTTCGGGTTGTGAAAGCTCATCGGGCCGCCCGCACGGGTGGCCGGATCCCGACGGCCGGATGCGCCGGCGAGAGGACCTCCGGCCTGGGGAGCACCGGCTCAGTCATAGATCGCCTCCACCAACCACTGCCCGGCCTCCACGGCGAGCAGCAGGGCGGTGCCATCGGCCAGGCAGACCTGGAACCGTGCCCGCCGCCGAGCCTCCGCCGGGGACCACCACCGCTCGTCCACCGGCCACGGGCCGGCCCAGCCGACGATCTCCGCCGGCTGGCCGGTGCCGACCACCAGCCGGGTGGGCGGAGCGCTCACCGCCAGCCGCGCGCTGATCGCCACCGCCTCGCCGACGGCGTCGTGCACTGTCGCGGCGAGCGGGCTGGGCAGCACCACCGCCGGCGCGGGCGCCGGCAGCCGACCTGGCCACGGCGGAACTCCGGGGCGGGCGGGGAGGCGTTCGTCGCCCCACGGCACCAGTCGCACCTGGTCGGCCGGGGAACGACCACCGCCGAGCACCGCGGTGACCACCGCCTCCGGGCCGAGGATGCCCTGCACGCGGCTCAACGCCCGGTGTGCCCGTTCCCGCTCCTCGCCGGCCTCCCCCCACAGGCCGGCCTGTAGACCGGCCTGGGCGATCACCCCGTCCGGGACCAGCCGCAACCGGATGATGCCGGCCGTCGGCCGGGCCGGTCGGGCGCCGGTACGGCCGTTGCTGCCGGAGAGCCAGCCGTCGAGCTGCCAACGCACCCGGTCGGCGATGGCCGCGGCGGTGAGCAGGCCGTCGTGCCGCCACACCCGGTGCAGCTCCTGACCGTGCTCGGTGACCGCCTCGATGCCGAGCCGGGTGCAGGCCAACCCGTGCCCGGCCAGCCCCTCGTGCAACTGCTCGGCCAGCGCGCGGGCCGCGAACGCCGCCGCGTCGACCCGGTCGATCGGTTCGTCGTACCCCGCTGTCACCGTCAGGTCGGCCGGTGGCTGCCGGACCGCGAGCGGGCGGTGGTCGCGCCCGGCCGCGAGCCGGTGGGCCAACGCTCCGTCGAACCCGAACCGGGCCAACACGTCGCCGGCCGGCAACGCGGCGAAGTCGCCGAGGGTCCGCACCCCCAGCCGGCGCAGCAGGTCGGCCAGCGCCGACCGGCCGAGCGCCTCGACCGGCAACCCGGCCAGGAACTCCGGTGTCCCGCCCGGTGCCACCACCCGGCCGGCGCGGGCGGCCAACCCGGCCGCGAACACCCCGTCGGCGATGCCGACCTGACTCTCCACCAGGCACGACTGGGCGACATGCTCGATGATCCGCTCGGCGGCCGTCTCCTCGCCGCCGAGGTAACGGCCCGGTCCCCGGGCGGCCACCGCGCAGGCGCCCGGACGGACCACCTCCACGCCGGCGACCAACTCCTCCACCGCGGCGACCACCGGCTCGAACGCCCGGGCGTCCCGGCCTGGGTCGTACTCCACGACGGTGAGTTGCGGGCAACGACCCTGCGCCTCCCGCTTACGCAGACCTCGGCGTACCCCCTCGGCGCGGGCCCGCTCGGAGCAGGCGACCACGCGGTTGGCGTGCAGCACGGCAACCGGGCCGGTCGCCGGCACCCCGTCGACGATCTCGGCGGCGAGCACCGGCCAGTCTGGGCACCACAACAACAGAGTGCGTGCCGGAGAACCGGTCACCCCCGGCCGACCAGGGCAAGCGGCGCGGCCGGTCGACCCACGATCGACGGCACCGTGCGAGGAATGACCCGGGTCAGCTCGTCACCCGGGAGCCAGACCTTGATCTCCTTGGGTCGGGCGGCCGCCCCGCGCCCGCGCGCCGAGACGGTGACCTCCCGGCGGCGCAGCCGCCCCCGGCCCTGCCCGAGCCCTTCCCACACTCCACGGACCACCCGCAGTGTCACGTCCGCGCCGTCCCACCGGCCATACGGGACGAGCACGCTGCCGCGCTGTCGGGCCCGGGCGGCCAACCGGGTGGCGACCGAGGCGGAGACCGTGGCCGGCACTGTGGTGACCACGACGTCCACCCCGTCGATCAGCGCGGCGACCACGGTGGCCCACTCGGGGCCGGGATTCGGCACCAGGGCCAACCGGTCCAGGGCGATGCCCAGCTCAGCCGCCGCACCCGCGCCGAACGTCGGCACACCGACCACGGCGCACCACGAGCCGGCCCGGGACGCCTCAGCGAGCAGGGCCAGCATCAGCGAGGTGCCGCCGCTGCGCTGGGGCTGGCCGGCGGCAACCGCGATGGTGCTCCCCCGGCGCAGGCCTCGGTTGGGCAGCAGACCGGTCAGCTCGGGTGCCACCGGCAGCACCCGATGGCCACCGACCGGGTCGGGTGCGCTCGCCGGGCGCACCAGATCGGCCAGTGCGGCGGAACCGACCACCATGCGGCCCGCCATTGGACCAACCCCCCGTCATTGCTGTGGATCACATTCAGGACCGGCACGCCGTGCCACCGGCCGCCCGGCTCCCCCCGCGGGGCGGTCGGTGGCACGGCGGGATCATGCGGCGAGGCCGTCCAGGGCCGGTTGGTGGGCCACGCCCAGCGCGGTCTCCACCACCGTGACGAACTGTTCGGCGGCGCGGAGCAGGTCGTCGGCCTCCCGGGCGCTGACCACCCGGGGGATGCCGGCCTCGGCGGCAGCGCGCTTGCTGGCTCCGGCGGCGAAGAATCGGGACCACTCGTCGAGCTCCGGAGCGACGGCGCAGAGGAGGACCCAGACGCTGGTGATCCGGTTGCGCCGACTCGGCGCGGGCCGGGCCCGGGCGGCGAGCAGGGCAGCCGCCGCCCGCAGCGCCGCCAGGTGGGCAGCCGCGTAGCGCAGGCCGTCAGGTCGGGTCTGGCCGGCCTCGACCAGCCCGCGCCGAGCCAACGTGAGGAGTTGGGCGGGGGTGCGGTGCGGCAGCACGTGCGCCGGCACCGTCGGTGCCTGAGCCGGGTTGGTCGGCATGGGTGTGTCTCCTCCACGTGGCCGGGCGTCGCCTCGGCGCGTTGGTGCCGCCGGCGAGACGCCGAGGTCGGGTGGTGCGGAGGAAGACGCACCGGGTGTGGCCGGCCGGGTGTGGACGCTTCCCCACACCACACCCGGCCGGCGTACCGGCGGGTGCGTCGCCCGCTGCCCGGGGGTCGTGGGCGGCGGGCGACGCTCCTGCCTGTCGGGACCAGGCTCGCGACTGCCCGGAAACCCAGGTGCGGCCCGCGGAGCCGCACCGCCCGGAGTTGGCGCCGCGAAACGCCGCACTCCGGCTGGTTGGAACGGGCGTTCGAGACAATCGAACACTCGTTCTAACTGCTGCTGACAGTACACCTCCCCCCCGACGAAAATGCAACGTGTGACGCGCCGGCCGCGCACCGGAGGATGCGCTCCACGCGGCGGAAACCGCGTGGCCGGCTGAACCGAGCGCCAGCGGGCCGGGAAGAATGGCAGGATGCAGCCACACCCGAACGTACGGGCGGTGCAGGACGCGCTCACCGCCGCCGGCGCGCTCGACGGCGCCGGTGAGCCCAGCACGATCCGCCTGCTGCCCGACGCGGTGCCCACCGCGGCAGCCGCCGCCGAGGCGCTCGGCGTCGAGGTCGGCCAGATCGCCAACTCGTTGATCTTCGACGCGGACGACGCGCCGCTACTCGTGCTCACCTCCGGCGCGCACCGGGTGGACACCGCCGGCCTGGCCGCGTCGATCGGGGTCACCCGACTGCGCCGGGCCACCCCGAAGTTCGTCCAGGCGCACACCGGGCAGCCGATCGGCGGGGTCGCCCCGCTCGGGCACCCGCACCCGCTGCGCACCCTGGTGGACACGGCGCTCGCGACGTACCCCGAGATCTGGGCCGCGGGCGGCGTACCGCAGGCGGTCTTCCCGACCACCTACGCCGAACTGCTGCGGGTCACCGCCGGCACCCCGGCCGAGGTGGCGTGAGCGAGCCGACCAGCAGGGACAGCAGCGCGGCGCCCGCGCCGCGAAGCGGTGGCGTGAGCACGGCGCCGGAGCTGGTCACCCTGCACGTCTGGCGGACCTCCCCCGGCGCGCTGCCCCGGGCGCTGACCCGGATGGCGGTGGACCCGCGCCGGCTGCGGACCCTCCCGGGCGTCCGGTTCGGCAAGCTGCTGGGCACCGGGACCGGCACCGGCTTCGGGCCCGGCGACGCCGACCTGACCCGGTGGGCGGCGCTGACCGTCTGGGACTCTCCCGCCGCGGCGGCCGGCTTCGACGACTCGCCGGTCGGCCGCGCCTGGGCCCGCATCGCCCGCGCCCAGGCCCGGGTCGACCTGCGTCCGCTGACCAGCCGGGGCGAGTGGTCCGGCCAACGACCGTTCGGCGAGCCCGCAGGCGGCCGGGTCACCGGCCCGGTGCTGGCGCTGACCCGGGCCCGGTTGCGGGTCCGCCGGGCGGCCACCTTCTGGCGGGCGATCCCGCCGGTGGCCGCCGCCCTGCGCGACGCGCCCGGGTTGCTGGCCCGGTTCGGGGTCGGGGAGGCACCGCTGGGTTGGCAGGGCACGGTGAGCGTGTGGCGCGACCCGACAGACCTGGTGGCGTTCGCGTACCGTCACCCGGAGCACCGGGCGGCGATCATGCGAACCCCCACCGCGGGCTGGTACGCCGAGGAGCTGTTCGCCCGGTTCGAGGTGCGCGACGTGGTCGGCGACCGGACGGTGCTCGGGTGGGTCGCCGACGGTGGCCCCGAAACGGTGAAGGGTGGACGGGCATGAGGTTGGTGCGCTGGACGCCGGACGATCTCGTCCGGCGGCTGGACGACGTGGTGGCCGTCTACGGCGAGGCGATGGGATACCGCACCGACCTGCTGGAGGCCCGACGCGGCTACATCGCCACCCACGTCCGCCGGCCGGGTTTCCGGGCGGTCGCCAGCCTGACCAGCGAGGGGCACCTCGCCGGCTTCGGCTACGGCTACCTGGGCGCCTCCGGTCAGTGGTGGCACGACCAGGTGCACCGGGCACTGGACGCCCCGACCCGCCAGCGCTGGCTCACCCACTGCTTCGAGGTGGTCGAGCTGCACGTCCGGCCACCGGCCCAGGGACACGGCCTGGGCACCGGCCAACTGCGCGCGCTGCTCGGCATGGCCGAGGGCGACACCACGCTGTTGTCCACCCCGGAGGCCGACGAGCAGACCTCGCGGGCCTGGCGGTTGTACCGGCGCTTCGGCTTCGTCGACGTGCTGCGCGACTTCCACTTCCCCGGCGACGAGCGACCGTTCGGCGTACTCGGTCGGGATCTGCCGCTCGAGCCACCGGCGTCATGACCCGGCGGATCTCCTGGACACTGCTCGCCGTCCTGGTGCTCGCCCAGATCTGCTACCCGCTCACCACCGGCGCCACCAGGGCCGGGCTCACCGTGGCCACCGTCGTGCTCGGGTGGCTGCTCTCGGTGGGCCACGCGCTGCTCAGCCGGGGTCCACGGGTCGCGACGGCGCTGGTAGCGGTGGCCACCGGCGGTGGGTTCGCGATCGAGGCGATCGGGGTGGCCACCGGTGTGCCGTTCGGCAGCTACGACTACTCCGGCGAGCTGGGTCCCAAGCTGGCCGGAGTGCCGCTGATCATTCCGCTGGCCTGGACCTGGATGGCCTGGCCGGCCTGGCTGGCGGCGGTCCGGCTGACCGGCGGCGGCACACCGGCCGGCGGTGGGGCGAGCGCCGGCCGCTGGGTGGGGAGGATCGCGCTGGCCACGGTGGGGCTGGCCGCCTGGGACCTCTTCCTCGACCCGCAGATGGTGGCCGAGGGGTACTGGCTGTGGCGGGACGCCACCCCGGCGTTGCCCGGCCTGGCCGGCGTTCCGGTCAGCAACTACCTGGGCTGGCTGCTCTTCGCGGTGCTGATGATGAGCGCCCTGCGTCCGCTGGCCGGGCCGGCCGCCGAGCACACCGACCGGCGGGACGACCCGATGGTCGGGCTCTACCTGTGGACGTACTTCTCCAGCATCCTGGCCCACGCGGTCTTCCTCGACCTGCCCGCGTCGGCGCTCTGGGGGGCCGCCGGCATGTCGGTGACCGCCGTCCCGCTGGCGGTGACCCTGCTGCGTGCCCGCCGGGGCCGTGACACCCGCCGGGAGGACCACCAGCCGCACCGCCCCGGCGTCGACGCGACCCGATGACCGTCCTGCTCGCCCTGCTGATCGCCGTCGCCGCGCTGACCGGGCACACCTGGCTCAACGCCGCCGGATGGCTGCGCCGGCCCACGGACCGACCCGACGAGGTCGACGAGCCGGTCGCCGTGCTGCTGCCGCTGCGCGACGAGGCCACCCGGGTCACGCCCTGCCTGCGCGCCCTGCTCGCCCAACGCGGTGTGCCGGGGCTGCGCGTCGTGGTTCTCGACGACGGGTCCACCGACGGCACCGCCGACGTGGTCCGCGCGGTGGCCGGCGACGACCCCCGGGTCACGCTGCTCACCGGGGTCGCCCCGCCGCCGGGCTGGCTGGGCAAGCCGCACGCCTGTTGGCAGTTGGCCACCCGGGCCGACTCGGACGCCACCGCGCTGGTCTTCGTCGACGCCGACGTGGTGCTCGCCCCGCACGCGGTCGCGGCGGCCGTCACCGAGTTGCGCGCCGCCCGCGTGACGCTGCTGTCGCCGTACCCCCGGATCGTGGTGGCGACGGCGGCCGACCGGCTGGTGCAGCCGCTGCTGCAGTGGCTCTGGTTGACGTTCCTGCCGCTGCGTGCGATGGAACGCTCGCCGCGGCCGTCGCTGGCCGCGGCGGGCGGCCAGTTCCTGGTGCTGGACCGGGCCGGCTACACCGCCGCCGGCGGGCACGCCGCGGTCGCCGACAAGATCCTGGAGGACGTCGAGTTGGCCCGGGCGGTCAAGCGGGCCGGTGGGCGGATCGCCCTGGCCGACGGCTCCCGGCTGGCCACCTGCCGGATGTACGACGACTGGCCGCAGCTGCGCGACGGGTACTCGAAGTCACTCTGGGCGTCGTTCGGGCACCCGGGCGCGGCGGCGGTCGTGGTGGCGGCGCTGCTGCTGCTGTACACCGCCCCGCCGCTGGTCGCGCTGGCGGGTGTGGCGGCCGGCGCGCCGGGGGTGGCCGCCGTGGGCCTGGCCGGCTACCTGCTCGGGGTGGCCGGACGGGCGCTCACCGCCCGCGCGACCGGAGGCCGGTGGTGGCCCGACGCGCTCGCACACCCCGTGTCGGTCGTGGTCCTCGGTTGGTTGACTCTGCGGTCGTACCATCTGCGAAAGCGACGCCGCCTGACCTGGCGGGGCCGCCCGGTCAGCTAGGAGGGCGCGGCATGGCGCGGATCGTGGTCGTCGGCGCCGGGGTGGGTGGCCTCGCCACCGCCGCCCGGCTGGCCGCCACCGGGCACCAGGTGACCGTCTTCGAGGCCGCCGACACGGTCGGTGGCAAGCTCGGTCGGTACGCGCACGACACCCCGGCCGGTTCGTTCCACTTCGACACCGGGCCGAGCCTGCTCACCCTGCCCCAGGTCTTCCACGACCTGTTCGAGGCGACCGGGGCGAAGCTCGACGAATACCTGGACCTGGTCGGGCTGGACCCGATCGTCCGGCACGTCTTCCCCGGCGGCGGGCCGACCCTGGACTCGTGCGCCGACCCGGTGGAGTTCACCACCCGGATCGGGGCCGCCCTCGGCGACCGGGCGGCGGCCGACTGGCAGCGGCTGTGGCGCCGCGCCGAACGGGTGTGGCGGGCCTCCGAGCGCGACATTCTGCGCCGTACCGTCGATTCCCCCCGCGATCTCGCGTCGCTGGCCTGGCGGCTCGGCGACCTGGCCGCCATCGCCCCGGGTCGCACCCTGCGCGGGTTGGGCCGCGGGCACCTGTCCGACCCGCGGCTGCGGATGCTGCTGGACCGGTACGCCACCTACACCGGCGCCGACCCGCGTCGGGCGCCGGCGGCGCTGGTCGCGGTCCCGTACGCCGAGTTGACCTTCGGCGGCTGGTACCTGCGCGGTGGGCTGGGCACACTCGCCGACGCGCTGCTCACCCGCTGCCTCGATCTCGGCGTGGTGGTGCAGACCGACGCCACTGTCACCCGGATCGACGCCACCGGTGGCCGGGTGCACGGGGTACGCCTCGCCGGCGTCACCGCGCCGGTGCCCGCCGACGTGGTGGTGGCCAACGTGGACGCGCTGACCGTCTACCGTGACCTGCTGCCGCACCCGCGTCGGCTGGCCGGGCTGACCGACCGCAGTCTCGCCGGTTTCGTGCTGCTGCTCGGTGTCTCCGGCAGCACCGGGCTGGCCCACCACAACGTCTTCTTCCCGCACGACTACGACGCGGAGTTCGACGCGGTCTTCGGAAACCCCGGGCGTGGCGTACGGGCCCGGCCGGCGGTCGACCCGACGGTGTTCGTCACAGTGGCCGACGACCCGATGGTCCGTCCGGCCGGACACGAGGCGTGGTTCGTGCTGGTCAACGCACCCCGCCACGGCAGCGCGGCGGGCGCTGTCGACTGGCGACGCCCGGGGCTGGCCGACGCGTACGCCGACCGGATCCTGGAGGTGCTGGCGCGGCGCGGCGTGGACGTGCGCGACCGGCTGCTGTTCCGCGAGATCCGCACCCCCGCCGACCTGGGCGCGGCGACCGGCGCGCCGGGTGGCTCGATCTACGGCACCGCCGGCGGGTTGCTCCGCCCCGCCAATCGGGGCCCGGCGAACGGGTTGTGGCTGGTGGGCGGCTCCACCCACCCGGGCGGCGGGTTGCCGATGGTGACCCTCTCCGCGCAGATCGTCGCCGACGAGATCGGCCCCGCCTGGTAGGGCCCGGCCGCTCAGCCGATGTCGAGCAGGGCGCGCCGGATGCTGGAGAGCAGTTGCCCGAGGCCGAAGCCGGCCAGCAGCACCCACACCGCGGTCGCCATGGTGATGGTGCCGGCGGCCAGGTCCGCCTCGATCAGCCCGGCCAGCCCGGCGACCACCAGGCCCGCCAGCGCCACCGAGACCCGGGTGGGGCGTTCCCCGACGGTGACCGCGCCGATGTCGCGCATGCCGGCGGCGACCGCCCGAGCCCGCACGTACTCGTGCAGCCAGGACAGCGCGCCGCCCGCGACGACAAGCGCGCCCGGCGCGCCGACCAGCCAGAACGCCAGCAACCAGGCCACCTCACCGAGCCGGTCGGCGACCGAGTCGTAGACGTAGCCGAGCCGCGTGGTGCGGCCGGTGGCGACCGCCACCGCACCGTCCACGCTGTCCGCCACGGCGGCGAGCAGCACGAACAACGCGCCGAGGAACGGCCCGTCTCCCGGCCGGGTCACCAGCAACGGTACGCAGAAACAGAGCAGCACCCCGGCCACGGTGACCGCGGTGGGGCTGACCCGCAGCCGCCCCAGCACGTACCCGACGTGGTACGCGAACCGCAGCCAGGCGCGTACCACCGGCGCCGCGACCCGCGGGTCGAACCCGCCGTGCAACCGTGCCCATGCCGTGGCGTACTGGTCCCAGTTCAGCTGTGTGCCCACCACGGATCAACCGTCGTGCCGGGCATCAGGTATCGCGGGCTGGGCATTCACACCCGCGCGCCGGCCTTCAGGTTCTGCCAGACCTCGCGGGTCGCGGTGGACCGGTTGAGGGTGATGAAGTGGATGCCCGGCACACCCTCGTCCAGCAGTCGGCGGCTCATCTCGCTGGCCTGCTCGACACCGAGCCTGCGGACGGCCTCCGGGTCGTCGGCGACCCGCTCGAAGCGGGCCGCCAGCGCCGGTGGGAAGGGCGCACCGGACAGCTGCACGGACCGCTCGATGGTGCCGATCTGGGTCACCGGCATCACCCCGGCCAGGATCGGGGTGTCGCAGCCGGCGGCGGCCACCCGGTCCCGCAGCCGCAGGTAGTCGTCGGCGTCGAAGAACATCTGCGTGATCGCGAACTCGGCGCCGGCCCGGCACTTGCGGACGAAGTGCGCGGTGTCGCTGGCCACGTCGGGTGAGCGGGGGTGCTTGTACGGGAAGGCCGCCACGCCCACGCTGAAGTCACCGGCGTCGCGGACCAGGCGGACCAGGTCCTCGGCGTAGTCCACGCCCTCGGCGTGGCGGATCCACTCCCCGCCCGGGTTGCCCGGCGGGTCACCGCGCACCGCCAGCACGTTGCGCACCCCCACCCCGGCGAGCCGGCCGATCACGTGCCGCAGCTCGGCGACGGAGTGGTTGACAGCGGTCAGGTGGGCCATCGGCAGCAGGGTGGTGTCGGTGGCGATCCGTTCGGTCACCGCCACTGTGGTGTCCCGGGTCGAACCGCCCGCACCGTAGGTGATCGACACGAACGACGGGCGCAGCGACTCCAGCTCGCGGATGGCCTGCCAGAGCAGCGTCTCGCCCGCGTCCGTCTTGGGCGGAAAGAACTCGAACGAGAAGGTCGGTTGGCGCTCACGAATGAGCTCCCCGATCGCCGGTTGCGGGTTGGGGAGTACCGAGGGAAGACCGAGCGCCACGACCCGACTCTAGCGGGCGACGCCACAACGGCCCAGGCGCTTTCCACAGCGCGGTCACCTACCGCACCGCCCGCCGGGTCCGACGGGCGGAAGGGCGTCGTACCCCGGAGGTAGAAATGGGTGGCGTGGGAGGGGCGGCGGGGGCGGCGCCCGGGTCCCGCGCGGGGGTCAGCAACACGCGGTGACGCCGGTCCGGTCCGGGTTCTGGGCGGGCGGGTCGGCACCGCGCCGACGCCCGCCAGGAGGACCCATGACCCCGCCCCGATCGCCGCGCCCGGCGCAGCTCGGTCCGCTGCTGGCCCGGTGCCGGCTGGCCCGTGGCTGGAGCCAGCAGCGCGCCGCCGCCGAGTTGTGCGCCGCCGCCGGGGTGCCGACGGTGAGCCGGCACGAGGTGTCCCGGTGGGAACGACAGCGTCGTGTTCCCGGCGGGTTCTGGCTCGGCTGGCTCGCCGTCGTCCTGGACGTGCCGCTGGTGACGCTCGCCGAGGCCGCCGCGGCCACCCGCCGGGCCGGCTCGACGCGAGCCCCCGGACCGGGCCGCACGGCGGCGGCCGGCACGCGACCGGCGGGGCGCACCGGTCCCGGCCGCGCCGACGGGACTACGCGTGGCGGTAGGGCGCGGACCGCGGCAACCCGCTAGCGTCGGTGCGTGACCCACGCTGCCCCCGTCTCTCCCGTCGACCGTGCTGGCCTACGGCAGCGGGTCGACAAAGCCCTCAGCGACTTCCTGACCGGCCAACGGGTTCGGCTCGCCGCCGTGGATGACGCCCTGGCGCCGGTGGCCGAGGCGATCGAGGCTTTCGTGCTCGGCGGTGGCAAGCGGCTCCGCCCGGCATTCGCGTACTGGGGGTTCCGGGGCGCGGGCGGGCTCGACGGCGACCAGGTGCTCACCGCCCTGGCCGCGCTGGAGTTCGTCCAGGCCAGCGCACTGATCCATGACGACCTGATGGACCGCTCCGACACCCGACGCGGCGAGCCCGCGGTGCACCGGCGGTTCGCCGCACGGCACCGGGAGGCCGGCTGGGGCGGTGACCCGGACGGTTTCGGCGACGCCGCCGCCATCCTGCTCGGCGACCTGTGCCTGGTCTGGTCCGACGAGCTGCTGCACTCCGCGGGGCTGGACCTGTGGTCGTTGGCGCGGGCCCGACCGGTCTTCGACGAGATGCGCACCGAGGTCACCGTCGGGCAGTACCTCGACGTGCTGACGCAGGTCACCGGCGACACCTCGGTGGAACGGGCCAGCAAGGTCGCCCGGTACAAGTCGGCGAAGTACACCGTCGAGCGTCCGCTGCTGCTGGGCGCCGCGCTGGCCGACGCGACGTCCGACGTCCGGGCGGCCTACTCGGCGTACGGGCTGCCGCTGGGTGAGGCGTTCCAACTGCGTGACGACGTGCTGGGTGTCTTCGGTGACCCGGCGCTGACCGGCAAGCCGGCCGGGGACGACCTGCGCGAGGGCAAGCGCACCTACCTGGTGGCGGCGGCCATGGAAAGCACCGACGACGCCGGCCGTGAGCTGCTGCTCAACCAACTCGGCGACCCTGGGCTGGACGAGCGGGGTGTGGCTCGGCTCCGCGAGCTGATCTCCGCGAGCGGGGCGTTGGCCCGCACCGAGCAGCGGATCGTCACGCTCACCGACGCCGCGCTGGCGGCGCTGGCCGCTGTCGATCTCGACACCGAGGCCCGCCAGGCCCTGGTGGACCTGGCCATCGCCGCAACCCGCCGAGCCGACTGACCCTCACCCTCCCCCGTTGATCATGAAGGTGGCGGGGTCCGCGACGGCGGGTCGCGGCCCCAACTTCACGATCAACGGGGTGGGCCGGAGGTCAGAAGCCCAGGGCCTGGGCTCGGCGTTTCACCTCGCGGGCCTGGTCGCCGGAGAGGGCTGTGGCCGGGGTGCCACCGGGGAGGGTGTCGTCCGGCTCGTACAGCCAGCGCAGGGCGGCCTCGTCGTCGTAGCCGTTGTCGGTGAGCAGGTTGAGCACGCCGGGCAGGTGCTTGAGCACTGTCTGGTTGGCGACCAGGTCCGCCGGGATGCGGCGGATGCCGTCGCGGCGGACGGTCAGCAACTCCCGGTCACGGATCATCTGGTGCACCTTGCTGATCGACACGTCGAGGCGCTCGGCGACGTCGGGCAGGGTCAGCCAGCCGGCCGGATCGGCGGGTCCGGCGAGCTCCAGGCTGGGCACGGCCTGGTCGGGTACGGGTTCGGTCACCCGACCACCCTGCCACGCCACCGTCGCGACGGGCCACCGGCACCCCGGACGACCGAGCGGAGTCCGCTCTCCCGAGCGCCAATGACCTGCGGATGAGGCGGCGGTGAGCGCAGCGGGACGGACTCGTTCGGCGTCCGGCTGTAGCATCCTGTTCAACCTTCACCCCCTGGACACATAGACTCCCTGCCGATGGACACTCAGGTCGCCGACACGTTGCTGGGCTCGCTGATCGACGGGCGCTACCGCATTCGCGGTCGCGTGGCCCGTGGTGGCATGGCGACCGTGTACACCGCCACCGACGAACGCCTTGAGCGCACCGTCGCTGTCAAGATCATCCATCCGACCCAGGCTCCCGAGGCCCGGGCCCGGATCGCCAACTTCGTGGCTCGGTTCACCGACGAGGCGAAGACCATCGCCCGGCTGACCCACCCGAACGTGGTGGCGGTCTACGACCAGGGCACGCACGCCGGTCTGCCGTACCTGGTGATGGAGTACGTGCGCGGCCGTACGCTGCGCGACGTGCTGGCCGAGCGACGCCGGCTCAACCCGGACGAGGCGCTGGCCATCGCCGAGCAGATGCTCGCCGCGATCGCCGCCGCGCACCGGTCCGGCCTGGTGCACCGCGACGTCAAGCCGGAGAACGTGCTGGTCGCCGAGGCACCCACCGGCGGTGTCGCCAATCTGGTCGACAGCGTCGTCAAGGTGGCCGACTTCGGGCTGGCCCGGGCGGTCGAGGCGAGCGCCGACGAGGAACAGGGCAACCAGCTGATGGCCACCGTGGCGTACGTCGCCCCGGAGCTGGTCACCGAGGGCCGCGCCGACCCCCGCACCGACGTCTACTCGGCCGGCATCGTGCTGTTCGAGATGCTCGCCGGCCGGGTGCCGTACGACGGGGACCGTCCAGTGGACGTCGCCTGGCAGCACGTCGACCGGGACGTGCCAGCGCCCTCGACGCTGGTGCCCGGCCTGCCGCCGGTCCTCGACGAACTGGTGCAACGGGCGACCCGGCGCGACCCCGGCGCGCGGCCCGCCGACGCCGGCGCGCTGCTGGCCGAGGTGCAGGTCGCCCGGGATCGCCTGGGTGACGCCAACAGCCACACCGCAGTGCTTCGCCCGGTGAGCGGCGAGCCACTCTCCCAGCCGACAATGGTGGTCGCCACGGTCCGCCCCTCCAACCGCCCGTCCTGGGCGCGGCTGCCCGAGGGGGCCAGCAGCCAGGGGCCGGGTCGACGTCGGGCCGCCCCGGACCCCGCGGAGGGCCTGGGGTCCCGGCTCGCGGCGCTGCGCAGCACGCTGCTGGCGAGCCCGCGCGGCCGGCTGGCCGTCGCGGCCGTGGTGGTGACGCTGGGCCTGGTGGCCGCGATCGGGGGTTGGTGGTTCGGCGTCGGCCGCTACACGGACGCCCCGCAACTGGTGAGCCTGAGCAAGGCCGAGGCGCAGGCGCAGGCCGACCGCGCCGGGCTCACACTGAAGTACGGTGCGCCGCGCTTCGACGAGCAGGCCCCGAAGGACAGCGTGCTGGGGCAGAGCCCGGCGTCCGCCACCAAGATCGTCAAGGGTGGCGCGATCACCCTGACCCTCTCCCTCGGCCCGGAACGCTTCCCCGTGCCGGACGTGATCGGCAAGGAGTTCGAGCTCGCCGAGGCGGACCTGGTCAACGTGAAGCTGGTGGTGGCGAAGGGCACCCCCCGCTACGACGACAGCCTGCCGGCCGGGGTCGTACTGGACACCTCCCCCAAGGTGGGCGACGAGGTCAAACCGGGCGCGAAGATCACCCTCATTCTGAGCCGGGGCAGGGCGCCGGTGACGGTGCCGAACCTGGTCGGCAAGAACCTCAACGACGCTCGCGCCGCCCTGGCCCAGCTCAACCTGGTGCTTGTGGAGACCTACAAGGACTCCGACAAGCCCAGGGACGAGGTCCTCGGCCAGAGCCCCGCCGATGGTGCCGGCGTGGAGAAGGGCACCCAGGTCAAGCTGGACGTCAGCAAGGGCCCGGCGGCGGTCGTCGTGCCCCGGGTGATCGACCTGCCGTGTCAGCAGGCCAAGCAGGCGTTGGAGGGCCAGGGCTTCCCGGTGACGGTCGCGGTCAACCCGAACGCCGTGGTCCGGATCCAGATCCCGGGCGAGAATACGCAGGTGCCGCCGGGCACCCCGGTCACCCTCACGTGCTTCTGATGCCGGCGGTCACCTCGCGTCCGGTGGGCGCGCACACTCCGACCTCGGGTGGGCTGGCCAAGGCCGCCCTGCCGTACGCCGACGCGACCGGTGCCCAGGTGGTGCAGGTCTACGTCTCCAACTCGCGGGGCTGGGCGCTGCCCAGCGGTGACCCGGTGCAGGACGCCCTGTTCCGCGACGGCTGCGCCGAGCGGGGCATTCCGGCGTTCATCCACGCCTCGCTGCTTGTCAACCTCGGCTCGCCCACCCCGGCCACTGTCGAGAAGTCGGCGCAGACCCTGGCCCACGCCCTTCGTCGGGGCGTCGCGATCGGCGCCCAGGCGGTGGTGTTCCACGCTGGCAGTTCGGTGGACGAGGGGTACGCCGAGGCGGCGATGCGACAGGTCCGCCGGGAGTTGCTGCCGCTGCTCGACTGGGCCGCCGACGCCGGCGGGCCGATGCTGCTTGTCGAGCCGAGCGCCGGCGGCGGCCGGTCCCTCGCCTCCCGGGTGGAGCAGCTCGGCCCCTACCTGGACGCGGTGGACCGACACCCCATGCTCGGGGTCTGCTTCGACACCTGCCACGCCTGGGCGGCCGGCCACGACCTGGCAGCCGAGGGTGGCATGACGGCGACCCTGGACACCCTGGTGGCCACTGTCGGCGCGGACCGGCTGCGGCTGGTCCACGCCAACGACTCGAAGGATCTGTGCGGTTCCACCCGGGACCGGCACGAGAACATCGGCAAGGGCACCATCGGCGAGCCCGCCTTCGCCGAACTGATGGCCCACCCCGCCACCGCCGGCATCCCGATCGTCGTGGAGACCCCGAGCGAGAAGCAGCTGGGCCACACCGCCGACATCCAGACCCTCACCCGCCTGACCCCTGCCCCACCCCGCAGACCCCACCTCGGTGACCCCACCCCGCAGACCCCACCTCGGTGACCCCACCCCGCAGACCCCACCTCGGTGATCAAGAGGTTTGCGTCATCCGGGGGCCGGAATCTGACGCGAACCTCTTGATCACCGGGTCGTGGCAGGGTGCCGGCCGGAGGTCAGGACGCGGCGAGGATGCGGGGCAGGGCCGCGACCGCGCGGTCGATGTCCGCGTCGCCGACGCCCAGGTGGGTGACGAGGCGGGCGGTGCGCGGGCCGAGCACCGAGACGAGTACGCCCTCGGCCCGCGCGGCGACGGCCAGGGCACGCGCGTCCAGTGCGTGCTTCGTCAGGTCGAGTGCGACCAGGTTGGTGCGGACCGTGGTGGCCAGCACGCCGAACGGCGCGACGGCCTCGGCCAGCCGGGCCGCCCTCGCGTGGTCATCGGCCAGGCGGTCGACGTGGTGCGCGAGCGCGTACCGGCCGGCGGCGGCGAGGATGCCAGCCTGACGCATGCCGCCACCCATCCGCTTACGGATCATCCGGGCCCGTTCGATCTTCTCCGCGCTGCCCACCACCAGCGAACCGACCGGCGCGCCGAGGCCCTTGGAGAGACACACCGACAGGGTGTCGAAGAGCCGGCCGTACTCGATCAGGGGCACCCCGTCGGCGACGTGCGCGTGCCAGATCCGGGCGCCGTCGCAGTGCAACGCGACGCCCGCGTCGTCGGCGACTCCGCGCAGATCCCGCAGGGTGGCCAGCGGAATCACCCCGCCACCGCCGCGATTGTGGGTCTGTTCGACGGCGATCGCGCGGGTGGGCACGGCGAAGTAGCCGTCCGGCCGGATCATCGCGGCCACCCTCTCCGGGTCGATGTCCGCGCCGACCGCGGGCCAGGTCCGCGAGGAGATGCCGCCGTACGCGGCAGCGGCGCCGATCTCGTACGTGACCACGTGCGCGTCGGCGTCGCAGAGCAGCTCGTCGCCGGGCGACACCAGCAGTTGCAGGGCGATCTGGTTGGCCATCGACCCGCTCGGGGCGAACAGCGCCGCCTCGTGCCCGAACAGCGCGGCGACCTCGGCCTCCAGCGCGTTGACGGTCGGGTCCTCGCCGTAGACGTCGTCACCGACCTCGGCGGTGGCCATCGCCTCCCGCATCCCGGCGGTGGGTCGGGTCACCGTGTCGGAGCGCAGGTCCACGAACAGGTCAGCCACTGTCGTCCTCACTTTTCGCGTCAGCCACGGAGCATCTCCGCGACCAGGAACGCCAACTCCAACGACTGCTGGGTGTTCAGTCGGGGGTCGCAGGCGGTTTCGTACCGGTCGGGCAGGTCGAGGTCCTCGATGCCCTGGGCGCCGCCGAGGCACTCGGTGACGTCCTCGCCGGTCAACTCGACGTGCAGGCCACCGGGGTGGGTGTCCAGCCCCCGGTGCACCTCGAAGTAGCCGAGCACCTCATCGACGATGCGGTCGAAGTGCCGGGTCTTGTAGCCGTTTGACGACTCGTGCGTGTTGCCGTGCATCGGGTCGCACTGCCAGACCACCTTCGCGCCAGCGGCGGTGACCTTGGCGACGATCGGCGGCAGGGCGTCGCGCACCCGATGGTTGCCCATCCGGCTGATCAGGGTGAGCCGGCCGGGGATGTTGTCCGGGTTGAGCTTCTCGCACAGCTCGATCGCCTCGTCCGGGGAGGTGCTCGGGCCGAGCTTGACGCCGATCGGGTTGGCGATCCGGGAGATGAAGTCGATGTGCGCGCCGCTGATCTGCCGGGTGCGCTCGCCGATCCAGAGGAAGTGTCCGGACAGCCCGTACGCCCGGCGGTCGGAGACCCGGGTGAGCGCCCGGTCGTACTCCAGGGCGAGCGCCTCGTGGGAGCAGTAGAGCGTGACGGTCCGCAACGCCTCGTCGTCGGTCATCCCGCAGGCCCGGATGAAGGCCAGCGCCCGGTCGATCTCCCGGGCGATCGCCTCGTAGCGCTCCCCCGCCGGGGAGGTCCGCACGAAGCCCTTGTTCCAGTCGTGCACTGCGTGCAGGTCGGCGAGCCCACCGGCGAGGTACGCCCGGAGCATGTTCATCGCCGCCGCCGAGTTGGCGTACGCCCGGATCATGCGCTGCGGGTCGGCGATCCGGGCGACGGGGTCGGCCTCCAGCGAATTGATCATGTCCCCACGGTAGGCGGGCAGGCCGCGCGCGTCGGTGGGCAGTGAGCGGGGCTTGGTGTACTGCCCGGCGACCCGGGCGACCTTGACCACCGGCAGGGACGCGCCGTAGGTGAGCACGATCGCCATCTGGAGCAGGGTGCGGGCGTTGGCCAGCAGGTGGCTCTCGGTGTTGTCGACGAACGTCTCCGCGCAGTCACCGCCCTGGAGCAGGAACGCCTTGCCCTCGCAGACCAGGGCGAGCTTCTGCCGGAGCTGGTCCACCTCGTAGGGCGCGACGACCGACGGCACGGTGTCGAGGACCTTGCAGACCGCCGCGACGGCTGCCGGGTCGGACCACGGCGGGACCTGCTCGCGGGGCAGCTCCCGCCATCGGTCCAGGCCGAGCGCGGCGTCCTCGGCGGAGTCGACTGTCGGTCGGCTGGTCTGCAGGCCCGGGCTGCCCACCGCGGGATGGCTCAGCTGATGCCACTCATGGCGCATGACAGGAAGCGTACGGCGACGGTCGGGGTGCCCGGGGGGCGAGGGGGACGGTTCCGGCAGATGGGAGATCAACCCGCCGGACGCTGGTCAGGACGCGCGGGTGGGGACGACCTCGGTCGGCGTCGGGTTGGCGGCCGGGCCGCCGCCCGGCGACTCCCCGGCGATGCACCAGTCGCTGCCCTGCCGGGTCACCGTGAACACCAGCGGCCGGGCGACGGTGCGCTTGCCGGTGCTGACCGAGACCGAGACGCTGACCTCCTGCCCGAGCGGACCGGACCGGATGTCGGTGATGGCCGCCTCGGGCACCTGGAAGTGATCGGCGAAGTCGCCGTTGGGGCCGGTGGCGGCCAGGTCGAAGCCGTCGTGCAGGAGAGCGCAGAGCTGGCTGCGGCCGGCGGCGACGTCCTTCGCGGTCATCGCGTCGAGGTACGCCTGCACGCGCTCCCGGGAGCGGGCGGCGGCCTCCTCGGCGGGGGCGCGCGCGGGTTTGGCGGGCGGCTCGTCCTTGGCGTCGTCGCCGATCCCGCAGCCGGCCAGGGCGACCGGCAGCAGCACCAGCCCGGCGGCGGTTGCCGCCAGCCTGCGGTGGGTCGGACGCATGACCACCTCCGTCGACTGTGAGATCGAGACCTGCCGAGCCGCGAGTCTGCCACATCGAGCTGACCCGACCCCACCGACGGCGGCCCGGCCGACGCTGGGCGTCGACCGGGCCGTCGGGTCACGGGCGGGGAGGAGCGGTGCGGGCCCCTCCCCGCCGTGTGGGTGGTGCGCCGGTCTCCGACTCAGCCGAGACCGCCCTTGATGGCGCCGATGAGCTCGCCGTTGCTCGTGTCACCGGAGAGCTCCCAGAAGAACGCGCCACCGAGGCCCTGGTTGTTCGCGTACGTCATCTTGCCGTTGATGGTCGACGGGGTGTCGTAGCTCCACCAGTTGCTGCCGCACTTGGCGTACGCGGTGCCGGCGATCGTGCCGGTGACCGGGCAGGTGTTCTTGAGGACCTTGTAGTCCTCGATGCCCGCCTCGTAGGTGCCCGGTGCCGCCCCGGTGGCGCTGCCACCCGGTGCGGCCTGGGTGACACCGGTCCAGCCGCGACCGTAGAAGCCGATGCCGAGCAGCAACTTGCTGGCCGGGACGCCCTTGCTCTTGAGCTTCTGGATCGCCGCGTCGGAGTTGAAGCCCTGCTGCGGGATGCCGGTGTACGAGGTGAGCGGGGAGTGCGGTGCCGTCGGACCCTGGGCGGCGAACGCTCCGAAGTAGTCGTAGGTCATCGGCATCAGCCAGTTGAGGTTGCCGATGGCGCCGGCGTAGTCGGTGGCGTCGATCTTGCCGCCGTTGCTGCCGTCCGCGGTGATGGCGGCGGTGACCAGGGCGCTGGACCCGAACCTCGACCGCAGCGCGCCGATCACGTTCTTGAACGCGTTCGGACCGCTGGTGTCGCAGGTCAGGCCACAGGCGTTCGGGTACTCCCAGTCGACGTCGATGCCGTCGAAGACGTCCGCCCAGCGCGGGTCCTCGACCAGGTTGTGGCAGCTCTCGGCGAACGCGGCCGGGTTCTGCGCGGCCTGGGTGAAGCCGCCGGACCAGGTCCAGCCACCGAACGACCAGATCACCTTGAGGTGCGGGTTCATCTGCTTGAGCTTGCGGAGCTGGTTGAAGCTGCCGCGCAGCGGCTGGTCCCAGGTGTCGGCGACGCCGTCCACGCTCTCCGCCGCCGTGTACGCCTTCTCGTAGTCGGCGTAGCTGTCACCGATGGCGCAGCGGCCGCCGGTGGTGTTGCCGAAGGCGTACAGGATGTGGGTCAGCTTGGCGGCCGAGCCGCTGGTCTGGATGTTCTTGACGTGGTAGTTGCGTCCGTAGACGCCCCACTCGGCGAAGTAGCCGACGACCTTCTTGCCGCCCGGGTTGGGCGGGGTGGTGGTCGGGGGTGGCGTGGTGGGTGGTGCGGTGGTGGGCGGCGCCGTGGTGGGCGGGGCGGTGGTCGGTGCGCTCGTGGTCGGCGGGCTGGTCGGGGTGCCGCCGCCGCAGGGTGCGCCGTTGACGGTGCAGTTCAGCGGCGCCTTGTAGGCGCCGGTGCCGTTGTAACCCCAGCTGAACGAGGCACCCGGGGCGAGGCCCCCGGCCCAGCTCTTCTTGACCGCGACGTAGTGGTTGCCGCTGCTTGTCACGTCGGCGTCCCAGGCGCTGCTGATGGTGGTACCCGACGGCAGGTCGAACTCGACGCGCCAGGTGCTGACGGTGGCACTCGACCCGTTGGTGACGGTCACCTTGGTCTCGTGACCGGTCCCCCAGTCCTGTGCTCTGGTGAACGTGGTGGTGACACTGCCGGCGCCGAACGCGGTGGTCATCGGCACCGCTGCGACGGTCACGGCGACCACGGCACCGGCCCAGAGGGCCCGGCGGAGCGATCTTTTCATGAGGCGTCTCCCGAACTGTTAGGAAACTTTCCAAAAGAGATGGTGAGACGGTACTCACGGCGTCATCACTTCGTCAAGATGTGCATGTTTCGATTTCCCCTGATGCGTGGATTGCCCCCGCTCCGCCCGCCTCCGGGCCGCTGCCCGGTCGGCGCGTAGCCTCGGGCCATGACCGTCTTCGACATCCCGATCGACGCCCTCAACGGCGGCCCCGCCGAACTGGCCAGCTACCGCGGCAAGGCGCTGCTGGTCGTCAACGTGGCCTCCCGCTGCGGCCTCACCCCGCAGTACGCCGGCCTTCAGACGCTCGCCGACTCCTACGCCGAGCGCGGCCTGGTGGTGCTCGGCGTGCCGTGTAACCAGTTCGCCGGGCAGGAGCCGGGCAGCGCCGCCGAGATCAGCGACTTCTGCCAGGTCAACTACGGGGTGACCTTCCCGCTGACCGAGAAGGTCGACGTCAACGGTCCGAACCGGCACCCGCTCTACACCGCGCTGGTGGACACTCCGGACGCCGACGGGCACGCCGGGGACGTCCGGTGGAACTTCGAGAAGTTCCTGGTGGCCCCGGACGGCACGGTCGCCGCCCGCTTCGCCCCCACTGTCACCCCCGAGTCCACCGACCTCCAGGCAGCGATCACCAAGGTCCTCCCTGCCTGAGAGGGCGGGCGACCGCTCGTCACCGGAGAGTGGCAACGTCCCCGGAGAGCCGGTCGGCGACAGGGGTGAGCAGTACGTTGGGCAGGACGGGCTCGCGGCGCAGCCGGGCAACCGGGGTGACCACCACCACTGTCGGAACACGCGTGGGTGGACGGAGTTGGGACGAGCATGACAACTGTGGGACTGATCGGCAGCGGCAACATCGGCAGCACGGTGGCCCGGCTGGCCGTGGACGCCGGCTACGACGTGGTGCTGAGCAACTCACGCGGCCCGGAGACGCTGAAGGACCTGGTTGACGAGCTGGGCGAGCACGCCAGCGCCGGCACGGCACAGGACGCGGCGCAGGTCGGCGACCTGGTGGTGGTCACCGTGCCGCTGAAGGCGTACCGCGCGGTGCCCGTGGAGCCGCTGGCCGGCAAGGTCGTCATCGACACCAACAACTACTACCCGCAGCGCGACGGGACCTTCCCGGAACTGGACTCGGGCGAGACCACAAGCAGCGAGCTGCTCCAGCGACACCTGCCCGGCTCCCGGGTCGTCAAGGTCTTCAACAACATCAACTTCAAGGGCCTGGCCGCGCTCCCCCGGCCGTCCGGTGCCGCCGACCGCAGCGCCCTCGCGATCGCCGGTGACGACGCCGCCGCGAAGGCCGAGGTGACGGCCTTCCTGGACCGGATCGGCTACGACGCAGTGGACGTCGGCGCGCTCGCCGAGGGGTGGCGCTACCAGCCGGACACCCCGGCGTACGGCACGCTCTACTCCGCCAGCCCCACCGACTGGGAGCACCCGGCACCGGCCGACGCCGACAAGCTGCGCGCCGCCCTGGCCGCCGCGACCCGCTGAGCCACGCCGCCGCCCTCCCCGCGACCACCTACCGGGTGGCCGTCCGGAGGGCGGCGGCGAGTTCCTCGTCGTAGCTGGCGATCGGCTGGCCGTCCGAGGCGTACGCGACCAGCCGGCCCTGCGCCATGTTCGCCGAACGGAACGAGAACGTGCGACTTCCCGGGTACGCGTCGAGCAGCGGAATGGCCCGGGGCGCTCCGCCGGGCGCGGAATAGTATTCCAGGCGGCTCACCTGCGGGGAGACCACCCCGTTGACCCGGACCTTGGTCTTCTCGGCGCGGGTGCCGAAGGTGACCGGCGCGCCGGTGCCATAGGCGGCGCACTCGACCGGGCCACGGCAGACGAAGAAGTAGCGCGGATTGACCACGTCGTCGAGGGCGTACGCCTTGAAGGTGGGGTCCGCCCCGGCGGGCAGCGGCTGCACGGCGAAGAACGCGACAGCCACCGTGGCCGTGACGCCCACCCGCAACCAGCCCCGCCCGCCGGCCGGCCGGCGAGACGTCCGGCTGGCGGCGACCGCGACACCGCCGAAGCCGACAAGGCACAGCAGGCTCACCCCGATCGCCCGGGCGTTCTCGAAGAGGAACTGCACACCCGGCCGCGTGGACACCGGGCTGAGGACCGCACCCAACGAGACGACCATGGCGGCGAGCAGCGCCACGCCGGCGGCCCGCTGGGTGACACCGGACGCGCCGATCAGCAGCATCGCGGCGAGCACCGGCCACACCTGGTGGTGGGTCCAGGACACCGGGGACGCGGCGACGGTGGCGCAGCCGACAAGCACCGCCGCGTGCCCCGGGCGGCCCCGCACCGTCAACTGTCGGGCCCGCAGCAGCGCCGCCGCGCACACGAGTGCCACCAGACCGGCCCAGAGCACTGGCAACGTCGCCTCGTCGACGCCGACGCGCAGCAACATCCCGTGCAGGGACTGATTGCCCAGCGAGGCGAGGTTGCCGATCCGCGAGGTCTGCCGCACGGCCTCGGTCCAGTACGTCCAGCTCTCACCGGGCAGCACCATCGCGGCGAGACCCGCGCAGGCCAGGAACGTCGCCGCCGCGCGGGCGGCGTCGCGATAGCGACCCGTGGCGAGGAAGTAGACAACGAACAGCAGCGGGGTCAGCTTGATCGCCGCGGCGACCCCCACCAGCGTCCCGCGCAGCCGGGGCGGAACGACGCCCATCCCGTCGAGCAGGGCCATCAGCACGATGAAGACGCTGACCTGACCGAAGCGCAGGTTGCTCTGCACCGGCGCGGAGAGCATCAGCACCGTGGCGGCCACCGCCACCACAAACGGCCGCCGGGACCGCCGGGTGGTCAGCGCGACACCGACCGCCCCGGCGATGGCGACGACCGCCGCGCACGTCGCCACCAGCCAGATCCCCTGCAGTACGCCCTCAGGCACGCCGGTGATCGGACCCAGCACGAGCGCGGCGAACGGCGGATACGTGAACGGCCCGCCGTTGGCCGCCCGGAACTCGTACAGCGGGCGACCAGCGTGCAGATCGGACAGTGCGCCGTAGTAGATGTGCAGGTCGGAGAGGCGGTCTTCGCGCCGCAGGACGAGCACGCAGGACACCAGCGCGACGACGACGAAGGCCGTCCACACCAGCGCCACCCGGCGATCCCGCATCGACCGAGAATAAGGGAGTACGACCGCCCCGGCGGCCCCTGGTCGCAGACGTCGACCCCTCTGCCCTGGACCGCCGGTCTGCGGCTGGTCCGGGTCGCCGAGGCAGGCCCGGGCGGAGTCCCCGACCTGTTCGGCCTCCTCGCCGTCCGGGAGCGGTAGCGATCTGTCGCTCGCCCTCGCGCCCATGTCGAGAAGCCAAGATCCGCGCAACTCCGGCGAAGTTGCTGCCTCAGCACGGAATGAGGCAGCAGTTTCGCCGAAGTTGCGCGGATCTTGCGAAGAGGGGCGGGGGCGACGGGCGAGGAGGGGCGGGCGCGGGGACACGTCGAGAAACATCTCCTCGGCAACTTGCGTTGCAGTCCCGCGCACGGGACCCTGTTCTCTGGGTTGCCGCCCGCTCACCGAAAGTGCTTCCGGAGGCGACATGTACACGCTCCGTACCCTCCCCCGCCGGCTACTGGCCGGCTCGGGCGCGCTCCTGATCACCACCGCCCTCGCCGCCGCCGGCACGCCCATTCCGGCCAGCGCCGCGACCGGCCCGGACACCGTCGGATACGTCCGGCTCGCCCACCTCTCCCCGGACACCCCGGCCGTCGACGTCTACCTGGCCGCGCCGGACGCCGCGAAACCGAAGGTCTTCCCCGGGGTCGGCTACGGCGTGGTCTCCGACTATCTCAAGCTGGCGCCCGGCCGGTACGCGGTGGCGATGCGGGAGGCCGGCGCTCCCGCCAGCGACCCCCCGGTGCTCACCACCGAAGTCGCGGTCACCAGCGGCGACGCGTTCACTGTCGCCGGTGTCGGCCGACACGCGGACCTGGGTTTGCGGGTGCTCAACGATGACCTCAGCGCGCCCACGCAGGGCCGCGCCAAGGTCCGTGTCGTGCAGGCTTCCGTGCGCACCCCGGTGCTGGACGTGGCCGCCGCGGGCGGTCCGATGATCGCCAACGACGTGCAGTTCGCGTCCACGACCGAGTACGAGCAGGTCGAGCCGGGCAGTTGGCGGCTGCGGCTGGCGGGTGCCGACGGGCCGAGCACCAACGCCGAGGTGCGGCTCACCGGCGGTGCGGTCTACTCGCTGCTGGTGCTGGACGCGAAGCAGGGCGGGCTCACCGCTGAACTGCGCCGCGACGCCGAGGGCGGCACCGTCGTTCCCGCCGGCGGGGTGGACACCGGCGCTGGCGGCACCGCCAGCGGCGGACTCGACGCGTACCCCCTGGTGGCCGGTGGGTTGGCCGCGGCGGCCGTCGCGATGACAGTGCTGTTGTGGCGCCGGCGGCGGCGCACCACCTGGTGAAGACCGGGCCCGACCCGTCGATCCGGCGGCATCGTGACCGCCGGATACTGCCGGCCGCGCTGGTCGCGGCCGGCGCGGCGGTCTGCCTGGCCGCCGGCGCCGGGGTCGGGCTGGCCGACGCCGAGCCGCCGCCACCGGTGGCGACCTGGCACCCCGGCTGCACCGACGACTGTCCACCGACGGCCGCCGCGCCCGCGCCACACGGTCCACCCACGCGGGTACGCGTACCGCGCATCGGTGTCGACTCCACCCTCACCGTGCTCGGCCTGGACCAGGCCGGTGCGCTGATCCCACCGAGCGACTTCGGCACCGCCGGCTGGTACGGCGGCGGCCCGGCGCCCGGCGACACCGGCCCGGCCGTGCTCGCCGGGCACCTGGACTCGCGGCGCGGTCCGGCGGTGTTCGCCCGGCTCGGTGAGCTGCGCCCCGGTGACCGGGTCGAGGTGTGGCGCGACGGGCAGCGGCTGCCGTTCCGGGTGACCGGCTCGCTGCGTACCCGCAAAGACCGCTTTCCGACGGAAGCGGTCTACGGGCCGACGCCCGGCGCGGAACTGCGGCTGGTCACCTGCGGGGGCGACTTCGACCGGCGCAGCGGGCACTACCGGGACAACGTCGTGGTGTTCGCGGTGACCGAGGGGTGACGACCGGGTCAGAGCGGGCGGCGGCCGGCGAAGCCGCACTCGGCGCGGTGGTACCAGCGCACGTCGGAGTCGCCCTCCAACCAGCACCAGAGCACGGCGCGGCCGGAGCGCTCGCCGGGAAAGTCGAGCAGGACCGGGGCGATGCCCTTGACCTGGATGTCGTGCTGGTGCAGTTCGTCGACGATGGCATGCAGTCGAGCTTCCAGACCCTTGACCTCGGCCAGCCCGCCGAGCGCGCTCACACCGTGGTCGGCCAGGTCGGCGCGCAGCTCGGCCAGGTCGGCCCGGACCCGGATCAACTCGTCGACGCGCGGCTGCAGGGTGGCCACCAGGTGCCGGGCCTGGGCAAGTGTGAACACCGGGCCAGTATGCGGCACACGCGGCCCCGCGACGCACCCCAACTGTCACCCACCCTGAACGCGGCCATCCAGCCCCGACACGGCCAGCGGGTCAGTCGGCCTGGGCGGCCAGCTCCCGGGCGCGATCCCGGGCGGCCTCCAGCGCGGCGAGCAGCGCCGCCCGTACGCCGTGCTTCTCCAACTCCCGGATCGCGGAGATGGTGGTGCCGGCCGGCGAGGTGACCGCCTCGCGCAGCTTGACCGGGTGCTCCCCGGAGTCCCGCAGCATCACGGCGGAACCGATGGCGGTCTGCACGATGAGTTCGTGCGCCACCTGCCGGGGCAGCCCGAGCAGGATTCCCGCGTCGATCATGGCCTCGACCAGCAGGTAGAAGTAGGCCGGCCCGGAGCCGGAGAGCGCGGTGACCGCGTCCTGCTGTGACTCGGGCACCCGGATCGTCTGGCCGAGGGGCTTGAACATCTCCTCGGCCAACGCCAGGTGCGCCCCGGTGGCGTACGCGCCCGCCGAGATCGCCGTCATCGCCTCGTCGACAAGCGCCGGGGTGTTGGTCATCACCCGGACCACCGGGGTGCCCTCGGGCAGCCGGCGGTTGAAGAAGCTGGTGGGCAGGCCGGCGCAGAGCGAGATGACGAGCTTGTCGGCAGGCACCTTGGGGCCGATCTCGTCGAGCAGCGCGGCGGCGTCCTGCGGCTTCACGGAGACCGCGAGCACCGCCGCCTCGTCCACAGCGGTCAGGTTGTCGACGACCCGTACGCCGTAGCGGGCGGTCAGTTCGTCGGCGCGGGCCGGCCGGCGGGCGGTGGCCAGCAGCCGGCCCACCGGCCATCCCGAGCGCAGCAGCCCGGAGAGCATCAGCTCGCCGATCTTGCCCGCGCCAATGACCGCGACCGTGTGCACCCCGGCTGACATGTCGGCCCGTACCCCCTCGCGTCTGGTCGCGGCACGGCGGACCCGCAGGCCCGCCGTGCCGCCAACAGTCGATCAGCTGCCGAAGAAGACCTCGGCCTCGGCGTACCGCTCCAGCGGCACGGTCTTCAGCTCGCGGGTGGCCTCCGCGAGGGGCACCCGGACGATGTCGGTGCTCTGCATCGCGACCATCTTGCCCCAGTCACCGTCGTTCACCGCGTCGATGGCCTGCAGACCCAGGCGGGTGGCGAGCACCCGGTCGAAGGCGGTCGGGGTGCCACCGCGCTGGATGTGGCCCAGCACCACGGTGCGCGCCTCCTTGCCGGTCTTGGCCTCCAGCTGCTCGGCGAGCCACTGGCCGATGCCGCCGAGGCGGACGTGGCCGAACGAGTCCAGCTCCTGGTTGGCGAGGACCATCTGGCCGTCCAGCGGCTGGGCGCCCTCGGCGACCACGACGATCGGGGCGTACTGGTGCTGGAAGCGCTTCTCGACGTAGCCGGCCACCTGCTCGACGTCGAACTGCCGCTCGGGGAGCAGGATCACGTTGGCGCCGCCGGCCAGGCCGGCGTGCAGGGCGATCCAGCCGGCGTGCCTGCCCATCACCTCGACGACCAGGGTGCGGTGGTGGCTCTCCGCGGTGGTGTGCAGGCGGTCGATGGCCTCCATCGCGATGTTGACAGCGGTGTCGAAGCCGAAGGTGTAGTCGGTGGCGCCGAGGTCGTTGTCGATCGTCTTCGGCACGCCGACCACGTGCACGCCCAGCTCGTAGAGCTTGGTGGCCACGCCGAGGGTGTCCTCGCCGCCGATCGCGATCAGCGCGTCGACACCCTGGGTGGCGAGGTTGTCCTTGATCCGCTCGACGCCGTTCTCGATCTTGAACGGGTTGGTCCGGGACGAGCCGAGGATGGTGCCGCCGCGGGGCAGGATGCCACGGACGTCAGCGATGCCGAGGGGCCGGGACAGACCCTCCAGCGGGCCCTTCCAGCCGTCCCGGAAGCCCACGAACTCGTGACCGTAGGTGGCGACGCCCTTGCGGACCACCGCCCGGATGACCGCGTTGAGACCTGGGCAGTCGCCGCCGCCGGTGAGCACGCCGATACGCATGATCCGCACATCCTCCTGGAGCATCAGGTAAAGCCCGAATTGCCCCAGGGTATGTGTCAGATCAGACCATCGGCGCCGTTGCCGGCCCGGGGCGGGCCGTCACTGCGAACTGTAGTCGGCCCGCCGGTGCGACGACAGCGCGCCCCGGGGCGACGGGCCGGCGATCGCTGCTCAGAACGTCACCTCGTGGTTCTCGCCGACCTTCGGCGGCTGCCCGGTGACGGCGGCCTTCGCGTAGCCGAGCAGGTTGACCACGGCGCTGCTGGCCGAGTCCCAGTACTCGGCGGAGCTGGCGTGCACCTTGATCAAGGTGAGCCCCGGGGTGTCCAGCCCATCGGGAAACCACGCCTTGAGCAGCGGGTTCCACAGCCGCTCGGCCCGCGCCCGATCGAATCCCTCGGTGGCGGTGCCGGAGATCGACACCCAGGCGTTGTGCTTCTGGTCGGAGAAGGCGACGTTGACCTCCGGATTGACCCGGAGCTGGCGGACCTTGGCCGATTCGGCGTGGGCGAAGAACCACAGCTCGCCGTCGAACTCAGCCTCCTGGAGCCCCATCGGCCGGCTCACCTGCCGCCCGTCCAGAGCAGTAGTGGTGAGCATGCAGATCCGCGCGGCCCGGGCCAGCTCGGTGACCCGGGCCCGAGCCTCGGCGGCGCTGGTCGGCTGGTTGCTCATTGCACTCTCCCTCGGATCGACTGGTCGATCCGATGCCCGGGACAGAACCGGCCAAACCTACGACAGTACGACCGCCGCTCGGCGGATCGTCATCGCCCGCCGGCCGTCATCGCCCGCCAGCGGGCCAGATTGTGCCGAGCATCGACCAGAGCGTCATGCCGGGCCGCGTCGGCGTCCGGCAGGGTCGGCCGACCACTGTCGTCCCAGAGCTGCCGCAGCTCCTTGGTGTACCGGGGAATCTCCCGGGGCAGCGCCGGCATCGCACCCCAGAGCTGGGCGAGCACCACATGGTCGTACGCGGCGTACCAGGCCCACAGCTCCAACTGCTCCCCCGGCCGGTCCCGAATCGGCTCGACCAGGAAGTCGTACAGGTCGTCGCGGATGCGCTCACGCGACCGCCAGGCCCGGTCGGCCGGGGACGGCAGCTTGTCCAGTACGTTGCGCCGGACCCAGGGCACGGCACGGGAATCGTCGAACTCCGTGGAGACCGCGTAGAACTCGCGGCCGTACTCGTCGACGACACCGATCGAGACGAGGTCGACGGTCGTGCCGTCCTCGATGAACTCGCAGTCGTAGAAATAGCGGTAGACCATTCCGGCCATCCTCGCCCACCGCCGCCGGGCCGCCCCCGGCGGGGGCCGCCGCAACGCTGGTGACGGGCCGCAGCGGCACTTCAATGACGGTACGCGGCAGCTCGCGACGGTCACGGAAGTGCTTCGAGGGGTGTACAGCAAGCGACCGGACCGTCATGATCTGATGTGTACCGCTACCGGATGCCGAATCGGTGTCAGTTCACCTTGTCAGGGCCATCAGGTTCACCCGGTGAGCGAGTTTGTGGTCCTTGACCGGGGAGGGGTTGGGCCGTGGAGATGCGCCTGCCGGAGCCGGGTGACGCGCTCACGGGTGTTGAGATGTTCGCTGGTTTGGAACCCGAGGTTCGGCAGCGCGTCATCGCCGCCGCCGTCCCGCGTACCTACCGCAAGGGCCAGTTGCTCTTCGTGGAGAACGACCCGGGTGAGTCGCTGATCGTGTTGCGCCGCGGCGCGGTGGCCGTCTTCCGCACGGCACCCACCGGCGAGCGGGCCGTTCTGTCGGTGATCCGTCCACCGGACGTGCTCGGCGAGGTCTCCCTGCTCGACGCGTCCACCCGGTCCGCCTCGGCCGAGGCCATCGAGGACTGCGCGGCGCTCGCGCTCTCGCGGGGCGCGTTCATGGAGCTGGTGCACTCCAACCCCCGCATCCTGGACGCGGTGATGCGCTCGCTGGGCGGGCTGATCCGCCGGCTGACCGAGCAGAACGCCGACCACGTCTTCCTCGACCTGCCGGGCCGGGTGGCCAAGACACTGGTCCGGTTGGCCGGCGAGAGCCAGGCACCGATGATCACGATCGAGCTCAACCAGAGTCAACTGGCCGAGATGGCCGGTGGTTCCCGGCAGAGCGTCAACCAGGCGATCGGTTCGTTCGCCAGCCGCGGCTGGCTGCGTACGGAGGGGCGCCGGATCGTGGTGACCGACGTGGCAGCGCTACGCCGCCGCGCCGGCATGAGCGATCGCTGACACCTCACGAGCAGCACGAAACGGCCGGGTCGCCAGTGGGCGACCCGGCCGTTTCGGCGTCATCGACGTGGGGTCACACCCCGGAGCTGCCCGGCCCGGCCCACTTGTCCGGGCCCTTGCCGTCACCACCCGGGCCGTGGGTCTGCTCGCTGACGATGCCCTCGGCCTGCAGCGTGGCGAGCGTGGCGGCGTCGACGTCCACCGAGTCGCCCGCGACGTGGCTGACCCCGTTGCCGTCGGTCCAGTCGCTCTCCAGCTTGACGTACACCATTGACCTGTCCCCCTCTGGTCCCTGATCGATATCCGGCCGCCTGAATGTAGTCGGTCAGCACCCTCGGTGACTGTCCACAAACCAACAGGCCAGTACCTGACAGCGGTCGAAGAGAGCGATAATCCCGGTCAGGGGACGACGCCATCGGCGTCGACCCGTTCGCCTCCGGGGGGAGATGTCATCGCCGCGCAGTGTGGACGCTGTGGACGCACGGCCGCCGACGGGGACCGCTTCTGTGGCGGCTGCGGCGCCGAGCTGGGCGCCGTGTGCCCGCACTGCCTGCGCCCGCTCGCCTCGGACGTCACGTTCTGCACGTCCTGCGGGTCGCCCCGACCGGGCGCGGACCGACCGGCCGCGGTCACCCCACAGGAGGACCGCCGCCGGGTGAGCGTGCTCTTCGTGGACCTGATCGACTTCACGCCGTACGTCGAGCGCACCGACCCGGAGCAGGTCCGTGGCATGCAGACCGGGTTCTTCTCCGCCGCCCGCCGCGTGGTCGGCCAGTACGGCGGGGTGGTGGAGAAGTACATCGGAGACGCGGTGATGGCGCTCTTCGGTGCCCCGATCGCCACCGAGACCGACGCGCTGCGCTGCGTACGGGCCGGTCTGGAGCTGCAACGGGTGCTCACCCGGTTCGCGCCGACCGGCAGCGACGAGTTGCGGTTCCGGGTCGGGGTGGCCACCGGCGAGGCGCTTGTCGACGTGGCCGCCGCGCGCGACGGCGGACAGGCCATCGTGGCCGGCGACGTGGTGAACACAGCCTCCCGGATGCAGTCGGTCGCGCCACCCGGTGGGGTGCTGGTCTGTGGCACCACCCAGGCGCTCACCAAGGATGCGATCCGCTACGAGGAGCAGCCCCCGGTCACCCTGCGCGGCCGGTCGTCGCCGACCGAGGTGTGGCTCGCCCTGTCCCCGCTGCGTCGCCAACCCACCGACCGGGAGCCGGACACCACACCGCTTGTTGACCGGGAACACGAGCTGGGGATGCTCGTCAACGCCCTGCACCGGTCGCTTCGCGACCGGCGACCGCAGGTGGTCACCATCTTCGGCCGGGCCGGCATCGGCAAGAGCCGGCTGCTGCGGGAGCTCTACCGGCACACCGGCCGGCTGATCGACGAGCCGCTGACCTGGCGCATTGGGCGCTGCCCGCCGTTCGGGGAGAACGTCACCTTCGCCGCGCTCGCCGACATCGTGAAGTCCGAGGCCGGCATCCTCGACACCGACCCGGCGACCAGCGCCGCGCAGCGGCTGGCCGCTGCCGTGGGCGAGCTGATCGGCCCGGGCGAACGGGACCGGGTGGTGGACGCGCTACGCCCGCTGGTCGGGCTACCCGGCACGCCGCTGCCGGCCGAGGAGGCAGAGTCGGCGTGGCGTCGCTTCCTGCTGGCGCTGGCCGCCCAGCGTCCCACCGTGCTGGTCTTCGAGGACCTACACTGGGCCGACGACGCGATGCTGCGTTTCGTGGAGCTGCTCGGGGCGGCGGCCCGCGACGTGCCGCTGCTGCTGCTGTGCACCGCCCGCCCGGAGTTGGTCGACCGGGACCCGAGCTGGGCCGGAACGATCACCGGCTCGGTGACGATCACCCTGCCGCCACTGCGCGACACCGGCATCGCCGCCCTGTACGCGCACCTGTTCGGCCAGGCGGCGTTCTCCGCCGACATGCTGACCCCGTTGATCGAGGTGGCCGGCGGCAACCCGCTCTACGCCCACGAGTACGTCCGGATGCTGATCGAGCAGGGGGCGCTGCGCCAGTCGGGGCGGGGGTGGTCGCTGGACAAGCAGCTTGAGCTGACCATGCCGGAGGGCGTGCACGCGGTGATCGCCAACCGGGTGGACCTGCTGGACGCCAAGGACCGCGCGGTGCTGCTGGCCGCGTCGGTGGTCGGGGTGCAGTTCTGGCCCGGCGCGGTCGCCACCGCGCTCGGGCAACAGGTCGAGTCGGTCGAGCGGTCGCTGCGCCGACTCGAACAGCGCGACTTCGTGCACGAGCAGGCCGCGTCGACGATGGCCGGGCAGGCGGAGTTCCGGTTCCGTCACGTGCTGGTCCGCGACGTCTGTTACCAGCGGTTGCCGCGCACCGAGCGGGTGGCCCGGCACGAGCGGGCCGCCGACTGGCTCGACGCGCTGTCGCACTCCCGCGACACCGACCTGGCCGAGGTGCTCGCGCACCACCGCTGGGCGGCGCACGAGATCGCCCGCTCGCTGGGCATGCAGGTGCGGCGCTACGCCGGGCCGGCGCGGCAGGCGCTGCACCGGGCGGCCAGACGGGCGTACGCGCTGCACGGGTTGGACGCGGCGGCCAGCCACGCGGGCCGGGCACTCGGCCTGGCCGACGACACCGACCCGGTGGGCCGGCTCCAGTTGGAGCTGCTGAGCACGGAGATCTCGTTCTACCGGGACGGCAACGCGTTCCTCTCCGGCGGCGGGCCGGAGCAGGTGCACGCGCTCGCCGACCGGCTGCTGTCGCACGGTGACAACGCGTGCGCCGCCCGGGCGTGGACGCTGCTCGGCCAGGCCGCCTGGCTGCGGGCCGACCGCGGCGACGCGTTGGCCTGCCTGGACCGCGCGGTGCAGCTGTTCGAGCCACTTCCGGACACCTCGCAGAAGGCGGACGCGTACGCCGAGATGGGCCGGCTGCACATGCTCAACTACGAGCGGGACCCGGCCGTGGCAGCGGCGGACACTGCGGCCGAGATCGCCGAACAGTTGGGCCTGACCGAGACCAGCACCAACGCGCGGATCACCGCGGCCACCGCCCGCTACCAGTCCGGGGACCGGGTCGGCCTGGACGAGCTGCACGCGATCGTCGAGTTCGCCCGGGCCGGTCAACTGCTGGCGCTGCCCCGGGCCACCCAGAACCTCGCCTGGGCGATCCGGGAGGAGGGCGACTGGCTGCGGTCAAACGCCCTGCTCTCGGCCGCGCCGGCGCGGACCGCCAGCGGTCAGACCCTGACCACCAGCTACTCGGCGGAGGCGATGCGCGCCTGGTTCGACGGCGACTTCGGGCGGCTCCTCGCAGCGGCGGAGGCGTTCGTGGACACGCCCACCGGGAGTTGGGACATGCAGGTGCGCGGGTTGCGCTGCTGTCTGCTGGTGCTTCGTGACGACGAGGACCCGGACGACCTGACCGACGCGTTGGACACCGCGCGGCGCAGCGGGTTCCACCGGCTGCTCTGGACGATGCTGAGCATGGCCGCGTTGTGTCGGGCGTTGCAGGGGCGCGACGCCGAGGCCGCGGAGCTGATCGAGGAACTGGATAAGCGCTGGTCGGCGGTGCCGGCCCTGGCCAGTGGCGAGTGGATCGCCGCGGCCGCGTACGCCGCCGCCCTGAGCGGTCGGAGCGCGGCGGTGCGGGTCCGCACGATGCTGGGCCGGGTCGGGCACCGCACGCCCTGGTCGGAGGCGGCGTTGCGGACCGTGACGGCGGCCCTGGCCGCGGCGGACGGCGACCATCGGCGCTCCGCCGAGCTGCACCTGGCCGCCGCCGAGACCTACGAGCGGATCCCGGACGTCAGCGACCGGGTGTTGGCGCTCGCGCTCGCGGCGGCGGAGCTGACCCGCGCCGGCGACCCGGCAGGCGCACGGGCGACCCGCGCGGAGGTACGCACCTTCGCGCTGCGCAACGACGCCCCCGGCCTGCTCGCCCTGGCCGGGCGGCCGATCAGCCCGACCGGGCCGGCGGTGGCCTGCTGAGCCGCGATCGGGCGGCCGGCTCTGCGCGTGGGGGTCGCCGGACTCGGGGCCGCATCGGCCGCCCGAATGCCAACGGTCACCGAGATGGCGCTGGTTGCGCAAGAACGGACAAAGAGCCCCGGTCGCGACCTGCGGCGGCAGCCGTGACTTTGGAAGACGCGACACAACGCACTCCCGGAACCATGCCCTGACGTGTCACGATTCAGAGCACGGCGTGCGGACGGGCGTCGAGGGTCGCGCCGAGAGGCGCTTAAGGGGGATGTCCGGGTGTCAGCGGGTGGTGCCCGCCGGGGACGGCGGGACAACGGGCTCGACGCGAACGAGTACGCCGTCGTCGGCGACGTCGATCCGCGCGTCGGCGAGCACCTGCTCGACGTGCTGGCCGCTGGCGGGATCGCCGCCTACCTGCAGCCCTCCGCCGACCTCAACCCGGTCACCCGCACCACCACCGTTCCGGCCCGGCCGGTCGACCGGCTCTACGTCGACCGTTCACACCTGACGACCGCACGGGACTATCTGACCCAGCTCGCTGACGAGACCACCCCGGAGCAGCCGCCCGCCCGCGACGAACCGGACATCGACGCCGAGTGGGCGCGGATCGTGGCCAGCTTCCACACCTCCTCCACCGTCGGCGACCACCCGTGGCCGGCCTCGGAGGACGTGGACGAACGGGACTCCCGGGACGAACCGGCAACCGGCCCGCTGGCCCGCTCGGGGACCGACGAGCCGGGTCCGACCGCCACCGACATCCGCCGGCTGCCGTCCGCCACCGACATCTCCGGGATCTCCGTGGGGCGCGGCACCCGGCCGGACGAGCCGTCGCTGCTGGACGGCTTGGACACCTTCGGGGCCGACCTGCCCGACGACGAGGACGACGAGGGCTACCACCCGCCCCCGCCGCCGCCGCTGCCCCGGGTCAGCAAGTACGCGGTGATCGGTGTGCTCGGGGTGGTCGTCGGGTTCGTGCTCTTCCTCTTCCCGTCGCTGCTCCCCATCGACCGCTCGGCGGTCACCCTGTTCGGGTTCACCGGCATCCTGGCCGGTTTCGTCACGCTGATCTGGCGGCTGCGCCCCGGCGACGAGGACGAGGACGACCCGGACAACGGCGCCGTCGTCTGATCCTGGCCCGCATCCCGGGACGACGCCGACCCGCCGGGGGCGTAACAGTGGTGTAACTTACTGTCAGTAGGAATACCGCTGTACGTCACTTCCCCCGCTGACTGACCGGTTTTCCCTTGCTCGTGGCGGTCAGTCCTCTGCTGATCGGAATGCCCGAGATGCGACAGAGTTCCCTCGTGGTGGTGGCCAACCGCCTCCCCATCGACGACAGCCAGGCCCCCGACGGGGCCTGCGAGTGGCGGCGCAGCCCCGGTGGGTTGGTCAGCGCGCTGCACCCACTGCTGCGGCACACCCCGGCAACCTGGGTCGGTTGGGCCGGCGGCACCGGTCCGGCCCCCGCACTACCGGACGTGGACGGCGTCCGGATGCACACCGTCGCGCTCAGCCCGGAAGACCTGCGCGACCACTACGAGGGGTTCGCCAACGCCACCCTCTGGCCGCTCTACCACGACGCCGTCGAGCAGCCGCAGCATCACCGGCGGTGGTGGGAGGCGTACCAGCGGGTCAACCAACGCTTCGCCGAGGCGACCGCCAAGGTCACCGAGCAGGGCGGGGTGGTCTGGGTGCAGGATTACCACCTGCAACTGGTCCCCGGCCTGCTGCGCGCGCTCCGTCCGGACCTGCGCATCGGCTTCTTCCTGCACGTGCCGTTCCCACCGCCGGAGCTTTTCATGCAGTTGCCGCGCCGGGCTGAGTTGCTGCGCGGGATGCTCGGCGCCGACCTGGTCGGCTTCCAGCGGGTGCAGGCGGCGCACAACTTCGCCCAACTGGTGACGAGGGTGCTGGAGTTGCCGGCCACCGACCGGCGGATCGGCATCAACGACCGGGTCGTGCGCATCGGCGCGTTCCCGGTCTCCATCGACACCGCCGAGATGGGCGCGCTCGCCGCCCGCCCGGACGTGGCCGCCCGAGCCCGCCGACTACGCCAGGACCTCGGCGACCCCCGGCAGGTCATCCTCAGCGTGGACCGGATGGACTACACGAAGGGCATCGAGCAGCGCCTCAAGGCGTACAGCGAGTTGCTCGCCAGCGGCGACGTCAAGGTTCGCGACACGGTGTTGGTGCAGGTCGCGATGCCGAGCCGGGAACGCGTCGGCCAGTACCAGATCCTGCGTGAGCGGATCGAGCGCGAGGTGGGCCGGATCAACGGCGAGTTCGGCCGGGTCGGCGAGCCGGCGATCCACTACCTCACCCAGCCCTTCGACCGGGCCGAGTTGGCCGCGCTCTACCGGGTCGCCGACGTGATGGCCGTGACTCCGCTGCGCGACGGGATGAACCTCGTCGCCAAGGAGTACGTGGCCGCCCGGGTGGACGACACCGGCGCCCTGCTGCTCAGCGAGTTCGCCGGCACCGCCGCCGAACTCTCCCAGGCGTACCTGGTCAACCCGCACGACCTGGAGGGGCTCAAGCAGGGCCTCTGCGCCGCGCTGCGGGCCAGCCCGGCCGACACCAGGCAACGGATGCGGGCCATGCGTGCCCACCTGCAGGAGCACGACATCCGGGCCTGGGCCCGCTCCTACCTGAGCGCCCTGGACGAGCGCGGCGCCCTGGTCGGCCGCCTGACCAGCAGCGACGCCAACCCCGGCACCGCCAACCCGGACGCCGCCACCTCCGCCGACGACGCGCGGGTCCCGCGACCCGCCCCCTCCACCGCCAGCTCGGTCACCCACCAGACCAGCGGCTGAGCGGCCTCCCCGGGTTCGTCGCCGAGCGCGACCCACCCGTCAGCAGGACCGGCGGCCGACCGTCCGCGCACGGCTGCGGCGAGGACCCGGCGGGCGCGCGGCCCACCCGGGTGCTCAGTGCGCCGTGGGCACCTTCTCCAGCCAGTCCAGGATCGCGTCGATCGGCTCCGCCCAACGCGCGTCCAGCATCAGGTCGTGGCCCATCCCGGGAAAGAGCAGCGGGGCCGAACCGTACCGGCGGGCCACCCGGGTCAATGTCGACGCCGGCACCACCCGGTCGTCCGGGCTGCCCAGCACCAGCACGGGCGGGGCGCCCACCGCCGGCTCGGCCTCCGGCTCACCCAGCAGAGCCCACTGCGCCCGCCGACCCGCCCGGCCGAGTCGTCCGACGTACCGCCGGGCCTCCTCGTCGGGCAACTCACGGCTGAACAACTGCCCACGGTTGAGCCGCAACGGCCCACCGAACACCGCCGGCACCGTGCCCCCCGGGTTGCGGCGCAACGCCGCGCCCAGCACTCCCCAGCCGCCGAAGACCGGCGCCACCAGCACCGCGCCCCGAGCCGGATAACGGGCCAACGCGTGTGCCACCACCAGAGCCCCGGCGCCGTGCCCCACCAGCACCGCCTGACGCGGCAGGCTCGCGGCCACCTGGACCACGTCGTGCGCGTACGCGCGCAGCGTCGCCTCCGGCGCCGGCTCGCTGCCACCGTGCCCGCGCAGGCTCACCGCGTACGCCGGGAAACCCCGCCCTGCCGCGTGACCCAACCAGTGCTCGGCGAACGCCCACGCACCGTGCCCGAACCCGGGAACGAAGAGCAGCGGCGGTCGCCCCTCCTCCAGCTCGGGGATCGCGCTGAGCACCTCCCGCCGGGCCGGTCGGACCGGACGCGACCACTCCCCGCCCCGCATGATCCGCAGCTCGCTCGTGCTCATTTGCCCTCCAGCTCGACCAGGGCGCGCTGGATGGCGCGCAGGTAGTCGGCGTGGCCGACCTCGAACCAGTGCCGGCTGCTCTCCTTGACCTGCCCGGAGTAACGCTCCCCGGCGCGCTCACGCACCCGAGACGCGAACGCGGCGGCCCGCTCCGGTCGGTCCCGGCGGGCCAGCAGCAGCCGGGCGAAGAGCACCGTCTGCCAGTGCGACAGGGTGAACAACCCGGAATCCGGCTGCACCAGGCCGGCGACCGCCAGCGTCGGGTGCCCCGGGGTGAACGCGTTGAGCCACAGCGTGGGCCGGCCCGCCCCGGCGCTGTCACCGAACACCGACGCGTCCAGAAACTCGAAGCGCGGCAGGTAGCCGGTGGCGAAGATGACCACCTCGGGGTCGATCTCGCGGCCGTCGGCCAACTCCACGGCGTACGGGTGGAACCGGGCGATGTCCGGCACCGGGCCGATCCCACCGTGGCCCACGTAGTAGACGAGCTGGCTGTTCGCGATCGGGTGCGTCTCGTACACCCGGTGGTCGGGCTTGGGCAGGCCGAACCGGGTCAGGTCGCCGACGGTCAACCGCAGCGTCCAGTGGTAGAGCCACTGCCGCACCCGCAGTGGCACGCGCAACGCCAGCAGGCTGTCGTTCACCTGGTCGGCGGGGCGGCCGAGCACGTACTTCGGCGCGTACCAGTAGCCGCGCCGGGTGGAGTGCCAGCAACGCGACGCCTGCTGGGCGGCCTCGACGGCGATGTCGCAGCCGGTGTTGCCGGCGCCGACCACAAGCACCCGCTTACCGCGCAGCTGCGCCGGGTCCTTGTAGGACGAGGCGTGCATGATCTCGCCACGGAACTGTTCCAGGCCCTCGTAGCGGGGCAGCTTCGGTGACCAGTTGTGGCCGTTGGCGATCACCACAGCCGCGTACCGGGAGGTGCGCTCCGGGCCGTACCCGCCGGTGGAGCGGGTGGTCACGTCCCACCGGTCCCCCTCGGCGGGCTCGACCCGGATCACCTCGGTGCCGAACCAGATGTGCGAGCGCAGGTCGAAGTGGTCGGCGTACCGCTCGAAGTACGACAGCAGTTGACCGTGGTGCGGGTAGTCCGGCCAGGAGTCCGGCATCGGGAAGTCCGGGAACTGGGTGAACGGCTTCGACGAGATCAGGTGGGTGCTGGCGTACACCGGGCTGCGGTCGTGCCGCCAGTTCCAGGCGCCGCCGACGCCCGTCTCCCGCTCGTAGCAGTCCACGCCGAAGCCGTGTTCGCGCAGGTTCTTGATGGCCGTCAGGCCGCTGGCCCCGGCCCCGATGACGCAGACCGTGTCGCCCCGGTCGGAGACCGGGGGACCGTCGCCGCTGCGCGCGGACGAGGTCGCCTCCGGGTCGGGCCGGCCGTGGTCGGTGGAGGTGGACACCGGGACATCTCCTTTTGGTACGGCAGGCGTGCCGGTCGCCGCGAAATCCTCTCCACAACCGAGCCGGATGTCCAGTCCTGAGCCGGACGCGTCGACTGTCGAGCCGGGATCGGGGTCAGCCGCCGGCGGGTAGCAGCAGGTCGACCAGGACCGGGAAGTGGTCGCTGGCCCGGCGGGTCTGCGGGGTGTCCACCACGTCGTAGTCGACAACGGTGATCAGCGGGTCGACGAAGAGCGCGTCGATGCGTCGGCGCGGGTCGGCGCAGGAGTAGGTGAGCCGGTCGGCCTGGTCGGCGGCCACCGCGGTGTCGGTCAACCCGCGCGACACGGTGGCCCACGCCGGACCGTCCGGGCCCTCGTTGAGGTCCGCCCCGGCCACCACCGGGCTGGTCGCCGCGTCCAGGCCACGCTTGAACTCGGCGGCCTGCCCGGGACGCTCGGTCGGGTCCGTGGACAGGTGCGAGCCGGCGAGGGTGAACCGGGCGTCGCCGACCCGGCAGTCGGCGTACGCGGCGCCGCGCAGGTGCCGGCCGGGGGTCAGCGGGAAGCGTTGGCAGCGGTTGCCCCGCACCTGGACCCGCAGGCTGGTCAGCAGCAGGTTACCCAGCGCCGGCAGCCCGCCGGCGGCCACCACCAGACCGAACGACTCGGCCAGCGTGGCGGACTTCTGCCGCCACCGGAACCGGCGCGGCCCCTCCTGCACGATCACCACGTCCGGCCGCGCGGCCCGGACCACCGCCGCCAGCGCGGCGGTGTCGTCGCGCTGGCTGTGGATGTTGTACGACACCACGCGCAGCGGCACGCCCATCCCGGACCGCTTCAGATCCGGCGGGCCAGGTCGGCGGCGCCGATCACCCCGGCGCTGTTGCCCAGCTCGGCCGGGAGCACCTCGGCCACCGGCAGGCGACCGCGCTGGGCGAGCGCGTCGAGGTACGAGCGACGCGTCGGGCCGAGCAGCAGGTCACCGGCGTCGATCACACCGCCGCCGACCACCAGGGTCTGCGGGTCGAGGATCTGCGCCATGTCGGCGAGGCTGGTGCCCAGCCATCGGCCGATCTGCGCGAACGCCTCGGCGGAGACGGGGTCGCCACCCTGCGCGGCGGCGGTCACCATCGGGCCGGTGATCGCCTCGGCCTCACCGCCGGCCAGGTCGAGCAGCGCGGTGGCCCGGTTGGGCTCCTGCCGGGCGCCGGCTCGGGCGAAGCGCACCAGGGCGCTGCCGCTGGCGTACTGCTCGATGCAGCCGAGCCGGCCACAGCCGCACTGGTGCCCGTCCGGCACGGCCAGCATGTGGCCCAGTTCCGCGGCGATGCCGTGCGCGCCGCGCATCAGGTCGCCGCCGAGGACGATGCCGCCACCCACACCGGTGCCGATGGTGAACATGATCATGGAGTCGTCGGCGTCGCGGGCCGCGCCGTAGCGGAACTCGGCCCAGGCGGCCACGTTCCCGTCGTTCTCCACGATCACGGGTAGGCCGACGGCCTCGCTGACGTACTGCCGCAGCGGTTCGTCCCGCCAGGCCAGGTTGGGAGCGAAGAGCACTGTCGAGCGGCTGGCGTCGATCCAGCCGGCCGCACCGATGCCGACGGCCTCGATCGTCCGCCCGGCCGCCAACTCGCCGACCAGCTCGATGATGACGTCGCGGGTCTTGCCGACGTCATCGGCGGGGGTGTCCCGTCGGGTCTGCACGAGGACCGTGCCGGTGTCGTCCACAACACCGCCAGCCACCTTCGTGCCACCGACGTCGACTCCGATGGTCAGCGTCACCGCTGCCGCTCCCCTCTACTGTCCGGCCCGTGTCCCGGCGGCATGCCGGTCCGGATCGGGATGTCCCGCGCTCAGGCGCCGTCGCCCGGGGCTTGCGCTCCGGTGTCGTCCGGCACCCGCGAAGCGGGCACCGCGGGATGAGTGGTCGGTGCCGGTACGGTCGCCGTCCCGGCGTCGTCGACGGGTGGTGCGGCGGCCGGGGCGAGTGGGTCCGCCGTCCGGGTGGCGACCGACCAGACATCCCGCTCCGGCGCCGGCTGAGAATCATGCCCGCTGCGGGTGGCATCGCGCCACACGTGTTCGTCGCCGGTTGCGCTCGACGGGTCGCCGGGGGCTGGCTCCGGGAGCACATGGTCGGTGCTCGCGGCCGGTGCCGACGGTGGCGCGACGGTCGGCTCGGGGGTCGGACCGGATGGGCTCGTCGGGGACGTCTGCGCCGGGGAGAACGCGCGGAGCAGGCTTGCGACGCCCGCCGCGAGATCACCGGCGCCGGTCGCGAGGCGTTCGGCGAATTCCGGACTTGGGTCGCGTAACGCGGCGATGCCCCGACAGACCGGGCAGACGCAGCATTCGGCCGATCCGGTGGCGAAAGCACCGCCGGCGCCGGGACGCCCGTCCGAGTCGATACTGTGACCGAGGACACCGGCCAGCACCCCGCCCAGCGAGCCGAACGCGCCGCCCGCCGAGCCGGCGGAGGCCAGTCGCGCCCCCGCGAGCAGGGTGGCGACCAGCCGCTCCGCCTCTTCCCGGGCCGAACCCGGATCCGTTCCGCCCACCCTCGGCTCCTCTACCGTGCCACCGGACCCGTCACTGCGCCGCACCGGTTGCTTCTACCCGGCGCTTGAGCTGCTTCAACGCGGTATCCATGATCATCTTCTCGGCCTTGCGCCGAAACATCCCGAGCATCCCCACCGACAGGTCGACCTCCAGCGTGTAGGTCACCGTCGTACTGCCGTCCGGGTTACCCACCAGGTCGTACGAACCGCGCTGGGACTTCTGCATCTTCGAGGGAGCGACAAGGTGCCACTCGATCCGGGAGAGGTCCTCGGCGTACTCGTAGGCGAGCACGTACTCGTCGGCCATCACCCCGGCGTCGATGGTGAAGCGCACCTGGCTGGCGTAGCCGTCCTCGTACTCCTCGACGACCTCGGCGCGGCGAACCGCGTCGGTCCACTCCGGGTAGGCCGCGAAGTCGCAGATGACCGCCGTCACCCGATCTGGTGCGGCGCCGATGATGATCGACTGGGTGGAGGAGTCCGCCATGGGGGGAGGCTACCCGGCGGGCCACACCTCCACGCCGCGCCGTCCCCGCCGCGCCGCCCGAGGTCCGCAGGGGGCGGGGACAGCGCAGGCCCTAGCAGTGTGCCAGTGCTCACCGGGTAGGTTTCGACACAGCCACCGTCCGTCGGCGGTGGCCGGCCCGGCCAGTGCGAGCACGAAGGAGTGCAGGTGCGCGAGTTCTCCGTCCCGCCGATCATCACCGTTGGCGACGCGGCCAACCTCACCGATCCGGTCTGGGACAACGCCGAGGCCGCGCCCGACGCCGTCCAGTTCGCCCGCCCCACCCCCGGTGCCGAGGGCACCGTCACCGTCTGGTCCGAGGTGACCTGCCGGCAGTTTCGGGACGAGGTGGCCGCGGTGGCCCGGGGACTGATCGCCGCCGGCATCGAACCCGGTGTCCGGGTCGGGCTGATGAGCCGCACCCGGTACGAGTGGACGCTGCTGGACTACGCCATCTGGACCGTCGGAGCGGTCACCGTGCCGATCTACGAGACGTCCAGCGCCGAACAGGCCGCATGGATCATCGAGGATTCCAACGCGGTCGCCGTCGTGGTCGAGACCGACGCGCACGCCGCCCTGATCGCCGGCGTCCGACACCGGCTGCCCGAGCTGAACCACGTCTGGCAGATCGACCTCGGCGGGGTCGACGAGCTGGTCAGGATCGGTGCCACTGTCGAGCTGGCCGAGGTCGAGCGGCGACGCAAGGCGGTCGGCGCCAACGACCTGGCCACCATCATCTACACCAGCGGCACCACCGGCCGCCCCAAGGGCTGCGTGCTCACCCACCGCAACATGTACGCCGACATCGCCAACGCGGTGCCGGTGCTGCCGAACCTGTTCAACGCCGGCGCGTCCACCCTGCTCTTCCTCCCACTGGCACACGCCTTCGCCCGGCTGATCCAGATCGGCGTCGTCCAGGCGCGGGCCACCATGGCCCACTGCGCCGACACCAAGAACCTGGTCGCCGAGTTGCAGGCGTTCCGGCCGACCTTCGTGCTCTCCGTACCCCGGGTGTTCGAGAAGGTCTACAACGCGGCCAAGCAGAAGGCCGAGGCCGACGGTAAGGGCGGCATCTTCGCCCGCGCCGAGCAGGTCGCCATCGCGTACAGCGAGGCTCTGGAGACCCCGGGCGGACCGGGTCTGGCGTTGCGCGCCCAGCACGTGGTCTTCGACCGGCTGGTCTACGGCAAGCTGCGCGCCGCGCTCGGTGGGCGGTGCCGCGACGCCATCTCCGGCGGCGCGCCGCTCGGCGCGCGGCTCGGTCACTTCTTCCGGGGCATCGGCGTGACGGTCCTGGAGGGCTACGGCCTGACCGAGACCTCGCCCGCCGCCGCGGCGAACCTGCCCACCGGCACCCGGATCGGCACCGTCGGCCGCCCACTGCCCGGCGTGACAGTGCGGATCGAGGACGACGGCGAGATCCTGATCTCCGGCGAGCTGATCTTCCAGGGGTACTGGCGCAACGAGACGGCGACCGCCGAGGCGCTCAGCACCGACGGGTGGTTCCGTACCGGCGACCTGGGCCAGCTCGACGCCGACGGCTACCTGAGCATCACCGGGCGCAAGAAGGAGTTGATCGTCACCGCCAGCGGCAAGAACGTCGCCCCCGCGGTGCTGGAGGACCTGGTCCGGGCGCACCCGTTGATCAGCCAGTGTGTCGTCGTCGGTGACCGCAAGCCGTTCATCGCGGCGCTTGTCACAATCGACGAGGAGGCGCTGCCGGCCTGGCTGGAGGGCGCCGGGATGCCCGCCGACACCCCGGTCGAGCAGCTGCGGGAGCACGAGGCCCTACGCAGGGAGATCCAGGCCGCTGTCGACACCGCGAACCAGGCCGTCTCCAAGGCCGAGGCGATCAAGACGTTCCGGGTCCTGCCCCGCGACTTCACCGAGGCGACCGGCGAGCTGACCCCGTCGCTCAAGGTCAAGCGCCAGGTCGTCCACAAGACGTACGCGGCGGACATCGCCGACATCTACCGAGGCTGACTACCATCCGTCACGTGCCCGCATCCACAGCCACCGCACCGCACCCGCATCCCCTCGCCGCAGCCGCCCGCCTGGTGATGCTGGCGCTGATCGCCATCCTGACCCTCTTCGCCACCCGCGACGTCACCCAACTGTGGTGGATCGCGCTGCTGGCGGTGGCCGGGCTCCCGTCCCTGCTGGCCCCGCACCACCGGCTGATCGCCCCGCTGAGTCGGGTGGCCGAGGTGGTGGTGCTGGGCCTGGCCGCGAGCCAGGTGGCCGCGGTGGCGTCGATCGGCACCGTCGACGGGCTCGGCGCCTCGGCGGTGCTGCCCTACCTGGCGGTCCCGGTGACCGTCACCGCGCTGCGCCGCCGCTTCCGCGAAGGCGCCGCCCTGCTCGCGGTCACCGCCGCCACCCTGCTGATCAGCGGTGCGCTGACCCAGGTCGAAGGAGGGCCGCAGCTCGGCCAGCCGGGTTACCTCGCGGTCTGCGCGCAGTGGCTGATCCTGGCGGCGCTCGGGCTCTACGCCGCCGGCACCCTGCACCGGGTGATGGTGGTCCGCGGTGAGGGCAAACCCCAGCCGTACGCCGAGGCGACCCGGCTGCTGACCCAGCTGCGGACGGTGGCCCGACAGTTGCCCGGCGCCACCCTGGACCCGGGCGGCATCTCCGAGCACCTGCTTGAGGAGTTGCGCACGGTGGCCCAGGCGGACCGCGGCGCGGTGCTGTCGGCCAGCGGCGGAGGACGGCTCGTGGTGCTCGCCCAGTCCGGCGTCGACCGGGTGGACTGGGAGACGACGCTGGACGCGGACTCGGCGATCGCCGACGCCTGGGCCAGCCAGCAGGCCACGACGGCCGCCCGCTCGCAGTCCCGCTCGCACCGGGGCCCGGACGTGTCCGCGCTGATCGTTCCGCTGGTCGCCGGGGTGCGGACGGTGGGGCTGGTGGTGCTGGAGGCGGACGCCGCGCACGCGTACCCACCGCCGGTGGTGTCCCGGGTGACCGCGCTGACCCGCCCGGCCGCGCTGCGGCTGGAGGCGGCGCTGCTCTTCGACGAGGTGCGCTCGCTGGCCACCAACGAGGAACGGCAGCGGTTGGCCCGGGAGATCCACGACGGGGTGGCGCAGGAGTTGGTGATGGTCGGCTACGGCATCGACAACGCCATGGCCACCGTCTTCGACGACGCCGACGAGACCGCCGAGGCCCTGCGTACGCTGCGCGGCGAGGTGACCCGGGTGATCCAGGAACTGCGGCTGAGCCTCTTCGAGCTGCGCAGCGAGGTGGACCGGCAGGGCGGGCTGGCCGCGGCCATCGCCGAGTACGCGCGCACCGTTGGCGCGTCCGGCGGGCTGCGGGTGCACCTCTCGCTGGACGAGTCCACCGCCCGCCTGCCGGCCGCCACCGAGGCCGAGTTGCTGCGCATCGCCCAGGAGGCGGTGACCAACGCGCGCAAGCACGCCGGCGCCTCGAATTTGTGGGTCACGTGCGAGGTCGACCCCCCGTACGCGCAAATAGAAGTGTCGGATGACGGTCAGGGGATGGCTGACCAGCGCCCCGACGGACGGTACGGTCTTGCGATCATGGCCGAGAGGGCGGAACGTATCCGGGGCCGGTTGGAGATCAGGCCGCGGCAACCCAGTGGCACGACAGTGGCCGTGGTTGTCGGCACCTCGTCCCGCCGAGATAACGTGCGCGACAGCGCAGCACCAGAAGGGGAGTAACCCGAGGATGACCACAAGTCCGACACCGGCCACCCGCACCAAGGTCCTCCTTGTTGACGATCATGACCTGATTCGTAAGGGCCTGCGCCACGCCTTCGAACGCGACCGGCAGTTCGAGGTCGTCGGTGAGGCCGCCACGGCGGCAGAGGGGGTACGCCAGGCCGGCGCCCTGCAGCCGGACGTGGTGATCATGGATCTGCGGCTGCCCGACGGCAGCGGCCTGGAGGCCACCCGCGCGCTGCGCAAGTCCAGTGCGTCGATGGGCATCGTGGTGCTGACCATGTACGCCGGCGACGACCAGCTCTTCGGTGCCCTGGAGGCCGGTGCGAGCGCCTTCGTGCCGAAGACCGCCCCGGCCGACGAGGTGGTGGCCGCCGCGCGGCACGCCGCCTCCTCCCCCAGCGCGTTCACCGCCGCCGATCTGGCCGAGGCGATGAAGCGCCGGCTCGCGCCGTCCGGTCCGCAGTTGTCTCCCCGCGAGGGGCAGGTGCTGCGGCTGCTCGCCGACGGAATGAGCGTGGCCGGCATCGCCAAGCAACTGTTCGTCAGCGAGTCCACGGCCAAGACGCACATCTCCAAGCTCTACGAGAAGCTCGGCGCTGCCAACCGGGCCCAGGCGCTGATGACCGCTCTGCGGCTCGGCCTGCTCGAAGCACCGGACGCGCCGAAGTTCTGACCTGCCCCCGCTCGTGCAGCGGGACTTCACGACCGACGGTCCGCGCCAGCTTCGGCCAGCGCGGACCGTCGCGCATCGACCAACGTCGGCGGGCAACCTCGCGCACGCTATGGTCTGGCGTGCGTGGCGGGTGCACAATACCCGCGCGGGCGACGACGCCCGCGTCGCGGACTCGAGGGGTGGATCGCATGCAGCGGCCGGACTGGGCACCCGACACGATCGACATCGAGCGCCCGAGCGTCGCGCGGATGTACGACTACTACCTCGGCGGCTCGCACAACTTCGCCGCGGACCGCGCCACGGCGCAGGCGATGGTCGCGGCGGTGCCGGAGGCGCCGCTGATGGCCCAGGCCAACCGGGCGTTCCTGCGCCGGGCCGTGCACCACCTCGCCGAGGCCGGGATCCGGCAGTTCCTGGACATCGGCTCGGGCATCCCGACCGTCGGCAACGTGCACGAGATCGCCCAGGGGCTCGACCCGCAGTCGCGGGTGGTCTATGTGGACGTCGACCCGGTGGCGGTGGCGCACAGCCGCGAGATCCTCGCCGGCAACGAACGGGCGGTGGTGGTGCAGGAGGACCTGCGGCACCCGGAGGCGATCCTGGCCCACCCGGATGTTCGCAAGCTGCTCGACCTGAGCCAACCGGTGGCCGTGATGGTCGTGGCCGTCCTGCACTTCGTCTCGGATGACGACCGACCGGCCGAGCTGCTGCGCACGCTGCGTGACGCTCTCGCCCCCGGCAGCTATCTGGTGCTGTCGCAGGCCAGCGACGACGGGCGCAGCGACGACGAACGCGCCGAGGCGGAGCGGGTCTACCGGCGCACCGACAATCCCCTGTGGATACGCGGTCGGGCTGAGCTGACCGCGCTCTTCGACGGGTTCGAGCTGCTCGACCCCGGCGTGGTGTGGGTGCCCCAGTGGCGACCGGACACCCCGGAGAGCGCGGAGGACGCCGAGCGCGCGGTCTTCATGGGCGGCGTCGGGCGACTCGGTGGCTGAGCCGCCCGAGGCGGCCTCCCGTCCGGGCACGTTCGCCCGCGCCTGGGCGAAGGCGGTCTCCGGCACCAGCTACCTGCCGATGACCCAGGCCCAGCTGGAAACCATGCTGGACCGGCTCACCGGGCAACTGGCCGGCGCGTTGCTCACGGAGCCGTTCGACCTGCGTGCCGGGCACCGGGTCGGTGCCGAGCTGGTCGCCGCGCACATCGCCTCCGCGGAGGGGTTGGGTCGTACCGTCGAGGTCATCCAGCTTCGGTTGGTGCGCGACCTCGGGTTGGTGGCCGAGGAGGTCGAGGACCGGATGGCCCGGCTGCTGGCGGCCGTGGCGACCGGCTACGCCCGCGCGCTGCGCGACCGCACTCTCGACGAGCAGGAGTCGATTCGCCGGGCCGCCATGAGGGCCCGGACGCAGGCCGAGCGGGCGCTGCGCGCCAGCGAGGCACGGTTCCGTCATCAGGCCACCCACGACCCGCTCACCGGTCTGCCCAACCGGACGCTGTTCACCGAGCGGCTCACCGCGGCGCTCAACGAACCCGGCCGGGGCGCGCAGCGCGTCGGGGTGTGCTTCCTGGACCTGGACCGCTTCAAGGTCGTCAACGACACCCTGGGGCACCAGGTCGGTGACCGGCTGCTGGTCACGGTGGCCGAACGGCTGTGCGAGGCCATGGGTGAACACCTGGTGGCCCGGCTCGGCGGGGACGAGTTCGTCATCCTTGTGCAACGCAGCGGCGGCACCGACGACATGGTGGCGTTGGCCGAGACCGCGCTTGCCGCGGTCCGGACACCGGCGCTCGTCGACGGGCACGAGCTGCAGATCTCGGCGAGCATCGGCATCGTCGAGCGTCAGGTGGCCGGAGCCAATCCCAGTGACCTGATGCGGGCCGCGGACAGCACCCTGCACTGGGCGAAGTCCGCCGGCGGTGCGCGCTGGGCGCTCTACGACGCCGAGCGCAACCAACGCGAACTGGCCCGGTACGCGCTCTCCGCGGCCATCCCGGCCGCGCTGGAGCGGGGCGAGTTCTACCTCGACTACCAGCCACTGACCTCACTGCGCGACGGCAGCCTGGTCGGCGTCGAGGCGCTGGTCCGCTGGCGGCACCCGGAGCTGGGGGTGCTGCGCCCGGACAGCTTCATCGGGTTGGCCGAGGAGACCGGCCTGATCGTCCAGTTGGGCGGCTGGGTGCTGGCCGAGGCCTGCCGCGAGGCGGAAGCATGGGCGCCCGGTAGCGGCGCCGCACCGTTCGTCAGCGTCAACCTGGCGGTACGCCAGGTGCACCGCCCCGGGCTGGTGCAGGAGGTTCGCGCGCTCCTGCGGCAGACCGGCCTGCCGCCGGAGCGGCTTCAACTGGAGATCACCGAGAGCACGATGATGAGCACCGCCGAGGAGCCGGTCCGCGCCCTGCGGGTGCTGGCCGACCTCGGGGTACGGATCGCCATCGACGACTTCGGCACCGGCTACAGCAACCTGGCCTATCTACGGGACCTGCCGGTGACCGAACTGAAGGTCGCCGGGGAGTTCGTCGCCGGCCTGCGGTCACCCTCGGTCGGCCGCACCGACGAGCGGATCCTCGCCTCGCTGGTCTCCCTGGCGCACGCCTTGGACCTGACGGTCACCGCCGAGGGCGTGGAGACCGCCGGGCAGGCCGAGCGGCTACGGGCGATCGGCTGCGACGCCGGCCAGGGCTGGCATTTCGGGCGCCCGGCCCCCGCCGACCGGATCCTGGCCCGCATCCGCTGAATCCTCGACCCGACCACCGGCCCGGCCCGGCCCGCGCTCCGGCCCGTTCACCTCACGGCGCGCGCCGCCGGGGCGACCCGCACGAGGGTAGACAGCGTCTACGGTCGCTGGTAGACAGTGTCTATGGGCGCGGATGAGACGGGCCTACGGGGGCGGCTGGTGGCTGCCGGGGTGGACCTGGTGCTGCGTGAGGGCCAGTCGGCGGTGTCACTGCGGGAGATCGCCCGCCGTGCCGGGGTCTCGCACGGCGCACCGCGCCGTTATTTCCCCACCCACGTCGACCTGCTCTCCGCCGTCGCCCGGGAGGGCTTCGCCGACCTCACCGCCCGCGTCGAGCAGACGATGCGCGACGTCGACCCGGACCCGCGTACCCGATTGACCGCGCTGGCCCGGACGTACCTGGACTTCGCGGCGGCCCACCGCGGCATGTTCGAGCTGATGTTCCGCCACGACCTGCTGGACAGCGGCCGGCTACGGCTGCGCGAGACGAGCCTGCCGCTGTTCACCGTCCTGGCCGACCTGGTGGCGCAGGTACGTCGGCCCACCGACGCGCCCGCGGCGGTGCTCGCCGGCGCGCTCTGGGCAAACCTGCACGGCATCGCCCAGCTCTGGGCCTGGGGCAGCCTGCCGCTGGCCACCGGCGCCACCGACGACGACACCCTGCTGCGCGCCGCGCTGGAGGCCCACCTCGGCCCGGCGCCGGCCTGAAACTCGACCCCGGAGGACACGTGCCCCTGCTGTACGACGTCACCAAGCTGACCGTCGGCACCGCACTGCGGATGGGCTGGCGACCCCACGTGGAAGGGCTTGAGCACCTGCCCCGACACGGCGGCGCGATCCTCGCCGGCAATCACCTGTCCGTCGCCGACGAGTGGTTTCTCGTCACCTCGACGCCCCGACACGTCACCTTCTGGGCAAAGGTCGAGTACTTCAACGGCCACGGTCCGGGCGGCTGGCTCAACCGGCGGATCGTCGCCGGCATGGGCGCCATCCCGGTCGACCGCGCCGGCGGCCGGGCCGCCCTGCGCGCTCTCGACGCCGCCATACCCGTGCTGCGCGCCGGTGGCCTGGTCGCCATCTACCCGGAGGGCACCCGCTCCCCGGACGGGCGGCTCTACCGGGGCCGCGTCGGGATGACCCGGCTGGCCCGCGACGCCGGGGTGCCGATCATTCCGGTCGGCGTGCTCGGCACCGCCGAGGTGCTGTCCGTCGACGCGCGGCTGCCCCGTCGACATCCGGTCACCCTGCGGTTCGGCCCGCCGATCCCGGTCGCCGACCGGATCAACGGGCCGCGCGACATCCGGACGGTCACCGACGAGGTGATGGCGGAGATCCAGAAGCTCACCGGCCAGGAGTACGTGCCGCGCTACGCGCCGGCCCGGGAGAGCTGAACGCGGCCGGCGCTCAGCCGACGAGCAGCGCCCTCATCCGTTCCGCCTGCGCCTCCCAGCGCCACTCCCGCTCCACCCAGGCCCGGCCGGCAGCGCCCAGTTGGCGGGCCAGGTCCCGGTCGGCGAGCAGCCGGGCGACCCGGTCGGCAAGCTGGGCCACGTCCCGCCCGCGTACGACGTAACCGGTCTCCCCCTCGCGGACCGCGTCCGGTGCGCCCCCGGAGTCACCGGCCACCACCGGCAGGCCGGTCGCGGACGCCTCCAGGTAGACGATGCCCAGCCCCTCCACGTCAAGACCACGGTTGCGGGTGCGGCACGGCATCGCGTAGACGTCGCCGGCCGCGTAGTGCGCCGGCAGCTCGGCCGACGGCACCGAGCCGGTGAACACCACGTCCCGCTCCACACCGGTCTGACGGGCCAGCTTCTCCAGGGTCGCCCGGTACGGCCCGCCGCCGACGATCAGCAGTGCCGCCTCGGGCACCCGGCGGCGGATCTCCGGGAGTGCCCGGATCAGCATGTCCTGACCCTTGCGCGGCACCAGCCGGGACACACAGACCACCACCGGACGGTCGGTCAAACCGAGCCGGGCCCGGACCTGCTCGCCATCCACTGTCGGGTGGTAGGTGTCCACGTCGACCCCGGGTGCGAGCCGGCGCAGCTCGGTCACCCCGTCCAGCACGCGCGCCAACCGGCTGCGGGTGTACTCGCCGAGGTAGGTGGTGACATCCACACCCCGACCGATGCGCCGCAGCGCGGGCCGGGCCGCCGGCAGCGCCGCCCAACCAACCTCGTGGCCGTGGGTCTGCGCCACCACCCGGTGGACGCCGGCCCGTCGACGCAGGCCGGCGGCGAGCAACCCCAACGGGGCCGCCGCACCGAACCACACGGTGTCGCAGTCGTACGCGCGCGCCAACCGTGCCGCCCTGCGGGCGATCAACGGGGTGGGCAGCAGCACCCGGGTGCGCTCCCGGACCACCTCGAACGGCTGGTCGGCGTCGAACTTCGCGGCCCCTCGCCAGCTCGACGCGTAAACGACCACCGAGCCGGCCGGTTGTCGCACCGCGAGGTTGTGCACGAAGGACTGGATGCCGCCCGGACGGGGCGGAAAATCGTTTGTGATCAGCAGCGTGCGGCTCATCGGCCGGCCTCCCGGGCGTACGCGCGGGCGGCGGCCATCCGCTCGACGGTGGACGGATGCGAGGCCGAGTAGAGATATTCCCAGCGCGGCGGATCGGGGTCGCCGAGGTTGACCGAACCGAGCCGGCGCTGCATCGACTCGAACGCCTGCGGATCACGGGTCAGCGCGAGCGCGTGTGCGTCGGCCCGAGCTTCCACCCGTCGCGACATCAGCGCCTGCACCGGCGCGGCGACCAGCCCGGCCACCGTGACGAGTGCCAGCAGCAACGGAAAGGCGCGTGGTTGGGCGACCGAGTCGACGCCAGCCAGCCGCAGCAGCGGCGCCCACGAGCCGAGCAGATAGAGCGCCACCACGGCGGCCGCGGCACCCAGCGCCCCGGTCAGGGTGCCCACCGTCACGTCGGAATCCTTCGCGTGCCCCAACTCGTGGGCCACCACGGCGGTCACCTCGGCCGGCGTCGCCTCGCGCAGCAGCGTGTCGTAGACGACCACCCGCCGGGTCGGTCCGAGACCGGAGACGTACGCGTTGACCGCCCTGGTGCGCCGGGACGCGTCGGCGACCAGCACGTCTCGCACCGGCACCCCGTCGCGGGCGGCCATGCTCATCAGCTCGGCCCGCAGCGGGCCCTGCTCCATCGGGGTGAACTTGTTGAAGACCGGCTCCACAAGCACCGGCAGCACGAACGACAGCAGCACCACCAGCAGCGCCGCACCCGCCGCGCCGAACGCCCACCACCAGCGCGGCGCGAACCGGATCACCGCGTAGAAGCCGACCAGCGCCACCGCGCCGATCACCGCACTGACCGCGTACGACTTGAGCAGGTCGACCGCCCAGCCACTCCAGCCGTTGGTGCTCAACCCGTAGCGGGTGAGCACGCTCTGGCGCCAGGCGGCGAACGGAAGCGTCACCAGGTCGGCGACGAGCATCACGGCCAGCCCGCCGAGGACCGCCTGCGCGGCCCAGTGCCCCCCGAACGGCCGGCCCACCAGCTCGACCAGGCGGCTGCCCAGCGGGGTCAGCCCGAGCGCGAGAGCGACAAGCAGCCCCACGGCGAGCGCGGTGTAACCGCCCGGACGCAGCGCGGCCCGGAACTCCCGCCCCTTGGCCACCTGCTCGGCCGGCAGGTCACGCAGCGCGGCGAGCTGGTCGGCCCGCGGGGCCGGCGGTCGGTGCCACGGGATGAACAGCGCGGCGACCACGACCAGCGCAATGGTCAACCCGGCCAGCGTCAGCAGCGCCCACCCGCGCGGGGTCAACGGGACACCGCCGTGCGGCGCGCCTTTTCGCCGCCGCGGCACACCGAGCCGCCGCACACCGAGTCGCCGCGCGCAGAGCCGCCGCACACCGAGCCGCCGCGTGCAGCGCCGCCGAGCGCAGCGCCGACGAGCCGGCCGTCATCCCGTCGTGTCCCGCTCATCGCGCCGTCCTCCCGTCGTGACCGCTCATCCTATGGCCCGCGCGGAGCCCGCTTCCGGGCGCGGTGTGGCGCTCAGGCGATCCGGCGGACAGCAGGGCGGCGAGCCTCGGAGCGCGCCGGCGCGGCCAGCACCTCCACGTCGAAGCCGGCCCGGGCGAGCACCTCGATGGCCTCGACCTCGGCGGCGACCAGCCCGGCCGCCGGGGACGTCTCGTCGAACAGGGCGGTCAGCGGGCAGCCGGAACAGCCGTCGGCCCGCTGTGCGCACCCGTCGCAGTCGATGAGCATTGCCCCTCCTGATCGGCTCGCGGTGCCAGCTCGCGCCTTGTCGTCGCCAACCGAGCACCATCGGTGACATCGACGCTAACCACCGGGTCCGACAGAAACCACGTCCGACCGACCGTTTGGGGTCGAGATCGACTCCAGTTCAGCGAAATCGGGCTATCCCGCCGCCGTTGCCACGTCCTTATACGGTGGCCGTGACACGGGGGTGGGTAGGTGACCGAGGAAGACGGCCGTCCGTCGTCGGCGCATCCCGGCGGCGAGGAACAGCCCCGCCGCCGCCGAGAGTCGGCAAAAAAACCGATCATCGTGGTGGTGGGAATCGCCTGCGCTCTCGCCGTGGCGATCGGACTGATCGCGTCGTTGGCGCGCGGTGACACCGAGGGTGCCGTCTCGGGCAAGGAGCCGACCTCGACGTCCGTCTGCAATCGCAAAGGCCAGCTGTGCCGCCTGCGGACCTGCTACCGGATCACCTACGTCACCGACAGCGGCGGGAGCAGGAACTCCTGCGTACCGAAACCTCGGTACGACGAGATCCAGATTGGTGACCGCTTCTCGGAGTAGCGCGCGCCCATCGCGGTCGACCGGCGCACCCTAGGCGTGTAGTTACTCACCCAGGCTCGGGGGGTGACCGTCGGTCACCTCCGTCGGGGCGGATGCGGTAGTGAGCGGTATACCTCTGAGTCATATTTATACCTCTGGGGTATACCGCTCACCAGCACATCGAGATGGCGGGCA